>NZ_JANLOF010000051.1:0-31823 GCF_025466135.1 Pseudomonas sp. 14P_5.3_Bac1 | reverse complement strand
TTGTTGCCCAAGAACCCCCACCACGGCGGGGAGGGGCGTGGTGCAAGGGTTCACCGGCCCTGCCCCCACGGCATCTCAGGTTGTGAAGTGGCCCAGCGCAATGCTCAGGGCACGGCGTCAGCGAAGGGCCCGTGGCATTGGCGCGATTGCCAGGAACAACTGATCCACGGGCGGCGTAATCAGCACATACAGAATGTGGGTCAGCGGTTCGCCGCCGGGTTCCGTGCGGGTATGAAGGTCGGCCTGGACATGTTGCTTGAGCAGGTCCTTCTGTGTGTACTTGCGCTGTTCCGGCAGCTTCAGGTGGGCCCGCGTGTAGTCGGCGGGCAGGGCGTCGGCGTTGGCGTAATGAAAGTGCGCATACCACAACACCACCGGCGGTTTTTTGGCCTTGTCGTACACCGCGTACTCAGTGAAGAAGTCGCCGCTGAGGGTCGGGCGTTGCGGGTCGGCCAGGCTGGTCAGGTTGATGTCGATCTGTTTTTGTTCCCACAGGTAATTGAGGCTCTCCTGAGTCGGCCATTGCCGTTTGTACGCCTCACTGCACACGCGCTGCGCCAGCCGGCCGATGTCCCGGGCGTGTGCCCGGTATTCATCGATCAGGCGTTGCACCGCGGTCTTTTGCGCCAAATGGTCGCGTGCCAACTCATCGGCCAAGGCCGTGAGCTTTCCGGCGTGGCCCATCAGCAATTCATTCCAGCCACTCGGATCGACATGTTGACGGGTCAGCGGCGAGTCGAGTTTTTGCTGCTCGGCCGTGATCAGCTGTTCAATGCCTTTGCGTTGTTCGATCAGCGCCTGGGCCAGGCCTTTGAGGGTTGCCAGTGAGCGACCTTGGGCTGTGCCTGCCGGGGCAGCCGCCGGGTACTTGGCGGTGTTGGCCCACCCGTCTTCGTGGCGGCTGAACGAGGCAATGGTTTCGCCGGTCAAGGCGTCGGTGAGGGTGAGCTGCTCCTGGCTGTTCTGGGCATCGGCAGGCTTGAACTCACCGATGAAGTACGCCTTTTTGCGGGTTTTGAACACGCGCTTGGCCGGGTTTTTGGGACGCAGGGTTTTCGATAAGGGCAGCTCGACGTCCAGCTCTTCCTGCTTGCGTACCACCGCTTCAAGTTCGCTTTGCGCAAGCGCCTGGGCAAATTCAAGGCCTCTCAGCAGGCGTTCGGCCTCCGGGCGCAGGCGCCCAGGGTTGAGGGCCTTGAGGGCGCGAATCGCATCTTCATGACGGCGGTACCGGTCAAGGACCGTCTCATACACATTACGTTGCTCGGCCAGCGGGTACTCGGCACCGCTGCGCACTTCCACATGAGACTGCAGGGCTTGGGCCAGGTCGCTCTGTTCGAGGCGGTTGAGGTAAAACTCCTCCAGGGGTGGCAGTCGTCGGTCGGCCGTCGCCAGGGTGGCGGCGGCGAGGTAATTGAGCGCACCGAGCCTCAGGTTGTTGGCGAAAAAATTCTGCGGGTATTGGATCAGCGTCAGGCATTCCTGGCGGATGACACGGCCCGCCACCGAGTCATGTTCCAGTTGTTCGAGCGTATGCTCCATGGCCGCCGCGACCTCGGCCATGTGCTCGCGGATATTGGCCGATTCAACCGTGTTGCGGATGTATTCGTCGTAGACGGCGGTGTCTCCCAGCAGGTTGTCGACAAACATCCTGCGCGCCATCTGCCCCATGGGCTCGCCCGCGCTGGAAAAACGCATGGCGTTCAACCGGTCCACCAACAACGTCTGGATGGCCGACTGCTGGTTCCAGATGGTCCCCAGGATTTTTGCCCGATCAAGCACGTGCACGCCGGCGCCGCCGACCTTTTCCAGTTCCTGGCCCACCTTGACCATTTCCAGGCGTGGGGGGAGGGACTGGGCAAATTGGTCTTCGAGGTTCTGCAGCAGAATCTGAAACTCGGTGCGTCGTTGCTGGTGGTTCAGGGTCTCCTGCTGGTGCCGCGCCGACAGGGCGGGCCGCCGCTCGGGCGGCGCTTTTTGCAGAAGATTCCAGACCAATTGCACGGTTTTGCGTTGGTTTTTCAAGGCGGTGGCGGCGGACCACATGCGCTCCATCGATGCCAGGAAGGGCGCCATCAAGGGGGTTATTTGCGTATCGAGTGCCTGCGCGCGTGCGAGCAGCTCGTTTTTTCTACGCTGGTTTTCCTCGCGCAAGGCCGCCATCCGCTTGGGGCCACCGCCTACCAGCTTAAGGCCGCGGTCCAGTGTCCAATGGCCTTTTCCATCGGTGCAAAGCTTGATGCCGGGGTGGTCGATTTTTTCGGGGTGCACGATATACACGTCGCCAAAACCGGGAACGATGCTGGCCCTGAACAGCAAACCACCGACCGAGGCATGCCAGACCCCGTTGAGGTTGTACAAACCCAAGTGACGCCCGAGGCGGACCTGTGCAGGTGCGGGCTGTGGCCAGGGCACGCTGAATGCCCGCAGTTTTTCCAGCAGCGCTGCCGATGCAGCGTCACTGGCCAGCGAATGATCGAAATCCAGCAGCGTGCGGCCACCGCCGGGCGGTTCGGAAGGCAGGCCGACCGTGCCACGTTCAATGATCGCCGGCGGGCTGCTTGCCGGGCCGAAAACTGCTCGCCGGAACGCCGGCTGCGTGGGCAAGGCTTCCTCACGTGCAGCGTGCACCGGCGCCGCCGTCAGCGAGCCCTGATGCACCAGCAGCAGGGCGATGTTTTGCAGCAGGTCGACCCACGCCAGCGCCCGCGTCTGAGGGTCGTCACTTTCCAGCGCTGGCACATCGTGCGTGAGGCCCTGCACCAGTTGCATCAGCCAGCCGATTGCCGCCAGTGGCCCGCGCACGGCCATCAGCAGGGTGTTAAAGCCCAGCTGCATACCTTCCAGGATCAACGCCCAGCGGCTCTCGCTATTGGACGTGGACTCGCGCTCAGCCTGCGCCAGCAGTTGCTGAGTCTCGCAGCCAAACAGGTACTCCATGAGGCTGCCATTGTTCAGGGCCTGGAGGATTTCGTCGCTGCTCTGGTCGCCCGCGGCGGCCAATTGTGCCGGTTCAGGCACGCGCGGCAGCGGATCGAATTCCGAGCCCAGGCCGACCCGCACGTAGTGGGGCTGGGTAAACCCACCGTTGCTGTAGATGGCCCTGGCCGAGTCCGGCAACCAGGTCAAGACGCTGTCCTGCAACGCGCCGGGCCGTACGAGGGCGGCCAGCAGGCTGTCGCGACTGGCAAACTCCAGCAGCGAGTCGCGATAGGCCGGCCGATACAGCAGGTGCGGGCCTCGTTGCGTATCGAGGGGCTCGATGATGAACATGTTTTGCACCACGTCCGCCGTGGCGCCGGGCTTGCGCACCAAGGCCAGCACCCGCATGACGAGGCTTTCGCCGCCGACCTGGCGCCCCGTGGGGGTCGGGTTCAGCACGGCCTCCACCCACTGAACGCCGCGCGATGTCAGGCCTGCTTCGCCTTTTAGCTTGTGCTCCAGCGCTTGGGTTTTCAGCTGCACCGGCCGTTGCTGTTCGAACAGTCGTGTGCGTTTTTGTGCGGCCTCGGTATCGCTGAGCAGCGCCTGGCGCAGGTAATGAGGGTAATTTTTGCCGATGTCGACACGCTGGACCAGTTGGCGAAGGCCGTCGGCTGTCAGCCAGGGTTCGATTACCCGGCCGGTGCGGTGGCTGAGTGTCATACGGCCTTTGGGCGCGCCCGAGAGGTTTTTCAGGGCCAGATCGACCAGGCTCAGGGTCACCGGCTCGACATAACCGCCGGCCAGAGTGCCCACCGCCACGTGAAAGGTCAGTTGCAAATCGTCGGCGTGGTAGCCGCTCGACCGAGCGGCATCGTCGCAGGCACGTTGGCCACCCAGGGCGACGCTGCGATCCAGGCACAGTTGCTGATTCAAATGTTCGGTTGCATAGCTGCGCAGGGTTTCCAGGCTGTCGACGTCTGAATCGCCAAGGGTCAAGCGGCGGATTGCGGCCTGTTCAAGCAGGCACTGACGGTAGGCAAGGCGCTCGGCCGCGCCGGCGTGCTGCAGCCAGGCGGGCAGGGCTGCGCGAATCGAATTCAGGGTTGCCAGCGGTGTGGTGGTCGAGTGGCTGAAGACCTGCGCCGGGTTTGTAGCGCCAGCAAACCGCAGCTCCAGGGCCTGCACGCTGGACCCGGCCGGGAGCTCAATGGCCGCGAGAGTGTCCAGCTGCCCCTCGAGTATGAGCGCGGCTTGTACCTCGAAAATATTGCCGTCGGGCTCGTACTGCTTCCAGGTCATCCGCTGCGCGCGAAAACGCTGCTGCAGGTGCATTCCCCAAGCCTGACCGAAGGCATCGAGGTCGGCGTACGCCTCGATCTGCCCCGATACGCGGCACAGCAACACCTGCGCAGGGGCGACCACCAGCACATCGCTGGCTTGCAGGGTGAGTCGGCTGCCTGCCTGCTCCAGAACGGTTTCCAGGGTATAGGCGCGCACGGCCTTTTGCGGCCAGGGGCGCTGGGCGCGCGTACGGCGGTCGGGGTAGCGGGCCAGTGTGACGAGGGTATCGAGCTGCGGTGCCAGGTTCCCTGGCTGGCGAATGGCCGAGTCGAGCAGCGCGCCTTGCAGCACGTGGGCCAGCCACTGCCAGCGGCTGCCGCCGGCATCCGTGTCCTGGCTCCAGTAGGCAGCCAGGGCGTCTTGAAAGGCGATGCTCAGAATCAGCGGCAATTCTCTGATAACGGCTTCGATCACTGCCAGGTCGTAGTCGTGCCGGCCATTGGCTTCAAAGGTCAGCCGGGTACCCGTGGCGTCGCCCAGGTAACAGTCCAGGCCGTAGCGCATGGACACATCGGGAAAGCTGCCATCGGCCAGGTGACTGAGCGCCACCTCCAGCAGCGGGAACAGGCTGCGTCCGCCGCCGTCACGGGGTATGGCCAGGCGCAGGTCCGCAAGCGGATAGCTCAGCGGCGGGTATTTTTCCTTCAAGTGGTCGGCCAGCAACTGCGCGGTGACTGAGCGCAGTGTCGGGCGAGTGAGAAACCGGGCTTCAACCGCTTGTCGGGCCGGGTGTGCAGCAGGGACGGTGTTCGGGTCTGTCATGGGTATTCCTTTACAGGTGAGCAAAACGCGCCCTTGCAAAGTAATGCGCTGCGTCGCCCGGAGGCGGTAGCCCGTTATGGCTTTAGGTGCGGGCAGCAAACTGGCCTATCATTAGCGCTTTGAACCTGATGAAAGACTGTGATGACCGATAATTTGCCTGCCGTCCTGAAGACTTCCGACATGCTTGAAATCGACGGGCTGCATGCCTTTGATTTCACCTTTGATGAACAGGCCTTGCTGATCACCGCCATGGACGGCCGTGCTGAAAAACGCTGGCGTTTCAGCCTGGAGCAGGTGCAGGCCGCCACCTTCGATGACACCTTGCAAAGCTGGACCCTTACCGGTGATTCGGGCGAGCACCGCCTGATCTGCATGAGCGCGTTCACCGGCAACAATAACGACGAGGATGAAGCGGATGATGATGCGTAAATTCTGGCCCCTGCTGATGGCGGGCAGTGTCGGTGCCATGTCGGTGCAAGCCGCACCGGCAGACACCTATGAACTGCTGGTGGGCAGCTATACCGCCGGTACCAGCGAGGGTATCTACCGCCTGCAGTTTGACAGCCGTACCGGTCAATTCAGCGGCAAGCCGGTACTGGCCGCGAAGGCAGCCAACCCGTCGTGGCTGACGATCTCCAAAGACCAGAAGCATTTGTTCGTGGTCAACGAGAACGGCCCGGGCCAGAAAGACCCGGTTGGCCGGGTCAGCAGCTACAGCATTGACCCGCAGAACCATCAGTTGACCCTGATCAACCAGGTGCAGAGCCTGGGCAATGAACCCACCCATTCCAGCCTCGCCGCTGATGGACGTTACCTGTTCGTTGCCAACTATTCGGTACTCGAAGATCCGGGTGGCAGCCTCGCGGTGCTGCCGGTTGACGCCGCTGGCAAGCTGTCGGCGCCGGTGCAACTGAGCGGGCATCCCTCCAGCCGGGTAAACCCGGAGCGCCAGGCCTCCAACCATGTGCATTCGGTGGTGTCATCGCCGGACGGCAAATACGTGTTCGTTCAGGACCTGGGGGCCGACAAGGTGTTTGCCTATCACTACGACCCCAAGGCCAACCCTGAACTGCCGCTGACCCCGGCCAACCCTGCCGCCGTGCCAATGCCACCGGGCAGCGGCCCGCGTCACTTGCTGTTCAGCGCGGATGGCAAGCATGCCTGGCTGACCACCGAGATGAGCGCCCAGGTTGCCGTGTTCGATTACAACGACGGCAAGCTCAGCCAGACCCAACTGGTGGACTTTGCTGCCGGGCAGCCGGTGGCCGACAAGGCCGGCGCGGCGCTGCACGCCTCCAGCGACGGCAAATTCCTGTACGTGAGCAACCGCGGCACCGCCAACCAGATGCTGGTGTTCAGCATCGACCCGGCCACCGCGCACCTCAAGGAACTGCAGCGCCGTTCCGTGGAAGGCGACCACCCGCGGGAGTTCAGCCTGGACCCGAGCGGCAAGTTTTTGCTGATCGCCAACCAGAAAAGCAACGAAATCGTGGTCGTCGAACGCGACCCCAAGACCGGCCTGCTGGGTAAAACCGTGCAGAAATTGCCGATCGATGCGCCCAGTGACCTGAAGTTCCTGGTGCGTCAATAAGCCACAGGCCCCGCTATGCGGGGCCTGACTCGGTGTATTAATTCTATTAATAGCGGCTACTGTTTCAAAACATTACCAAGGTTCAGCCCTCGGGCGTAAGTTGGGTTCCAAGGCCTCTACCGGCCACCTAAACCAACGAACACAAGGGTTACCCACATGAACTTGAACCTCTTCTCCATCATCGCCGCTTCCGCTGTTTCCGCCACCGTGGCATTGCCTGCCGCCGCCAGCGTGGAAGTTTCCGGCAAAAAATCCAGCACCAGCGCCTACACCCAGAAATACCTGCAGCAAAGCGCCAACTTCTACGCCGCACTGGATCACAAGACCCAGCACTGAGCGTGAGCTGAGCGACGGTCACCTGTGGGAGCAGGCAAGCCAGCTCCCACAGGTGATTGTGTTGGGTTCAGGGTTTTGCCATTACCGCTACAAACAGCGGTGATTCCAGAAAACGCTGCAGCCAAGCCTGCAACCGGTGATACTCCGTGCCGGCAAACCACTCGCGATCCACATGCGCGAACTGACGCACAAACGGCGCCAGTGCCACATCGGCCAGGCTCAAATGGTCGGCCAACAAGTATTCATTCCCCGCCAGCAAACCTTCCAGCTTGTGCAAAAACACCTCACCCTCGGCCCGATAATGTTCCATCGGCTGCTCCGGGTAGCGCTCGGCGTACTTGTATCGATTCAAGTGATGTTTGAAAGCCTGGTCGTTCTCGGCGATCAGGTCCAGCACCCGCGGGTCGCCCTTGAGCAACCAGTCATCAGGGTCGTGCTGCGCCAGGGCCCAATGCATGATCTCCAGGCTTTCCTCAATCACCCGGCCGTCCACACTCAGCACCGGCACCGTGCCCTTGGGCGACAGCGCGAGCATGTCGGCCGGCTTGGCTTTCAGGCTCACCTCGACGATCTGCACGGGCACGCCCGCGTAGCGCAACGCCATTCGCGCGCGCATCGCATACGGGCAGCGCCGGAACGAATACAGCAGCGCCTCGCTCACTTGACCTCCAGCGTGCTCAAGCCATTGCCCTGACGCTTGACCTGGATCTGCACCGGAATGCGCTCGTGCATTTCCTGTACGTGTGAAATCACCGCCACCTTGCGGCCCTGGGCCTGCAGACCGTCCAGGGCGTCCATCGCCAATTGCAGTGACTCCGGATCAAGGCTGCCAAAACCTTCGTCGATAAACAGCGACTCGATCTTCAACGTGCTGGACGCCATCGACGCCAGGCCCAACGCCAGCGCCAGCGACACCAGGAAGGTTTCGCCCCCGGACAACGAGTGCACCGAGCGCAGTTCATCGCCCATTTCCGTGTCCATCACCAACAGCCCGAGCATGCTGCCACCGCGTTTGAGGCGGTAGCGGCGCACCAGCTGGCGCAGTTGCACGTTGGCGTGATGCACGAGCAAGTCCAGGTTGTAGGCTTGGGCGATCTTGCGGAACGTGTCGCCGGTGGCCGAACCGATCAGCGCATTCAGGCGCGCCCAGCGTTGCCATTCTTCATAAGCCTGGGTGATCTGTTCGGCCAGCGCGTGGTTGGCGTCCTGGCGGCGCTGGTCTTCGGCCTGGCGCGCGCGCAACTCGGCGCAGTGTTTTTCGCCCTCGG
The DNA here is from genome assembly GCF_025466135.1 of Pseudomonas sp. 14P_5.3_Bac1. Taxonomy (NCBI): domain Bacteria; kingdom Pseudomonadati; phylum Pseudomonadota; class Gammaproteobacteria; order Pseudomonadales; family Pseudomonadaceae; genus Pseudomonas; species Pseudomonas sp. 14P_5.3_Bac1. Next base: position 23,600 of record NZ_JANLOF010000051.1, on the reverse strand, counting down.
CCAATTGCTGGTTGAGCGTGGCCAGGCTGCTATCGAGTTGCTCGGCGTCCAGGTTGCCGTTGTGCAAGGCCTGATGCTCGGCGAGGCGTTGCTCGCGTTCGTGCAACAGCACCTTGGCTTGTTCGACGGCTTTTTCGCTGTGTTGCACCTGCTGGCGCAGCGCGCTGATCTGGCTGTCATCAAAGGCCAGCAAGCGCGCAAGCCCGACGTCATCCAACTCGGGGTGCAGCGCCCGCCATTCGCCCAGGCGTTCGTCGAGGCTGTGCTGCTCAGCAGTCAGCGCCTGTTGGCGTTCCTGCTGCGCCTTGAGGTCGGCAGCCAGTTGAATAAGCGCATTACGCAGGTCTTGCAACTGTTGATTGGCGTCGGTTTCGCGCTGACGTGCCTGCGCCACCGCCTGATCCAGTTGCTGCTGCCACTGTTCAGCGCTGGCGTGATCGCCCAGCAGCGCCGTGAGTTGCTCCTGCGCGGCCTGTCGCTGCGCGGACAACTCGGTGACGTGCTGATGCAAGACGTCCAGTTGCTGCTGGCGATGCTGCTGATGGGTCTGTTCTTTCTCGATGGCCTGTTGACGTTCCTGCTGCTCGGCCAGTTCATCGCGCTGATGGCCCAGCTGCTCCAGACGCTGGCTGACCTGCTGGTCGAGCTGCATAAAGGTCGCGGCCGGTTCGCGGCGCAAGCCTTCGAGGGTTTCGGCGGGCAGCAGGCTGGCGAAGGCATGCAGCTCTTCGTCGAGACGTTCGCGGTCGTTGGAGAGCTCGCGTTGCTGGTCCACCAGCAACTGCCGGGCTTGCTGGCTCGCATCCTGGGCGGCTTGCAACTGCTGCTGCAAACGCCCGGCATTTTGTTGCAGGTTGAGCAGGGCGCCCTGGCGTTGTTCGTCCTGGGTGATGCTTTGCGTCAGCTGCGCCAGTTGCTGGGCCAGCCAGGTGCTGCGCTTGGTGGCGTCCTGGTTGAACAGCGAGGCCGACAGCGGGTGTGCATCCAGGCTGGGTTTGAGCGCGTGTTGCTGCGTCGCCAGTTGCTCCTGCTGTTGCAGGAACTCCTTTTGTTGCGCGATCAAACCGCCCACTTCGCCGCGCAGCTCGGTGAGTTTTTCCTTGAGCACGTCGACGGCTTTCTGCGCCGTGGCTTCTTCGTTCTCATCATGGCGGCCGAGGCTTTGCAGCAAGGCTTCGGGCTGGTGATAGGGGTGCTCATGACTGCCGCACACCGGGCAGGGCTGGTCGTCCTGCAACTGCTCGCGCAATTCCTCGACGCTGGCGCTGCGGGCCAGGCGTTGACGTTCGAGCAGTTGCTTGGTCACCGTCAAGGTTTGTTCGGCGACGGCCAGCTCGGCCTTGGTTTGCAGACCGGTCTGGTTCAGTTGTTCGCGCTGTTGCTGCGCGTCCGCAAGTTTCTGCGTCAGGCTGGCGGCCTGTTGATCCAGCTGCTGCTGGTTGTCCCACAGGCGCGTCAGGTCTTCAAAAGCGCGTTGCTGCTTGCGGTTGTCCTGCAGCAGGCTCGCCAGTAGCTGGATCTGCTCGGCGACCGCGTGTGGCTCGGCGCCGGCTTCCTGATACAACAGGTCCAACGCGTCACGCTGCTGAGCGAACTTTTCGGCGGCGGTGGTAGCGCGTTGTTCCAGCTGCGGCAGTTCGCTCTGGCCTTTGTTCAAGCGATTGCCGATCAGCATCAGCTGTTGCAGACGGTCGCGGTAAGCGCTCCAGGCATCGCTCAGCGGCGCCAGGGCGGCGCTGCGCTCCAGCTCGGCAGCCAAGCGTTGCAGGCGTTCGGCAACGTGGGTGTGCTTGTCCTGCAAGCCCTTCAACAAGGTCTGGCCTTGGGTGCAGGCGACTTCGTGTTGCTGTTGGTCCTCGGTGCGTTTGGCCAGGTCCTTGGTCAAGTGGGCGAGGGTGCTTTGTGCTTCAAAGGCCTGGCGCAACAAGGGCACGGCGTCGGCCTGGTGCTTCAGCGCCTCCGCCAGTGCCGCCTGGGCCGCCGCTTGCTGGGCTTGCGCCTGCTCCTGACGCGTGTGCAACGCGGTTTGCTGCTCGCTGTGTTGCTGAATCTGCGCGGCGAGCGGCGTCAACAACGTGCCGAGTTCAGCCTGTCGAGCAAACTGATGGCGTTGTGGCGCCAAGTGCTCGAGGCGGCTCAGGTCCTGGCGTTGCTGGCCTTGGCCATCCCAATCGGCCTGCGCGCGTTGCAGTTGCTCAGTCGCGCTCTGTTGGCGCTCCTGCCATTCGCGCAACTCCTTGAGCCAGGTGTGCTGCAACTCCAACTGCTTGAGCTGGGCCTGCTGGGTCTTGAGCTGCTGCTGCGCCGTGGCGAGCTGTTGATCCAGTTCGGCGCGGGCCTCGGCGGCCAATGGCACCACGCCGGTGGCCTGGTCTTGCAGTTGTTTGTGCGCGTCCTTGGCGTCCTTGGCCTTGTCGAAGGCGCGGCGGCCAAGCTGGGTGTAGAGCGCGGTGTCGGTGAGCTTTTCCAGCAGTTCGCTGCGCTCATTGTCGTTGGCCTTGAGGAACGCGCTGAATTCACTTTGCGCCAGCAGCACCGCGCGGGTGAACTGCTCGAAATTCAGGCCTAGGGCCAGTTCCAGCTGGGTCTTGTATTCGGTCTTCTGGCTGGCCAGCAGTTGGTCGCTGTCCAGGTCGATCAGGCTTTGCCGGCTGTTCTGCAACTTGCCGCTGGCCTTGTCGCGGGCGCGGTTGGCTTCCCAGCGTGCACGGTAGCGACGGCCGCTGACGCCGACAAAGTCCACCTCGGCATAACCGCCGCTGGTGCCGCGGCGCAGCAGGGTGCGTGGGTCGCCGATGGAAATGTCGCTGTCGGCATCCGGCATCTTGGCCTGGCCGGTATCGCCCAGGCGCGGCACCGCGCCAAACAGCGCCAGGCACAAGGCATCGAGCAAGGTACTTTTGCCCGCGCCGGTCGGCCCGGTGATGGCAAACAACCCGGCGCTGGCCAGAGGCTCGGCGGTAAAGTCGATTTCAAACGGGCCGGCCAGTGAGGCAAGGTTTTTCAGGCGGATGGCAAGAATCTTCATGGCTGTTCACCCGCCTGTTGCACTTCCTGGAGCAGCACGGCGAAATCCTTCAAGGTCTGTTCATCCACTTCACTGCCGTAGTTGTCCTGCCAGGCGCGGCTGAACAGCTCCTGGGGCGTGAGCTGGTCGAGTTCGACCAGGCGCTCGTCGTCGGTGGCGTCGCTGCCGCGCTTGCCGGCATATTCGGCGGCGATGCGCACCAGGCGCACGGCCTTGCCTTGCAGGGCGGTTTCGATTTGCTGGCGCAGGTCCGGTTGCGGCTCGTCCAGGCGCACCCGCACTTCCAGCCACGGGTGGCGTTGGGTCTCGGCGAGCAGGTCGATGTCGGGCAGATCCGCCAGTTGCTTGAGGATCTCCGCCAACGGCGCAGCGTCCAGGCGTTGCAGGTTGACCGAACGCGGAATCAGGCGCGGCTCGACGCTGACCAGGCGTTGGCCCTGGAAGATCACATCGAGAATTTGATGCTTGTAGCCGATTTCGGAAAACGACAGGGGAATCGGCGAGCCGCTGTAGCGAATGCGTTCTTCGCCGTTCACCTTTTGCGGCTTGTGCAAATGGCCCAGGGCCACATAGCTCACGCTGGCATCGAACAGGCTGGCGGGCAGCGCCTCGGCATTGCCGATGATCAGGCTGCGCTCGGAGTCTTCCGACACCGAACCACCGGCCATATGCGCATGGCTGATGGCAATCAGCGCTTGGCCTTTTTTGCGTTTGGCATTGGCGGCGGCAATCAGCCATTCATGCACCTGGCCGATGCCGCGCAGGTAGTCGTCGCCCAAGTGCGCACCGGTGACTTCCGCCGGGCGCAAAAACGGCAGCGCCAGGCACCAGGCGGCGATCTTGCCTTTGGCGTCAGGCAGCGGGATCAGCAGGCGCTCGGCATCCAGTTGGCCGTCATCCAGCCACAGCACGCGGCCCAAGGCATGCGTGCGCAGGCGGCGCATCAACGGCGCGGGCAATTCGATGCGCGAGCCGGAGTCGTGGTTGCCGGCGATCATCACAATCGTGAGTTTCGGGTTGTGTTCGTGGGCGCTGATGATGAAGTCGTACAGCCGCTCCTGGGCCTTGAGCGGCGGGTTGACCGTGTCGAAGATATCGCCGGCGATCAGCAGCACATCGGGCTGCTCGGCTTTTAATTGGCCCAGCAGCCACTCGAGGAAACAGGCGTGTTCGAAGTCGCGTTCCTGGCCATGCAGGTTTTGGCCGAGGTGCCAGTCGGAGGTGTGGAACAGACGCAAGGCGAACTCCGGGGAGAAGATGAAAAGGAGGGGAGTTTACCTGTAAAAGCAGGTTCGGTGCCCGCGGCTGGCCCAGATCAACTGTGGGAGCTGGCTTGCCTGCGATGGTATCGCCTCGGTTTGACTGAAAGACCGAGGTGCCTGTATCGCAGGCACGCCAGCGCCCGCAGGGGTTATGCGGCGTGCAGGCAGTTCAGCGCGCGGTCGGCCAAGGTTTTGGCGTTGTTGATCAGGTGTTCGGTAGCGCTCGCCATGTCGCGTTCATGGCCGAGCAGCGTTTGCGTGGTGCCGGCCGCGGTGGCGGCGGCGCAGCGCAGCAGGTCGCAGATTTGGGCCAGGGCGTCTTCGAAGCTGAGGTCGTGATGGGCGACGAAGGACGGCAGTGAGTCGGGTTGCAAGTAATGGCGCAGGGCACGTTCAAAAATTTCGCGGGGTGGGTCGGGGACGATTTTGTTCATGAATAAGCTCCTACTAGATTGGGGAGCCACCCTGTGCCGTTTCCACACGACGAATTGGGTGGCAGCCATACGCGGGGTGGAAAACCGAGTAGTAGGACTCGGCCAGACCGAAGTCTGCCCGCGTACAGCCGCCATTGAGCGTTTTCATACGATCATGACGCCTACTCGTTCACAGGTTTCCACACCCGATCGCTGATATGCAGCGACGGAGCGAAGGCTAGCCAGTGAGGTGAGCAGGCGCAAGGCCGAAGGATTGTCTAGGAAACTTCCCGCAAATTAAAGGGATGTGGATTGCTGGCCTTTAACAATGCGTGTCGATCAGGCGGCACTGATCTACCGTGGGGGCGGGGGTGGGGGAGTACATATCCGTTGCTGCGGTCACGGCGGCTGGCGGTTCCGCTCTTACAGCGGGTCACTTTTGGCAAACGCCCCAAAAGTAACCAAAAGGTCTGTGCCCCACCACTCGGTGCCTCGCCTAGGCTCGGCATTCCCTCACTCCGGCTTGAATCCGTGGGCCGCCGCGATGGGCCATCCATGGCCCAACACGGCTAACCCGGCGTCCTGCCGGGTTATCCACGGATTCAAGCCTGCGTTCGGCCAGCGTGGTTAACGGGGCCTGTCAGATCAAAAGCAAGATCAAAAGCAGAGCACGGCGGCCTGACAGCCGACCTGAGTGGTAGAAGCAAAAGCAGATCAAAAGCACAGCGACACATGATCCATCTGATCCACTGAGATCCAAATGTGGGAGCGGGCTTGCCCGCGAATGCGGTGTGTCAGTGACACATAAGCTGACTGGCCCACCGCCTTCGCGAGCAAGCCCGCTCCCACAATTTGACCGAGTTCAGCCTCCACCACCGCACTGCTTTGCTTTTCTGTGGGAGCTGGCTTGCCTGCGATGCAGGCACCTCGGTGTATCAGGCATAACCAGTTGATGCCATCGCAGGCAAGCCAGCTCCCACATTCGATTGAGTTCAGCTTCGAGGATCAGGTCGGCTGTTAGGCCGCCTCGCTTTGCTTTTGATCTAACCACTCAGGTCGGCTACTAGGCCGCCGTGCTCTGCTTTTGACCTTGATCTGCTTTTGACTTTGATCTTAGGCGCCCCGTTAAACCACGCTGGCCTCACGCAGGCTTGAATCCGTGGGTAACCCGGCAGGACGCCGGGTTAGCCGCGTTGGGCCATGGATGGCCCGTCGCGGCGGCCCACGGATTCAAGCCGGAGTGAGGGCACACCGAGCCTAGGCGAGGTGCCGAGTGGTGGGGCAAGAGCCTTTTGGTTACTTTTGGGCTCTTTTCAAAAGTGACCCGCTGTAAGAGCGGAACCAATACCCGCCATCACCCAAATAACGGATATACACCCAGCGACCCCGCGCCAACCACCGTCCAAACAGCATGGGTAAATACACCGCACACCCAGGGCCTACTTGGGATACAACGGCGGCAAGCTGGTGCTATCCGTCGCCGGGTCTTGCTCTCGCTCGGCGACCGGGATGGCCTTGACCGCACGCCAAAGGTCTTCACCCAACCAGAAATGACCACTTTCGCTGTAGAGCGCGCCATTCAACCCGTCCAGCGCATCCGACAACGGCACAAACCGCGCCGCCATGTCGGCCAAGGTCTCCGGCTGTTGCCGCGCCCAGGCATCCAGCGCCTGACGCGTGGCCTGTGGGTCGTTGGCCTGGGTGGCGCGCTTGAGGTCGTCGAGCAGTGAGCGCGGGCTCGGGCCCGTTTGAGCGGCGCGTTGCACGGCCGGTTGCCGACGCGCACGCCACCACAGGCCGAAGCCCAGCAGCGTGGTGCAGGCAAAGATCAACGTGCTGAGCTGCCACAGCCACAGGCGGTCATCGTCTGGTGCGGTGATCACGGTCGGCGTGGCGGGGGTGTCGACCACCAGGCTCGGGTTGGTCGCCACCTGCAGCGTGCGGGCAGGCAGGCTGGTGCGTTCGAGGTGGTCTTCGTGGGTGTTCCACCACACCACCTCGACGGCAGGCAGTTCGATGGCGCCGGCGCGGGTCGGCACCAGGGCTTCGCGGTCTTCGCGGCTGGCGGTCAGGCCGTGGTCGTTGTTCTGATTGCCCAGCACCGGCTGGTCGGGGTAGCGGCGCAGGCCATTGATGTCGGTACTGGGCAGGGCCGGCAGCTGTGCGCTGGACAACCCTTCGGCCTTGACCGTGAGGCTGCGGGTCAGCGAGTCGCCGACTTGTACGTGCTCAGGCTCTGGGTTCCAGGCTTGCGTCAGGCTGAGGCTGCGGGCCGGTATCCACGGCGCGTCGGCCGGGTACAGCGCCGGCTTGGGTTTGACCGTCAGCGCAATTTCGGCTGAGCTGACGTGAATCAGCTTGCCCGGCTTGGTGCCCTGCAGCGTGTTTTCCTGCGGCGGGCGCGATTCCACCAGCGTGGCGCTGAAGGTCTGCCCTGGAATCACCAAGGCGCCGCTGTGTTGCGGGTAGATCGCATAGCGGGTTTCGATCACGCCATGGCGAATGCTGTTGATGACTTTTTCATAGGTGCGCGACTCGCCCAATTGCTCGATGCGCGCATCGGGAATCTGCAATGGCGTGAGGCTGCTGTCGTCGTACAGCGACACCGAGTGGTACACGCGCACGGTCAGCAGCGCCTGGGCCTGGACGTACACGCTGCTCTGGTCGAGGTTGGCCTCGATGAACACCGGAGCCAGTTCGGCGCTGGTGTTCTGGCTCGCGGTTTCGACCACCTGCAGGCTGATCGGCTGGGTCTTGAGTTCGCCCACTTGCAGCGGCGGAATCACCACGGTGCCGTTTTCCTTGGGCAGCAGGGTGATGATCCAGCGCGTGGTGGCGTGATTGTCGCCGCCCAGGGTGGTCAGTTGGTTGATCTGGCGGGTGCCGCTGACTTCAAACTGCGCATCCAGCGGCGCCAGGTCCGGCTTGCCGAATTGGGTGACGTCGCTGGACTCGACCGTCAGTTCCACCGTTTCCCCGGAATTGAGGCGGCTGCGGTCGACGCTGGCGACCAGGTTTGCCGCCTGGGCGTGGCCTGCCGTAAACGCGAGCAGGAGCAGAAGGGTGGTGCGGCGGCTCATCGAGTCTTGTCCTGATGTTGTTGCTGTTCGTACCAGAATTTGCGCCGCAGCAGTTCGCCGGGGTTGTCCGGGATCTCCCGCAACCATTGCTCCAGGGCCTGGCGATGTTCACCGTCGATGTTGGCATCGGCGGGGCGCAGCGGCGGGGTGGTGGTGTGTTCATCACCCAGTTCGCTGCCCGGTACGTCGTTGCCGCCAGCTTTGGGCGTGCCGCCGGTCTGGGTATCGCCGGTGCCGGCCTCGCCCTGACCTTGGGGCGATTGTTCGCCACTCGTGGCACTTTGCCCGCTAGTGCCCGGTTGCGCAGTTTGGCCGGGTTGGGTGGTTTCGTCATCTTCCTTTTTTGCCGGCTTGGCGGGCTCGGGCTGGGCCTTTTCCTGAATCAGGGTTTCGACCAGCGCTTTGTTTTTCAACGCCGGTTGCAGGTCGGGTTGGGCTTCCAGCGCCTGTTCGTAGGCATCAATCGCGGCTTCCAGTTCGCCGGACTTGGCCAGGGCATTGCCGCGGTTGTAGTGGGAATAGGCGTCATTGCTCAGCGCAAAACGCTTGATCGCCTCGGCGTAATTTCCCGCCTCGTACAAGGCAACGCCCTGCCATTGCGGGTTTTCGAAGTGTTCGGCGGCTTCGGCCGGGCGTTTTTTCTTCAGCAGGTACTGGCCCTGTTGGTCGGGACGCAGCCACAGGTCCTGGAAATCGAAGGCATAGCTGGGCTGCGGCGCGCCCATTAACAGCAACGGCAGGCAGAACAGCCAGCCGCGGCGCCCGGCGCAGGCCGCGAGCAGCAACAGTGGCAGCAGCAGCCAATAACCCTGGTCGGCCCAGGCATCGAGGTGCAGCAGTTGGCCGTCGTTGCGCAGGTTCTGCGGGCCATCGAGCAAGTTGAGTTGGCGCAGGTCCTTGTCGTCCAGGCGCGCGGCGCGGTAGCGGCCGCCCATTTCGCTGGCAAACGCCTTGAGGGTCGGGCTGTCGAGGCGCGGCACCAGAATCGCGCCCTGGTCGTCCTTGAGGAACTCGCCGCTTTCCTGGGTCACCGGCGTGCCTTCGCGGCTGCCGATGCCGAGGATCGACAAGCTCGGCGCCTGGGCCCCTTGCAGCTGCAGCCGAATGCCTTGGCGCTCCTGCTTGGACAGCGATGAGCCCACCAACAACAGGCGCCCTTGGCCCAGACCGCCTTGCTTGAGCAAGCCCAGGGCCTTCTCCACGGCGAGGTCGGCGCGATGGCCGGGCTCGGGCATGATCGAGGGGCGCAGGGCTTCGAGCAGGTTGCGGCTGGTGGCCAAGTCATCCGACAGCGGCACCAGCGTGTGGGCGCTGCCGGCATACACGACGATGGCAGTCGGTGCATCGGCGCGTGCCTGCAGCAAGTCATACAGTTTGCGCCGAGCTTGTTCGAGGCGATTGGGCGGGCTGTCGGTGGCAAGCATTTCCGGGGTCAATTCCAGCAGCACCACCAGCGGGTCGGCGGGTTTCTGGCTGGACTGTTCAACCCGTTGCCAGCTGGGGCCGAGCAACGCCAACACGGCCAGCAGCCAGGCGATGCCCAGCACCACCCACGGTGATTTGCTCTCGCGGCCATTGCCGCCACTGAGCAGCACCGCATGAAACGCCGGCGGCAAGATGATCTGCCAGCGCCCGGCGCGCTTTTGCCGATGCCACAGCTGCCACAGCAGCCAGCCGAGCAACGGCAACAGCACTACACACCAAGGGCGGAACCAGTGCGGCCAGAGGTCGATCATCGACGCCTCCGCAAACGCAGGCGTTTGAGGCGCTGGCGCCATTCTGGGTGCTGTTGCAGGAAATTGCCCTTGGTCGAGAGTTTATGCCAGGCGCGTTGCAGCGCGTTGTTGGGCCAGCGTTCCTGGATCACCAGCAACAGGCTCAGAACCAGCGCAAGGGCCAACGGCGCGCTGTACAGCGCCAGGGCCGGACGTGCCTGGGTCGGTTGCTGGGCAACGGGCTCAAGCTGGTCGAGGGTTTGCTTGATCTTGAGCAACTCGTCGCCGTCGCGGGCGCGGAAATAGCGGCCACCGGTGGCGTCGGCGATGGCCTTCAACGCGGGTTCGTCTAGGTCCAGGCTCGGGTTGACGCCCAGAATGCCCAGGGAACCGGTTTGCGCCGGATCGGCGCCGATGCCGATCGGGTAAATCTTCACGCCTTCTTCAGCGGCCAGGCGCGCGGCGGTCAGCGGGTCGATCTGCCCGGCGTTATTGGCGCCGTCGGTGACCAGAATCAGCACGCGGCTTTGCGCCGGGCGCTGGCGCAGGCGTTTCAGGGCCAGACCGATCGCGTCGCCGATGGCGGTGTTCTTGCCGGCGATGCCGATGCGCGCTTCGTCGAGCCAGGCGCGCACGGTACGCCGGTCAAAGGTCAGCGGCGCTTGCAGGTAGGCCTGGCTGCCAAACAGGATCAGGCCGACGCGGTCGCCTTCACGGCTTTCAAGGAAGTCGCCGAGCAAGTGTTGCACCAGGCTCAAGCGGCTGACGTCCTCGTCCTGCCAGTGCATGTCGGGGAAGTCCATCGAGCCGGACACGTCCACCGCCACCAGCAGGTCGCGGCCGCTGGCGGCAATCGGCAGCGGCTCGCCGAGCCATTCCGGGCGCGCGGCGGCGGTCAACAGCAGCAACCACATCACCACAAACGGCGCCTGTTGGCGCCAGCCGGGCAGGTTGACGCGTGCGCGGCGGCGGGCCAGGCCTTCGAGGTCGGCGAGGTAGCTGACCTTTAACGCCGGCTCACCGCTGTCGGCCACCGGCAAGACCAGTCGCATCAACCAGGGCAATGGCAACAGGGCGAAGATCCACGGCCAGGCGAACTCAAACATGTTTGCGAATCCAGGTGTCGACGGCTTGGGTCAGGCCGGCGATGGCCTTGTCGTCGAGTTTGCATTCGGGTTTGTAAGCGCCTTCCACCAGCACCATCCAGCGCGTGAGGCCGGCAGCCGGGCAGCGGTTGTCGAGGAACGCCAGCCATTTGCGGCCATTGAGGGTGTGGCTCTGGCTGTAAGGGTAATCGTTGCGGCACAGGCGCTTGAGCAGGCCGTTGAGTTGCTGCAGCCAGGCACCGGCGGGCGCGCCGTCGTAGGGTTTGGGCATCAACGCCAGCTCGGCGAGGGCGGCGATGCGCAGTGGGTCCAGCGGTTGTTCGGCGCGGGCTACCGGGCGGCGCTTGGGCAGCAAACGGCGCAGCGACCACAGCCCCCAGCCGAGCAGCGCAATCACCAGCAGCAACAGCCACCACCCTGGCGCAGGCGGCCAGAAACCGATCGCCGGCGGGGCGATCAAGGGTTGTAGTTGGTCGAGGCTGCTCATTGCTTTTTAACCGGGCGTTGCGGGTTGAGGTATTCGCGCAGTTGCTCGACCATTTCGCTTTGTGTGCTCAATGGCATCAGCAGGATTCGCAGCTTTTGCGCCAGCAACTCCCAACGCGCGATGCGGGCTTCGGCCTGGGCTTTGTAGGCCTGGCGCAAATCGAAGTTCAGCGTGTCGAGTTCCAGTTGTGCGCCTCGCTCGGCAAAACGTAAGAGCCCGGCGGCGGGCAGGGCGTGGTCCAGCGGGTCTGAAATCGGCAACAGCAGCAGGTCGCAGTGCCGAGACAGCAGGCTGAGTTGTTGCTCTGCGCCTTCGGTCAGCGCGCGCTCGTCGCAGATCACAATCACCAGGCTGCCTGGGCGCAGCACTTCGCGGCCACGGCGCAGCGCCATGCCCAGCGCGTCGGCTTCGGGACGGCTCTCGGTGTTGAGGCTCTGGTTGACGCGCACCAGGCGGTTGAGCAGTTGCAACAAGCTTTGTTTGCTGCGCCGGGGTTTGATTTCGTAGTGTTCGTTGTCGCCAAACACCAGCCCTCCGACGCGGTCGTTATGGCCCAGCGCTGCCCAGCCAATCAGGCTGGCGGCTTGCGCGGCGAGCACTGACTTGAACATTTGGCCAGAGCCGAAAAACAGCCGGCAACTTTGCTCAACCATGATGAAAATCGGGCGTTCGCGCTCTTCGTGGAACAGTTTGGTGTGCGGCTCCTGAGTGCGCGCCGTGACGCGCCAGTCGATGGTGCGCACGTCGTCGCCGGCCTGGTACACGCGCACCTGGTCGAAGTCGACGCCACGCCCACGCAGTTTGGAATGGTGCAGGCCGATCAGCGGGCTGCGCTGGCTCGGCGTGGAAAACAGCTGCACTTCGCGCACGCGGTGGCGCATCTCAATCAATTCGCTGAGTGTGACGCGGATGCCATCGCTTGCATTCATGGGGTTCAAGCGACGGCAACGACGTCGAGAATGCGTTGCACCACACGGTCCTGGTCGATGCCGGCCGCTTCCGCTTCGAACGACAGGATGATGCGATGGCGCAGCACGTCGAACAGCACCGCCTGGATGTCTTCCGGGCTCACAAAGTCGCGCCCGGCCAGCCAGGCGTGGGCTCGCGCGCAGCGGTCCAGGGCGATGGAGCCACGCGGGCTGGCGCCGTAGGCGATCCACTCGGCCATCTCCGCGTCGAACTTGGCCGGGGTGCGGGTGGCCATGACCAGCTGCACCAGGTATTCCTCCACCGCGTCGGCCATGTACAGGCCGAGGATTTCCTTGCGCGCCGCGAAGATCGCCTGCTGGCTGACGCGGCGCTCGGGTTTGGTTTCACCGTTGAGGGCTTCGCCGCGGGCTTGTTGCAGGATGCGCCGTTCGACGGCAGCGTCCGGGAAGCCGATCTTGACGTGCATCAGGAAACGGTCGAGCTGGGCTTCGGGCAGCGGGTAGGTGCCTTCCTGCTCGATGGGGTTTTGCGTGGCCATTACCAGAAACAGCGGCGACAGGTCGTACGTGCTGCGGCCCACGCTGACCTGGCGCTCGGCCATGGCTTCGAGCAATGCCGACTGCACCTTGGCCGGCGCGCGGTTGATTTCGTCGGCCAGCACCAGGTTGTGGAAAATCGGCCCCTGCTGGAACACGAAACTGCCGGTTTCCGGGCGATAGATCTCGGTGCCCGTGATGTCGGCGGGCAGCAGGTCGGGGGTGAACTGGATACGATGGAACTGCGCTTCGATGCCTTCAGCCAACTCTTTGATGGCCTTGGTCTTGGCCAGGCCCGGTGCGCCTTCGACCAGCATGTGGCCGTCGGCCAGCAGGGCGATCAGCAGGCGATCAATGAGTTTTTCCTGGCCGAGAATCTGCGTAGAAAGAAAAGTTCGCAGCGCGAGCAGCGCTTCACGATGTTCCATCGATGACGGTTCCTGGAGAGATTGACCGGGCGTTGATAAAAAGCGCCGGGCCTGGGGCGCTTACTTTAATGCATCGAGGGGGGTGGCGACTAACGGCGTGACGGGTATTTTTGGCAAATCTTGTAGGAAATTTGTATGGGAGCTGGGTCAATGTGGGAGGGGGCTTGCCCCCGATAGCGGTGGATCAGTTTTCACATCTGCGACTGAGCGACTGCTATCGGGGGCGAGCCCCCTCCCACATTTGATCGTTGGTGCAGCTTAGATTCGGGTGAACGTACCAGTGCCCTTAAGAATGTTCTGCAAGGTTTCCTCAACTTCAGCCAAATCCGACGCGGCGGTGGCGTGGGTAATTTCCAGCTGATCCTTGCCCCCCAGCGCATCGGCATCGCCGGCGGCCAGTTCAATCAGCAACGTCGTGTCGCTCAAGGTGACTTTCAGGCCATCCAGGGTCGACGGCTCGTAATCCCAGGTCAGTTCTACTTCCTCTTCATCCGGGTAACGGGTGAGCATGAACATCTCGCCGTTTTTGCCGTGGCAGCAGAGCATGGCCATGTTGTCTTCTTCGTCGTCGCACGGGGTGGCCATCAGTGCGTCAGTGTTCAGTTGCAGCATGGGAAATCCTGTCTGGGTGAGGGCGCAGCGCGCCAATTGTGCCATTGCGGCGAATTTTGTGCTGCATCGTGTGTCAGACGCAGTGCATGACCTGACGGGCAATACCAGTCACTTTCGGTACTCGCGAGCTTGAAAACAGGCGGTTTTTCCTCGGGAAAATCCGGGTTGCTCAAGTCGCAACCCCAAGCCTGCGTACCGATGACCGAATATGTCGCAGCGTCGCAAGCAGCTGTCTTCCTACACTCGTTAAGCTGCGCAACGGATGTGCCCTGTGCCGGGAGTCTGACCTGCCCGTCGTACCGTCGCCCTGCACGGTGTACATCTTATGGAAGTTGTATGTGACCTCATTGTCTTGTCCAGCTTCACCCACCTGTCACTCTGAATTCGTTACTGTAGACCGCGAACAGAGCTGACGGTCTCCCCGCAAGGGGATAACACGCGACGCTTCCATCAATAACAAGCCCAAGCGGAGTACCACAGATGGCGTTCTTCACCGCAGCCAGCAAGGCCGACTTCCAGCATCAACTGCAAGCGGCACTGGCGCAGCACATCAGTGAACAGGCACTGCCACAAGTGGCGCTGTTTGCTGAGCAATTTTTCGGCATCATTTCCCTGGACGAACTGACCCAACGTCGCCTTTCCGACCTGGCCGGTTGCACCTTGTCTGCCTGGCGCCTGCTTGAGCGCTTTGATCACACCCAACCGCAGGTGCGGGTCTACAACCCCGATTACGAACGTCATGGCTGGCAATCGACGCACACCGCGGTCGAAGTGCTGCACCATGACTTGCCCTTCCTGGTCGACTCGGTGCGTACCGAGCTGAACCGTCGTGGCTACAGCATCCACACCCTGCAAACCACCGTGCTCAGCGTGCGCCGTGGCAACAAGGGCGAGTTGCTGGAAATCCTGCCTAAAGGCACCCACGGCGAAGGCATTCAGCAAGAATCGCTGATGTACCTGGAAATCGACCGCTGCGCCAATGCCGCCGAACTGAACGTGCTGAGCAAAGAGCTTGAGCAGGTGCTGGGCGAAGTGCGCGTGGCCGTGGCTGATTTCGAACCGATGAAAGCCAAGGTCCAGGACCTGCTGGCCGGTATCGACGCCAGCCAGTTCAGCATCGACGGCGAAGAAAAAGCCGAGATCAAAAACTTCCTCGAATGGCTGGTGGGCAACCACTTCACCTTCCTGGGCTATGAAGAGTTCGTGGTACGTGACGAGGCGGACGGCGGGCATATTGAATATGACGCCAATTCCTTCCTCGGTCTGACCAAGCTGCTGCGCGCCGGCCTCACCGCCGAAGACCTGCGCATCGAAGACTACGCCGTGGCTTACCTGCGTGAGCCGACCGTGCTGTCGTTCGCCAAGGCCGCGCACCCAAGCCGTGTGCATCGCCCGGCTTACCCTGACTACGTGTCGATCCGCGAGATCGACGCTGACGGCAAGGTCATCAAGGAACACCGCTTCATGGGCCTCTACACCTCCTCGGTGTACGGCGAAAGCGTGCGAGTGATTCCGTACATTCGTCGCAAGGTCGCGGAAATCGAACGCCGTTCAGGTTTCCAACCCAAGGCTCACCTGGGCAAAGAGCTTGCTCAAGTGGTTGAAGTGCTGCCGCGTGACGACCTGTTCCAGACCCCGGTCGACGAGCTGTTCAGCACCGTGATGTCGATCGTGCAGATCCAAGAACGCAACAAGATCCGCGTGTTCCTGCGCAAAGACCCGTACGGTCGTTTCTGCTACTGCCTGGCCTACGTGCCGCGCGACATCTATTCCACCGAAGTGCGTCAGAAGATCCAGCAAGTGCTGATGGATCGCCTGAAAGCCTCGGACTGCGAATTCTGGACCTTCTTCTCTGAATCGGTATTGGCCCGTGTCCAGCTGATTCTGCGGGTTGACCCCAAGAACCGCCTGGACATCGACCCGCTGCAACTGGAAAAAGAAGTGGTGCAGGCCTGCCGCAGCTGGCAGGACGACTACTCCAGCCTCGTGGTCGAAAGCTTCGGCGAAGCCCAGGGCACCAACGTGCTGGCGGATTTCCCGAAAGGCTTCCCGGCCGGCTACCGCGAGCGTTTTGCCGCGCATTCGGCCGTGGTCGACATGCAACACCTGAACAGCCTGACCGAAGCCAACCCGCTGGTGATGAGCTTCTACCAGCCGCTGGGCCAGGTTTCCGGCCAACGCGAACTGCATTGCAAGCTCTACCACGCGGATACGCCGCTGGCACTGTCCGACGTGCTGCCGATCCTGGAAAACCTCGGCCTGCGCGTGCTGGGTGAATTCCCGTACCGCCTGCGCCATGCCAATGGCCGCGAGTTCTGGATTCACGATTTCGCGTTCATCGCCGCCGAAGGCGTGAACCTCGATATCCAGCAGCTCAACGACACCCTGCAGGACGCGTTTGTGCACATCGTGCATGGCGATGCCGAAAACGATGCGTTCAACCGCCTGGTACTGACTGCCGGCCTGCCATGGCGCGACGTGGCGCTGCTGCGTGCCTATGCGCGTTACTTGAAGCAGATCCGCCTGGGCTTTGACCTGGGTTACATCGCCAGCACCCTGAACAACCACACCGACATCGCCCGCGAGTTGACCCGGTTGTTCAAGACCCGCTTCTACCTGGCGCGCAAGCTCACCGCCGATGACCTGGAAGACAAGCAGCAACGCCTGGAACAAGCGATCCTCACCGCCCTGGACGACGTTCAGGTGCTCAACGAAGACCGCATCCTGCGTCGCTACCTGGACCTGATCAAGGCCACCCTGCGGACCAACTTCTACCAGACCGACGCCAACGGCCACAACAAGTCGTACTTCAGCTTCAAGTTCGACCCGCGCGCGATTCCTGAGCTGCCCAAGCCGGTGCCGAAGTTTGAAATCTTCGTGTACTCGCCGCGCGTTGAAGGCGTGCACCTGCGCTTTGGCAACGTGGCACGTGGCGGCCTGCGCTGGTCCGACCGTGAAGAAGACTTCCGTACCGAAGTGCTCGGCCTGGTAAAAGCCCAGCAAGTGAAAAACTCGGTGATCGTGCCCGTGGGCGCGAAGGGCGGCTTCCTGCCACGTCGCCTGCCATTGGGCGGCACCCGCGACGAGATCGCGGCCGAGGGCATCGCCTGCTACCGCATCTTCATCTCGGGCCTGTTGGACATCACCGACAACCTCAAAGACGGCGCCCTGGTGCCGCCGGCCAACGTCGTGCGTCATGACGACGATGACCCGTACCTGGTCGTGGCAGCGGACAAGGGCACTGCGACCTTCTCCGACATCGCCAACGGCATCGCCATCGACTACGGCTTCTGGCTGGGCGACGCGTTCGCTTCCGGTGGTTCGGCCGGTTACGACCACAAGAAAATGGGCATCACCGCCAAGGGCGCGTGGGTGGGTGTGCAGCGTCACTTCCGTGAGCGCGGCATCAACGTGCAGGAAGACAGCATCACGGTGGTCGGCGTCGGCGACATGGCCGGTGACGTGTTCGGTAACGGCTTGCTGATGTCCGACACGCTGCAACTGGTCGCGGCCTTCAACCACCTGCACATCTTCATCGATCCCAACCCGAACCCGGCGACCAGCTTCGTCGAGCGCAAGCGTTTGTTCGAGCTGCCGCGTTCTGCCTGGACCGACTACGACACCAGCATCATGTCCGAAGGCGGCGGTATCTTCTCGCGCAGCGCGAAAAGCATTGCCATCTCGCCACAGATGAAAGAGCGCTTCGACATCCAGGCCGACAAGCTGACCCCGACCGAGCTGCTGAACGCCTTGCTCAAGGCGCCGGTGGACCTGTTGTGGAACGGCGGCATCGGCACTTACGTCAAGGCCAGCACCGAAAGCCATGCCGACGTAGGCGACAAGGCCAACGACGCGTTGCGTGTCAACGGCAACGAGCTGCGCTGCAAGGTGGTGGGCGAGGGCGGTAACCTGGGCATGACCCAACTGGGCCGTGTGGAATTCGGCCTCAATGGCGGCGGTTCCAACACCGACTTCATCGACAACGCCGGTGGCGTAGACTGCTCCGACCACGAAGTGAACATCAAGATCCTGCTCAACGAAGTGGTGCAGGCCGGTGACATGACCGACAAGCAGCGCAACCAGCTGCTGGCGAGCATGACCGACGAAGTCGGCAACCTGGTGTTGGGCAACAACTACAAGCAGACCCAGGCCCTGTCCCTGGCTGCGCGCCGTGCCTACGAGCGTGCTGCCGAGTACAAGCGTCTGATGAGCGACCTGGAAGGCCGTGGCAAGCTGGACCGCGCCATCGAGTACCTGCCGACCGAGGAGCAGCTCACCGAGCGCGCCTCCAGCGGCAAGGGCCTGACCCGTCCGGAGCTGTCGGTGTTGATCTCCTACAGCAAGATCGACCTCAAGGAAGCCCTGCTCAAGTCGCTGGTACCGGATGACGACTACCTGACCCGTGACATGGAGACCGCGTTCCCGCCGAGCCTGGTCGCCAAGTTCGGCGAAGCCATGCGTCGCCATCGCCTCAAGCGCGAGATTGTCAGCACCCAGATCGCCAACGACCTGGTCAACCACATGGGCATCACCTTCGTGCAGCGACTCAAAGAGTCGACCGGCATGAGCCCGGCGAACGTGGCCGGCGCCTACGTGATCGTGCGTGACATTTTCCATCTCCCGCACTGGTTCCGTCAGATCGAAGCCCTGGACCACCAGGTTTCCGCTGACGTGCAACTGGAGCTGATGGACGAGCTGATGCGCCTGGGTCGCCGTGCCACGCGTTGGTTCCTGCGCAGCCGTCGCAACGAGCAGGACGCTGGCCGTGACACCGCGCACTTCGGTCCGCACCTGGCAGCGCTGGGCCTCAAGCTCGACGAACTGCTGGAGGGCCCGACCCGTGAAGGCTGGCAGAACCGCTACCAGGCCTACACCGAAGCGGGTGTGCCAGAGTTGTTGGCGCGCATGGTTGCAGGTACGACTCACCTGTACACCCTGCTGCCAATCATCGAAGCCGCCGACGTGACCGGGCATGACGCCGCCGAAGTGGCCAAGGCCTACTTCGCCGTCGGCAGCGCCCTGGACTTGCCATGGTACTTGCAGCAGATCAGCGATCTGCCGGTGGCCAACAACTGGCAGGCCGCGGCCCGCGAAGCCTTCCGCGATGACGTGGACTGGCAGCAGCGCGCGATCACCATCTCTGTTCTGCAAATGGCCGACGCGCCACACGACATGGAAGCCCGCGTGGCCCTGTGGCTTGAGCAGCATCAGGACATGGCTGATCGCTGGCGCGCCATGATGGTGGAAATTCGTGCTGCGGTCGGCACGGACTACGCCATGTATGCAGTCGCCAACCGTGAACTGCTGGACCTGGCGTTGAGCGGTCAGTCGGTGCTGCAATCGGCTTGATCCTGCGGTAAAACAAAAGCCCCCGTATCGTGAGATGCGGGGGCTTTTTGTTTCGCCACGCTTTACCAGACACCCTTGGCCACGTGTGGGAGCTGGCTTGCCTGCGATGGCGGTCTTTGAGTGAAAGATGTGCGAACCGACCCACCGCGATCGCAGGCAAGCCAGCTCCCACAATTGGATCTTTGTACGATCGATCTACGAAGTAATGCTTAAAGGTGGCCGGTAGGCTAATTCTGCTCGTGGGACCTGGCGTGGTTAAATGGGGGCTGTGCTCAACACAATCAGATCAAGTGAGGGTGTATGCGACTTTGTATTTTCTCGGGTTCTAGCGCGGGCCGATTGCCGGTGTATGCGCAAATGGCGGCTCAATTGGGTGAGGCGCTGGCCAAGGCGGGTATCGGCCTGGTCTACGGTGGCGCCTCGGTCGGCTTGATGGGGGCGGTGGCTGACGCCGCGCTGGCCCATGGCGGTGAAGTGATCGGGGTAATGCCAGAGTTTCTGGCCGAGAAAGAACTGGCGCACACCGGCCTCAAAGACTTGCGCATCGTCAGCTCCATGCACGAGCGCAAAGCGCTGATGGCCGAGCTTTCCGACGGCTTTATCGCGTTGCCCGGCGGCCTCGGTACGTTTGAAGAGTTGTTTGAGGTGTGGACCTGGGCGCAACTCGGCCAGCACGCAAAACCTTGCGCTCTGCTGAACATCAACGGCTTTTACGACGGCCTGGCCACGTTTCTCGACTCGGTTGTCAGTGAAGCGTTTCTAAAACCCGTGCACCGCAACATGCTGATCGTGGAACCGAACGTCGAGCGTTTGCTGGCTGCCGTGTTGAGTTATCAGGCGCCCAACGTGCCCAAGTGGATCACGCGAGAAGACACCTGATGCCGCAGGCAACCGACGCGGTGGCGAGCGTCAGTTGAGCGTGAGCAATTTCGCCTCCAGATGATCCAGGTGCTGGGTCATCAGGCCGATCGCGCGGTTCACATCGCGTTGCTCCAGCGCATCCACAATCGCCACATGCTCCTGCCACGCGCAGTACGTGCAGGCGTGTGCCTCGTATTGGGCAATGATCAATGAGGTCAACGGCACCAGGCTGTTGAGGAACTGCGCCAGGGGCGCGTTGTGTGCCATCGCGGCCAATTGCAGGTGGAACTCCCCGGACAGGCGAATCGCCGTGGCGCGCTGGTCGCGGTCAATGCAGTCACGTTCACCGGCGATCAACTCACGTAACTGCCGAATGTGCGCGGGCGTGGCCTGGGCACAGGCCAACTGCACCACGGTCACTTCCGTCATTCGCCGCGCTTCCAGAATCTGCCGCGTCTGCTGGGCGTCCGGCGCAGCCACTTGGGCGCGCTGGTTGGGACGCAGGATGATCACTTGCTGATGGGACAGTTTGGCCAGTACGCGTCGAATCACGCTGCGGCTCACACCGAAGGTTTCGCCCAGGCCTTCTTCGGTAAACCGGCTGGCGGGCGCGATGCGTTGTTCGAGGATGGCATCGAACAAGCGCGGGTAGATGTCGTCCACCGAGGGCTTTTTACCGGCCACAAGGCGCAGGGCCGGGAGAATGGGATCGCGTTGCAGCGCGTGGACGGTCATGGCCGGTCTCCAAAAATTCAGCTGCCCAGATGGTCGTCCGGGATGTTCAAGCGAATGCCCATGCGCAGGCCTTCCTGGAGGATGTGCCGACGCATCTCGGCACTGGCCAGTGCACTGTTCTTGTTGCGGATGGCGCGCACCACGGCTTCGTTCTCTTGCAGACGCTCGGCAAGATGTTCCGGCGAATTGCGCAAGACTTGCGCGCTCAGCTTGAGGGCGTTGCTGGTTTGCTGCACCACGTTCTGGAAGATCGGGTTGGACGTCAGCGCGAACAGTTCTTCGTGAAAGCCGATGTAGGCGTTCATCCCGGCTTCGGCGTCACCGGCATCCAGGGCTTCGCGCATGTCCATCAAGGTCAGGCGCAGCTGGCCGACCTCCTTGCTGCTGATGGATTGGGCGACCAGGCCGACGATGAAGGGCTCGAGGGTGTAGCGCAGTTGCAGGATATCTTCGAGGCTGGCGTCGGCCACGGCGTCGCTGGCCTGCGGTTCGCTGACGCTGGTTTCCAATACCACCACGCCCTTGCCGGGCATCGAACGCACCAGGCCAAGGGTCTCCAGCACGATGACCGCTTCGCGCAGGCTCGGGCGGCTGATGCCCATCTGTTCGGCCAGTTCACGCTGGCCGGGCAGCATTTCTCCACGCCGCCACTGGCCACGCTTGAGTGCGGCGCGCAGTTTTTCTACGACTGAATTGACGACGGTTGAGGTGCTGATCACGTCTACGTCTCCTTGGATGTTTCCAATAGGGTCACGATTCCAAGTGGGAGCTGGCTTGCCTGCGATGACTGACTGTCAGTCAACATCTTTATGGCTGACCCACCGCTATCGCAGGCAAGCCAGCTCCCACAGTTGGATCGCGTTGCTAGAACTCCTGATGCGCCGGCAGCACCGGCTTCTTGGCCTGGAAGGCATAGCCTTGCTGACCGTCGAGCACTTTATTGGCGCGTTGGATATCGATGTCTTTTTCCCAGCGGGCAATGGCCACCGTGGCGACGCAGTTGCCGATCAGGTTGGTCAATGCACGGCCAATACCCATGAACCAGTCGACCGCCAACACCAGCACCAGCCCGACCACCGGGATCGCCGGAATAGCGGTGAGGGTCGCCGCCAGAATCACCAGTGCCGAGCCCGGAATCCCATGGGCGCCCTTGGAGGTGATCAGCGACACCAGCAGGATGGTCAGCAAGTCGGTCATCGACAGCGGCGTACCGGTGGCGTTGGCGATAAACACGATGGCCAGGGTCAGGTAGATCGAGAAGCCGTCGAGGTTGAACGAATAGCCCGTCGGAATCACCAGGCCTACGGTCGAGCTGCCAATACCCAGGTGCTCGAGTTTGCGCATGATCTGTGGCAGTACCGCATCGGAGGAGGCAGTGCCCATCACGATCAGCAGTTCTTCGCGAAGGTACTTGAGCAACGGCAACATGCGCAGGCCGGACACGCGCATCACCAGGCCAAGCACCACCGCGACGAAGACAAAGCAGGTCAGGTAGAACAACCCTACCAGGCTGCCCAGGTGTTGCAGCGAATCCAGGCCGTAGGTGCTGGTGGTGAACGCAATGGCGCCGAACACGCCGATCGGCGCCAGGCGCACGATCATGCCCATGATGCGGAAGATCACGTGGCTCAGCTCGTTGATCAACCGCGAGATGCCGGAAGCGGCTTCGCCCACCAGGTTCAGCGCACTGCCGAACAGCACCGAGAACAGCAACACTTGCAGCACGTTGTTGTCGGCGAAGGCGCCGATTACCGAGTTGGGGATCAGGTCCATCAGGAACTGGCTGGTGCCGCGGATGTGCTGGCCTTTGTCGGCCAGTTCATTCAGACCGGCGGAGGACAGCTGCTCAAGGTGGATATTGGCGCCGGTGCCGATGCCGGTGCTGAACGCCATGATCAGGCCGATCACCAGTGCGACGGTGGTCAGCACTTCAAAATAGATCACTGACTTGAGGCCGATGCGTCCGACCTTCTTCAAGTCGCCGGCACCGGAAATACCGCTGACCACCACGCAGAATACGATCAGGCCAATCAGCATTTTGATCAGCTTGATAAAGCCGTCACCCAGGGGTTTGAGTTGCGAGGAGAATTCGGGAAGGGCCAGGCCGCAGATAATGCCCAGCATCAGGCCAATCACGACTTGCAGGAAAATCGAACGCGAGCACCATCTGAGCATGGGAGGGATCTCTATTCGTTGCCCTGGTGGTTCCAGGGCTTAATTGTTGTGGTCTTACCGGTAAGTCCAGTGCGCGGCCAGTCTACGCCGGGTTTTTTTGAAATCACAAGTAAATAATCGGCGGTTGACAGTTCCCGGTCTGACCAGTTGGTCGGCAAGCGTGATGCTTGAGCGGTTGGCGGGCTGGAAAAAAATTCGCTTATCATCCGCGACTTGATTCGCGAGGTGATTGATGGACGCACCAGGACTGACCACGGACGCCACAGGGCAGACCCATTGCACCTGGCGCACGGCGGCGCCGGAATACCCGCGCTATCACGACCACGAGTGGGGCGTGCCGGTGGCGGATGATATTCAACTGTACGAGAAGATTTGCCTGGAAGGCTTTCAGGCCGGCATGGCGTGGATCACCATCCTGCGCAAGCGCGAGCAGTTTCGGGCAGCCTTCGAGGGCTTTGATTTTCGCCGCGTGGCGCAGTACGGCGAGGCGGATATCGACCGCCTGATGAATGACCCCGGCATCGTGCGCAATCGGGCCAAGATCGTCTCCACCCTCAACAACGCGCGCAGGGCGTGCGAACTGGTGGATGAAACCGGCTCGTTGGCCCATTGGATATGGGCGTTCGAGCCAGCCGAGGAAGAGCGCCCGGCCGTGGTAGACATGGCTTACTGGACCGGCAACCCAACGTCGCCGGCGTCGGTGCGCTTATCCAAAGCCTTGAAAAAACGCGGCTGGACCTTTGTCGGCCCCACCACCATGTATGCGTTGATGCAGGCGATGGGCATGGTCAATGATCACCTGGAAGGCTGCGCTTGCCGAGCGCAGATCGAAGACCTTCGCCGACAATTCAAACGCCCCTGAATCCTCGGATTAAACACCTTT
>NZ_JANLOF010000071.1:0-32410 GCF_025466135.1 Pseudomonas sp. 14P_5.3_Bac1 | reverse complement strand
TCAAATCTACCAACAGAAGCGCCCGTCCAAAGACGGCCATAGCGCAACGGCACACAAGCTACCCACCAAAAGCCTGCGAAGGCCGACGCAACGTCGGATCAAACGGATTGATCCTCGGCCCGATCGCCGCCGCCTCACGCTTGAGCAACTCCACCACCATCGGCAACCGGCTCGGCCCCAATCGATCACTGATAGTCGCCACACTCAACGCCGCCACCGCAACCCCCTCCCGATTCAAAATCGGCACCGCCAACCCCGCCATGCCTTCCAGCACTCCGGTGTTGCGCGCGGCATACCCCAGGCTGCGCACATTCTCCACTTCCGAACGCAGCAGCACCTCGTCATACAGGTGAAAATCCTTGAGCCGAGGCAAGTTGTAGCGAATCACCGTCTCACGCTCCTCCTCCGGCAAGAACGCCAGAATCGCCAAACTGCCCTGCCCCACACCCAACGCCACACGCCCGCCAATATCCCCGGTAAAGGTGCGGATCGGGTACGGCCCCTCGCTGCGGTCCAGGCAGATCGCATCAAAACCACTGCGTGCCAGCAAAAACAACGAATCACCCAACGACGCACTCAAGCGCAACATGCTCGGCCGCACCAGGTCACGCAGGTTGCCGGTCTTGCCCGCGTTCGCCGCCAGCGCGAAGAACTCCAGGCTCAGGCGATAGCGCTTGCTGCGCGCGTCCTGCTCGACCATCCCCTCGTCCATCAAGCTGCGCAACAGGCGGTGGGTGGTGGGCTGCGACAGCCCGACCTGCTGCGCCAGTTGCGTCACGCGTTCGCCGCCTTCGGGCACCTCGCCCAATGCACGCAACAGCGCGAACACCCGCGACACGCTGCCAGAACCCACTTCTTTGTCGCTGCCATTCCGCTCAGTGGAATCCATATCACATAATCTCGGCGTAAATTCTGCTGAATGAATAAATTGGAAAATAATAGTTCGTTGAGTGAAATTCCATCTTCCGCCCATCCTAGTCTTCGTCCTAATCTGCGTCCACAGGGGCGAAATGAACAACAAACGGCAGCCGACTCGAGATCGAGCGCCACCGCACCCGCAGAACTCTTTTCGCATCTGCCCAAAACAAAAAAGCGCGTTTCGACGCGACTCAAAAGGTGGAACGCAGACATGGCTTTTCTCCAACTCAACGCCTTGAGCAAACGCTACGGCGCCGTCGATGCGGTGGTCGCCACTGACCTTGCGGTAGAAAAAGGCGAGTTCGTTTCCCTGCTCGGTCCCTCGGGCTGCGGCAAAACCACCACCCTGCAAATGATCGCCGGCTTCGTTGATGTGAGCGGCGGGCAGATCCTGCTTGACGGCCGCGACATCACCCACGCCAAACCCGCCAGCCGTGGCCTGGGCGTGGTGTTCCAGAGCTACGCGCTGTTCCCGCACATGACCGTGCGCGACAACGTCGCCTTCGGCCTGAAGATGCGCAAAGTGCCGGCCGCCGAAATCGCCAGCCAGGTTAAAACCGTGCTGGAACTGGTGCGCCTGGCGCCGCACGCCGAGCGCTACCCGCGTGAACTCTCCGGCGGCCAGCGCCAGCGTGTAGCGCTGGCCCGCGCGCTGGTGATCGAGCCGCCGGTGCTGCTGCTCGATGAACCGTTGTCCAACCTCGACGCCAACCTGCGCGAAGAGATGCAGTTTGAAATCCGCCGCATCCAGTGCGCGGTGGGCATCACCACCTTGATGGTCACCCACGACCAGGCCGAAGCACTGTCGATCAGCGACCGCGTGGTGGTGATGCAGGCCGGACGCGTCACGCAGATCGATGCACCGTACAACCTCTACGAACACCCACGCACGCGCTTCATCTCGGACTTCGTCGGCAAGGCCAACCTGCTGCCGGGCGACTACGACGAACTTGGCACCCCACAAGTGCGCCACGCCAGCGGCGACGGCGAGCTGACCCTGAGCCTGCGCCCGGAAAAAATCACCCTGGTGGCCGCAGGCAGCGGGCGCGTGCAAGGCAAGGTGCTCGACAGCTACTTCTTCGGCAGCCAGTGGCTGTACCGCGTCCATACCTCGCTGGGCGACATTACCGTGGTGCGCAGCAACGACGGCAGCGCGCCGCTCGGTTGCGGCGCGGCCGTCGGCCTGGACTGGCACGCCGGCTTGCTGCGCGTGTTGGCGGCAGATGAGGTGCACGCATGAGTCGCGGTTATCTGCTGTCGTTGCCGGCCCTGGCGCTGTTCACCGGGCTGTTGATTCTGCCGCTGGTGATGACGCTTGTGCTGTCGTTCAACGTGTTCGACTACCAGGTGGGCGTGAAGGCGGATGAGTGGACCTTGGCGCATTACCTGTCGCTGTTCAGTGATGCGTACTTCTATGAAATCTTCTGGCGCACCTTCTGGATCAGCGCGCTGGTGACCTTGCTGTGCGTCGTGATCGGCGTGCCCGAGGCTTACATTCTGAGCCGCATGGGCACGCCGTGGCGCTCAATCTTCCTGATCCTGATCCTCACGCCGCTGCTGATTTCGGTGGTGGTGCGCGCCTTCGGCTGGAGCCTGTTGCTCGGCGCCGACGGGCTGGTCAACCAGGTGATCCAGGCCCTCGGCGGGCGTCCGGTAAAACTGCTGTATACGCCGTTTGCGGTGATCATCGCACTGGTGCACGTGATGCTGCCGTTCATGATCATTCCGGTGTGGACCTCGCTGCAAAAACTCGACCCGTCGGCAGAACAGGCGGCGTTGTCACTGGGCGCCAGCCAGGCCACGGTGATGCGCAAAATCGTATTGCCGCAGGTCATGCCCGGCGTGCTGTCGGGCACGTTGATTGTGTTCGGGTTGGCGGCCAGCTCGTTTGCGATCCCCGGCCTGCTCGGCGGGCGCCGCCTGAAGATGGTCGCCACGGTGGTGTACGACCAGTACCTCTCGGAACTCAACTGGCCCATGGGCGCGACCATCGCGGTGGTGCTGCTGTTGGTCAACCTGCTGATCATGCTCAGCTGGAACCGCATGGTTGAAAGCCGCTACAAAAAGTCCCTGGGGGTTTAAGCGCATGTCCAGAAACGGTCCTTTGGCCCTCGGCTTTCACGGCCTGGTGGTGCTGTTCATGATGGCGCCGCTGGTGGTGGTGTGCCTGGTGGCCTTCACCCCGGAAAACACCTTGAGCCTGCCCACATCGGGCTTCTCCCTGCGCTGGTTTCGCGCAGTGTTCGAGCGTGCCGACTTTATCCAGGCGTTCTACAACAGCCTGATCCTGGCGTTTACCGCCGCCACGTTGGCCACGCTGATCGCGGTGCCGGCGGCCTTGGCGATCAGCCGTTATCAGTTCCCGGGGCGCAACTTCTTCAGCGCGTTGTTCCTCTCACTGATCATCATTCCGCACCTGGTGCTGGGCGTGGCGATGCTGCGTTTGTTTGCGCTGATGGGCGTGAATGGCAGCTTCACCTGGCTGATGCTGGCCCACGTGGTGATCATCACGCCGTACGTGCTGCGCCTGGTGCTGGCGGCGGCAATCGGCATTGACCGCAGTGCCGAACAGGCGGCGGAGTCGCTGGGGGCCAGCCGCTTTACGCTGTTTCGCCAGATCACCTTGCCGATGATTTTGCCCGGCGTGGCCGGCGGCTGGTTGTTGGCGTTCATCAACAGTTTCGATGAAGTAACGCTGTCGATCTTCGTCAGCTCGCCGGCCACGCAAACCCTGCCGGTGCGCATGTACGTGTACGCCACCGAGTCCATCGACCCGATGATGGCGGCGGTATCGGCGCTGGTAATTGCACTGACCGCAGCAACCATGATTCTGCTCGACCGGGTCTACGGCCTGGACCGCGTGCTGGTGGGGAAACATTGATGGCGTTGTTCAAACGATTGGCCGAAACCCAGCGACCGGCTGTGGCCTTCACCCTGGATGGGCAACCGGCCACGGGCTTGCTCGGCGACACGTTACTGACCGCCGTGCTGACCTGTGCCGAGCACCTGCGCGGCAGCGATTTCAGCGCCGAACGCCGCGCCGGGTTCTGCCTGATGGGAGCCTGCCAGGATTGCTGGGTGCGCCTGGCAGATGGGCGCCGCGTACGCGCCTGTGCGACGTTATTGGAAGAAGGCCAGGCGATCAGCCGTGACCCGGGGCGCCAGGCATGAAGCCAACAGTGATTGTGGGCGCAGGCCCGGCCGGCATCAGCGCGGCGCGTGCCCTGCTCGACCATGGCGTCACGCCGTGCCTGATAGATGAAAGCCTGCGCGGCGGCGGGCAGATTTACCGGCGCCAACCGGCCAACTTTCAGCGCTCGGCCAAGCAGCTTTACGGGTTTGAAGCCAGCAAGGCCGAGGCCGTGCACCGCACCATGGATGGGCTGGCACCTTTGGTCGACTATCGGCCGGAAACCCTGGTGTGGAACGCCGAGGACGGTCGCCTGGACCTGTTGAATCGCGGCCACGCCGAGAGCATCGAGTACGCGCAGCTCATCGTCGCCACCGGCGCCACCGACCGCATCCTGCCGGTGCCCGGCTGGACCTTGCCCGGCGTCTACAGCCTCGGGGCGGCGCAAATTGCCTTGAAGTATCAGGGCTGCGCCATCGGTGAGCGCGTGGCGTTTTGCGGCAGCGGGCCGTTGCTGTATCTGGTGGCTTATCAATACGCCAAGGCTGGGGCCAAGGTGGTCGCGGTGCTCGACAGCGCGCCGTTCAGCGCGCAATGCCGCGCCTTGCCTGCATTGCTCAGGCAACCGGCGACGCTGGCCAAGGGTGTGTATTACCGCGCCTGGCTCACGGCGCATGGCATTCCCGTGCACCAGGGCGCGACGCTCACGCAGATCGACGGCGAACAACGGGTCAACGGTATTCGTTGGGGCGAGCACACGTTGGACTGCGATGCCGTGGCCTTCGCCCATGCCTTGCGCAGCGAGACACAGCTGGCGGATTTGCTCGGCTGCGAGTTTGCCTGGAACAGCTTGAACCGCGCCTGGTTGCCCGCGCGCGACAGCGCCGGGCGCAGCAGTGTCCACGGCGTGTACCTGGCAGGCGATGGCGCCGGGATCATGGGCGCCGACGCGGCGCACATGGCCGGCGAGCGCGCGGCGCTGGCGGTGCTGGAAGACTCAGGCATTGCCGTCGACCCTCGCCGCACGGCCGTCCTGGAACAGCAACTGGCGAGCATCCAGCGCTTTCGCCACGGCCTGGAAACCGCATTCCCCTTCCCCGAACACTGGGCCGCGCAGGCGCCGGATGAACTGATGCTGTGCCGCTGCGAAGAAGTCAGCGTCGGCGAAGTGCGCGCAGTGGTGGATGAAGGCCACTGGGAAATCAATCGGGTCAAGGCGCATTGCCGCGTCGGCATGGGCCGCTGCCAGGGCCGCATGTGCGGGCTGGCAGCAGCGGAAATTGTCGCCGAGCGCAGTGGTCGCGGAATTGAACACGTCGGCCGCCTGCGCGGCCAGGCGCCGATCAAGCCGCTGCCGTTTGGCGTCGAGGTGCAGCCATGATCGACGTGATCGTGTTGGGCGGCGGTATCGTCGGTGCTTCGGCGGCCTTGATGCTGGCGCAAAAAGGTCAGCGCGTGGCGTTGGTAGAGCGCGACTTTTGCGGCTCGCATTCCAGCGGTGTGAACTACGGTGGCGTACGCCGTCAGGGGCGGCCGTTGCATCAGTTGCCGCTGTCGCAGCGCGCCCATCAGTTGTGGGCCGACTTGCCGGGGCTGATCGGCATCGACGGCGAGTACGTGCGCTCCGGGCATTTGAAGTTGGCGCGCAGTCATGCGGACCTCGACGCGCTGCAGGCCTACGCCGAGCAAACTCGTGGCTTTGGATTGGGTTTGCAGGTGTTGGATCACGCCGAGCTGCGCGCGCGGTTCCCTTGGGTCGGCGATATCGCGGTTGGCGCTTCGCTGTGCCCTGAAGACGGGCACGCCAACCCGCGGCTGGTTTCGCCCGCGTTTGCCCGCGCCGCGCAGCGCCAGGGTGCTGAGGTATACGAGCAGGCCGAAGTGATGCGCATCGAACACGCTGGCCAGCAGTTCCAGGTGCACTGTGCCAACGGTCTGCACCTGCAAGCACCGTGGCTGCTCAACTGCGCCGGCGCCTGGGCCGGGACCGTCGCCGCGCAATTCGGCGAACCGGTGCCGATGACGTCGGCGCACCCGGCGATGCTGGTCACCGAGCCGTTGCCGGTGGTGATGAACGTGAGTACCGGCGTTGAAGGCGGCGGCATTTATGCGCGCCAGGTCGCCCGTGGCAATTGCATTCTTGGCGGCGGCCGGGGCTTTGCGCTTGGCCCGCTGACGGCGCGTCCGGGGCAGGCGGCGGTGCTGGAGATTTTGCGCAACGCAGGCGAACTGTACCCGTTTCTCAAAGGTGCCCAGGCGATACGTACCTGGAGCGGCACCGAAGGTTACTTACCCGATCACGAACCGGTGATCGGCCCCAGCAGCACCCAACCTGGCCTGCTCCACGGTTTCGGCTTTGCCGGCGCCGGGTTCCAGCTCGGCCCTGCGGTCGGTGAAGCCCTGGCAGAGATCGTCTGCAGCGGGGCCAGCCGGCAGCCCATCGAAGCGTTTTCCATCCGTCGTTTCCAAGCCTGAGAGGAAAAACACCCATGCACACACGTATCGCGCTGTCCTGCTTGTCCCTCGCGTTGCTCGCCTCCACCGCGCATGCCGCGCCCACGCTGTACCTGGGCATGAACGGCGGCACCATGGAGCGGGTGTACGCCGACAAGGTGCTGCCCGCGTTCGAAAAGGCCAACAACGTCAAGGTGGTGATCGTGCCCGGCACCTCGTCGGACATCCTCGCCAAGGTCCAGGCCAACAAAGACAACCCGCAAATGCACGTGATGTTCCTCGATGACGGCATCATGTACCGCGCCATCTCCATGGGCCTGTGCGACAAACTCGCACCGAGCGCGCCCCTGGAGCAGATCCCGGCCAAGGCTAAAATCAAGGACGAAGCCGTGGCCGTGACCCTGGGCGTGACGGGCCTTGGCTATAACGCCAAGATGTTCAAGGAAAAAGGCTGGGCCGCGCCCACCTCGTGGATGGACCTGGCCGACCCGCGCTTCAAAGACAAGGTGGTGTTCCAGTCCCTGGCCTCCTCCACCTTCGGCCTGCACGGTTTCCTGATGTTCAACCGTATCCAGGGCGGCTCCGAAACAGACGTAGAACCAGGCTTCAAGGCCTGGCCGAAAACCATCGGCCCCAACGTGCTGGAATACATCGCCAGCTCGGCGAAGATCTCCGAGATGGTGCAAACCGACGAGGCTGCGATTTTCCCCCTGACGCCGACCCAGGTCACCACACAGAAATTGCTCGGCATCCCGATGGAATACGCGCAACCCAAGGAAGGCGCGGTGGTGCTGAACGTGGCCGAGTGCGTGATCGCGCGTAACGACCAGCCGGAGCTGGCGCAGAAACTCGCAGCCTTCTTGCTGACCGCGCAAGCCCAGGCACCGGCGCTTGAAGAAGGCGATCAGATCC
Source organism: Pseudomonas sp. 14P_5.3_Bac1 (assembly GCF_025466135.1). Taxonomy (NCBI): domain Bacteria; kingdom Pseudomonadati; phylum Pseudomonadota; class Gammaproteobacteria; order Pseudomonadales; family Pseudomonadaceae; genus Pseudomonas; species Pseudomonas sp. 14P_5.3_Bac1. The sequence goes on along the minus strand of NZ_JANLOF010000071.1, from coordinate 24,996 downwards.
CTTCCAACCCAACCACGCCGACCACCGATAAAACCCGCGCGCGGGTGGAGGCCATGCAGGGTTACTTGCAGACGGCGATTTCGATTGATTGGGACCAAGTGAACCAGGCGCGGCCGGAGTGGAATGCGCGGTGGAGTCGCTCGATTGAGCGCTAACCTGAAATAGCGGATTGCTCCCACGCATTTGTGTGGGAGCTAACGTCACTTAGCCCTGGCCCTGCGTGCCTTGGCCTTGAGCTGATTTGAGTATGTTTCGTAGATCGCTCTCGCCGCATTCCGTTGGATGTGGATTTCAAAAAGCTTTTGCCGCATCTCTCGATGGCGGTGCGTATTGAGCAGCAGCAACCCGAAAAGCGGAAACGCGACCCCCAGAGAAAACGCCACGGTATGCGGACGGTATTGAATCATTGGTAGCACCAGCATCAGGGAGAACGCGAAATAGCCCATCAACAAGCTAGCGGCCCATTTGCGACCTCTCGCAATCATGAAGTTGGCAAACACTAAAATAGACTCCAACCAGACACTTCAGCTTGCAGCGATGGCTCCAGGCTACGCAAATAGGTTGTGTCCACCAGGACAGTGACCATAGCGCCTGCGAAGAGGCCCATGAATATTGTGCCCATGAACACTGGAAAGTAACGGATGAGAAAACCGGCAACTGACTCACTCATTCTGCAACTTCTTCGTATAAGCCCACAGCAATGGTCGTCGTGCTGCCAACATGGCCATTTCGATAGCTTCTAATCAGCCCCATCGCACTGCCCACTGAGCCACTCAGTACAACAAGCCAGCCCAACACTGCAGCACCGCAAGACAAGGATGCATTGATCGCTTCAAATACCAGCTGCGACTCCCGCGGCTCATGCTCCAATCGCCGCACATAATCCAAGCGTGCCATCGACGCTGGCATCTCGCGCAAAATCACGCGCTTGGGCAAAACGCTGCAAATCGGCTGAAACTCGCGCAACGTCACCGGCCATAACTGTGAATCGAGATACACCACCCCTGCCCCGGCAATCGCCGGGTCGGCATCAATGGCGGCAAACAGCCGACGCAGGTCCATGCTGCGTTCTACCCGTTCACGGGTGGTGCGGTGGGCGCTGGGGAAACCGTCCTTGAATACGCTGGAAGCCATTCCATTTTTGCTCCTGATTTCACAAGCGCGCAGAGCGTATCTGCCAAGAATGTCGGAAAGTTTCCTTTTTCCAGAAGGCCGCTTCCTGTTGTCACCTTGGAGCCTTGTGGACAATCGTAGGAATCGGAAAAGTACGCCCGCGCCAGTTCCGGCGAACGATCAGACATGGGGCGAGCATGGCAACGGATATGTTTTTAAAGCTTGGCGATATCAAGGGCGAGTCCAGCGACCAGACACATCGTGATGAAATCGATATATCGCGCTGGGGTTGGAGGATCACGCAAGCAGGGTCGATGCACAGCGGAACTGGCGGCGGAGCCGGCAAGGTTGATATGGGCAATATCGCTATCGAAAAGCCCCTGGATAAGTCCACGCCGAATCTGATGATGGCCTGCGCAACCGGCAAGCACTATCCGGGAGCCCGAATTGTGGTGCGCAAAGCGGGAGGCGCCAGCAATGTGGAGTATCTGGTGATCACCTTGAGGGACGTCATGGTGGCCTCCTATGAGACGCGCGCAGCAGCAACCAATGATGTACTGACAGAGGAAATCAGCCTTAACTTTGCCAAGGTTGAAGTCAGTTACCAGCCGCAGAACGCCGATGGCGGCAAGGAGGGTGGACCTGTCCGGTTCGGCTGGAACATTCGCGAAAATATCAAAATCTAGATAACGAGTGATCCCCGACTTAGTCGGGGATCACGGGCAGCGCACGTTTGTGCGCTGTCTTGCGGTAGGCCCCTTCAACAATCGCGCGCACCCGCTCACTCACCGGCTCGCCCATCAGGTAGGCGTCGATTTCTGCATAAGTGCAGCCGTAGGCCTGCTCATCCGCCTTGCCCGGCGCCAATTCTTCGAGGTCGGCGGTCGGTAACTTGTGCACCAGGTTGCCCGGCGCACCGAGGGCGTTGGCCAGCAGGCGCACCTGGGTCTTGGTCAGGCCAGACAGCGGCGCGAGGTCGCAGGCGCCGTCGCCGAATTTGGTGAAGAACCCCATCAACGCTTCGGCGCCATGGTCGGTACCGACCACCAGGGCGTTGTGCAGGTTGGCCACGGCGTACTGCGCGATCATCCGCGTGCGGGCCTTGACGTTGCCCTTGATGAAGTCGACATGCGCCGCGCTGGCTTCAGTGGCCGTCAGGCTGGCCATCAGGCCGTCGACGCTGGCGGCGATATTCAAGGTGTCGATGTGGTCCGGCTTGATGAAATCCAGGGAGGCCTGAGCATCACTTTCATCGGCCTGGGTTTCGTACGGCAGGCGCATGGCGATAAAGCGCGCAGCGTAGTCTTCGCTGCGTAACTGCTCCACCGCCAATTGGCACAAGCGCCCCGCCGTCAGGGAATCGACACCGCCGCTGATGCCCAACACCAGCGCCTTGCAGCCGGAGCTACGCAAGGTGCTTTTGATGAAATTGATGCGCCGCTGAATCTCCTGCGGTTCGCCGCCCTTGACCAGCGCGCGGTTGATGTTCAGTTCCTGGGCGATACGTGCCTGGGTTTGCATATCACACCTCTCTCTATGACTTGGATTGACCTGTGGGAGCGGGCTTGCCCGCGAAGACGGCGTGTCAGTCAACACCGTCAGTGCTGATCCACCGCTTTCGGAAGCAAGCTCCCTCCCACCGAAAACACTTTTGCCGCGTACTGCAAAAACGAGGCGTCTTCACAGACGTTCTTGATCGGGTCATCGGAAAACTTCACCACCGGCTCGCCGTGTACGCGCACCAGTTTCATCACGATGCTCAGCGGTTCCACACCCTCCACGTCGCAGGCCAGGCTGGTGCCCATGCCGAAACCGAACTTGGCCTTGCCACGGATGTGCCGCAGGATCGGCAGGCATTTTTCGAAATTCAGACCGTCGGAGAACATCAGGTCCTTGGTCATCGGGTCGATCCCCAGCTGCTTGTAGCGGGCCAGGACTTTGTCGGCCCAGGCGATAGGGTCACCCGAGTCCTGGCGCAGGCCGTCGTAAAGCTTGGCGAAGTACAGGTCGAAATCCTTGAGGAAAAAATCGGTGCTGATGCAGTCGGTCAAGGCGATGCCGAGGCGGCCGCGGTATTCGCGCACCCAGTTTTCCAATGCAGCGTTCTGGCTCTCGCGCAGGCGCCCCAGTTGCTGGTGCACCATCAGCCATTGGTGGGCCATGGTGCCGATCAGCGGCAGGTCGAATTCGTAGGCCAAGTGCGCGTTGCTGGTGCCGATGAACTGCCCGGGGAAGTCGCGGCGCATGATGTCCACCACTTCGCGCTGGGCCTTGAACGACAGGCGCCGGCGTGTGGAAAAGTCCGAGACGCGCAGGTCGGCCAGCTCCTCACGGCTGAGGTTTTTCTCCAGCCAGTCGAACTTCTGGTAGAGCTTGCGGGTGACGTCTTCCAGGCTCACGTCGGGGTATTTGTCGCGGTTGCGCAGCTCACTGACCAACGCCAGCACCGGCTGTTCAAACATGATGCAGTGCAGCATCGGCCCGACCACGCGGATGTTCAGTTGGCCGTCGACTTCGCTGACGTGGATGTAGCGCAGGTTGAAGCGGAACAGGCCCAGGAAGCGCTCGTAGTCCGGGGTCAGGTATTCGCGAAAGCGTGGGTTGAACAGAAAGCGCAGTTCACCTTCGCGCATCTGCAGGCCGGCGAGTTTCTCCAGCTCGTCGCGCAATTGCGGGATCAGGTGACCGAGTTTTTCTTTGGAACGGACGATGAAGTTGTATTCCACGTCGACATTCGGGTGCTGGTGCAGCACGGCCTGCATCATGGTGAAGGTGTAGTAGTCGGTGTCGAGCAAGCCCTGGATGACCGGGGATTCGTAGTCGTAGGCACTTTCCATGGTGTTTCTCCTTAGCGCGTGGCCATCGCGGCCAGTTCTTCGCGGGTGCTGCTGATGACAGCACCGGCCTTGAGCAACTCATTCACCGCCTGCACGCCGCCCTCTTCGCTGATACCTCGGCAGGCCGGCAAGTGCAGGACCACCTCCAGGCCAGCCTTGAGCAGTTGCAACGCGGTGGTCTTGACGCAGTAGTCCAGGGCCAGGCCACCGACGATCACGCGGCGCACGCCTTGGGCGTTCAAATACTCGATGACGCCAGTGGACAGTTTGTCGTGCAGGTCGTGGTAGCAGGCACCGTAGGGGTGCAGATCGGGTTCGACGCCTTTCCAGATGAAGTAGTCGTAGTCATACGGCGTGGGCAGTTCGTCCAGCAGCGTAAAACCCTCGGTGCCCGGCACGCAGTGGCTGACCCAGGTGACATCGGCGTGGGCCAGGCCGGTGGGTTGCAGCATCTCACTGTGCTGCGTGACCACCCACGGGGCGTGCGGGGTGTGCGCGTCTTTGCTGCCGACACGGTGGCCGGCGAGGCTGGCCATGTAGTTGAGTTCGGCACCGATCCGGTCACCGCCAACCACCGGCAATTCGTTGGGGCACAGCGGCGTGAAGCTCTTCTGGGCGTCGACGTCGAATGAAGCAATGGCAGTTTTCACGAGGGTCATAGTGATTCTCCGGTGGCCTGGAAACAAAAGTACACGTCATGTACTTTCATTGCAAGAAACATTTAGTTATCTATGCTGGAGCAAGTACATGACATAGCTGTTCGATCCGTTAGACTGTGCCCCACCGCTGTTCAGAAGGATTTCCCATGCCACTCAGTGCCTACCTCCACACCGTCGACCTGTGCGTGTTGTTCTATTGCCGTGCCGCCGGAGAATTGAAGCTGCTGCTGAACAAGCGCGAAGCCGAGCCCTTTGCCGGCCATTGGGCGTTACCGGGCGTGGTGGTTAATGGCGGCGTGCAAGATCTGAGCCTCAAGGATGCCGTGGAGCGCTTGCGGGCGAGCGACAAGGTCGGTTTTGATTTGGCCTGGAGTGAGCAAGTCGGCACGGTGGGCGATGCGTTTCGCGACCCGCGCTGCTGGTCGTCGTCCACCTACTACCTGGCGATTGTGGCCGATGACGTGGTGTTGGGTGAGCATCAGGCCTGGTTTTCGCTGAATGCAGTGGCCGATGGCAGTATCAAACTGCCCTTCGATCACAACCTGATCGTCGCCGCCGTGCAGGAGCGGCTGTTTTCCAAGTCGCTGTACAGCAACTTGCCGTTGATGTTTTTGGGCAACGAATTCAGCGCGCCGCAAGCGACCACGATCTTCTCGCGGGTGCTGGCGCGGCCGGTGTTGAAGACCAGTATCCGCCAGCGTTTGTTGAAGCTGACTGAGGCGGGGTATTTGCGTGAGACGGGGCGCAAGAAGAATGGCGAAGGCGGCCGGCCCCAGGCGACGGTGGAGAACCTGAAGCCTGGGGAAGTGTATTTCTTTGATCGCAGTTTTGCTGACTGACCGCTATTGCCTATACAACAAATATCAAAATGTGGGAGCTGGCTTGCCTGCGATGGCGGTCTGTCAGTTACAGCATTGCTGACTGGCCCACCGCTATCGCAGGCAAGCCAGCTCCCACATTCTTAATCGATGCTCGGCTTTAGTTCATCCAATTACCGCCATCGACGTTATAGGTTTGGGCCACCACATAGTCAGCCTCTTTGGAAGCCAGAAAGACAGCCATCCCGGTCAAATCCTCCGCCGTGCCCATCCGCCCAAACGGCACCTCCGCCCCAACCCGCTTCTTCTTCTCGCCCGGCGCCAACCCTTCATGCTTGGCAAACAGCGCGTCCACCCCATCCCAGTGCTCGCCATCCACCACGCCGGGGGCGATGGCGTTGACGTTGATGCCCTGCTTGATCAGGTTCAGCCCCGCCGATTGCGTGAGGCTGATCACCGCCGCCTTGGTCGCACAATAGATCGCCACCAATGGCTCGCCTCGCCGCCCGGCCTGGCTGGCCATGTTGATGATCTTGCCGCCGTGGCCCTGGCTGATCATCTGCCGGGCGGCGGCCTGCAGGGTGAACAGCGTGCCGGCGACGTTGATCGAGAACAGCCGCTCGTAGCTGTCGCGGGTAATGTCGACGATGGGCGCCAAGTCGAACAGTGCAGCGTTATTGATCAGGATATCGAGCTTGCCGGCATGGGCCACCACGGCGGCAAGCGCGGCGTCGATGGAGGCTTGGTCGGTGACGTCCATCGCGACGGCATACGCCTGTGGGCCCAGCTCAGCCGCGGTGGCCTGGGCGCGTTGCAGGTTGATGTCGGCGATGGCAACCGTTGCGCCTTCGGCGATATACGCCTGGGCAAAGGCGCGGCCGATGCCGCGCGCCGATCCGGTGATCAGCGCGCTCTTACCTTCGAGTCGTTTCATGGGGCTGTCCTGTAGAAATTATTTCGGGTAGCCGGCGCGTTTCATCTCGCGCTCGGTGGTGGACTGAGCGTCGAGCAGCGCCTGATCAACCGTCATACCGCCGGTAAGCGCCGCCGAAAACAACTTGCCGACGGAGGTGCCGATGGCCTGGAACTCAGGAATGGTCACGTACTGAATGCCCACGTACGGCACCGGCTTGGCCGAGGGGTGCGCGGGGTCGGCGTGCTTCATCATTTCCAGGGTCACCTGGGCAAACGGCGCGGCCTTCAGGTAAGCCTCGCTGTAGGTGGACTGGCGGGTGCCCGGCGGCACGTTGGTGATGCCTTCTTTATCGGCGACCAGTTGGATGTAATCCCTGGACGTTGCCCAGGTGATGAAGGCCTTGGCAGCGTCTTTGTGCTTGGAGGTTGCTGGAATCGCCAGGGACCAGGCGTACAGCCAGGAGGAGCCTTTGTCGGTGACCTCGGTGGGTGCCGCAGCAAAACCTACGTCGTCGGCGACTTTGCTTTGGCTTTTGTCGGTGGTGAAGGAGCCGGCGACGCTGGCATCCACCCAGATCGCGCACTTGCCGCTGTTGAACAACGCCAGGGTTTCATTGAAGCCATTGCTGGAAACACCGGGCGGGCCGTAATTTTTCAGGGTGTTGACGTAATAGTTGGCGGCGGCGGTCCACTCGGGACTGGTCAATTCCGGCTTCCACTGTTCGTCGAACCAGCGCGCGCCGAAGGCGTTGGCCATGGTGCTGAGCAGCGCGATGTTCTCGCCCCAGCCGGCCTTGCCGCGCAGGCACATGCCGTATTGGCCCTTGTCTTTGGCCGTGAGTTGGGCGGCGAACTCTCCCAGCTGGGTCCAGGTGGGATGCGCGGGCATGCTCAGTCCGGCTTGCTTGAACAGGTCGGTGCGGTAGTAGGTGACAGTACTTTCGCCATAGAACGGCAAGGCGTACAGGGTGTTATTGACCGACAGGCCCTGGCGCACCGACGGGAAAATATCCTCGGCGTCGTAGTCAGCCGGCAGTTGGGTCAGGGGTTCCAGCCAGTGCTTGGCGCCCCATAACGGCGTCTCGTAGGTGCCGATGGTCAGCACGTCGAACTGGCCGCCCTGGGTAGCGATATCGGTGGTGAGGCGCTGGCGCAGCACGTTTTCTTCCAGTACCACCCAGTTGAGCTTGATGTCCGGGTGCTGGGCCTCGAAGACCTTGGACAGGCGTTGCATGCGGATCATGTCGCTGTTGTTGACGGTGGCGATGGTGACAGTGTCGGCGGCGTAGCTGGGCATGGCCAAGGCCAGGCCGGACAGCAGGAAAAGCGCTTGCGGAAGCTTGAACATGGCGGTTTCCACCTGTTGTTTTTGTTGTAGAGCGCCGATTACAGCAGCTTGGCCAGGCCCTCACAAACGCATGGCGAATGCTCGGCTGATACTTTTTTAACCTGGGCTCGCGGATCAAAAAAGTATCAGTGCCAAGCGAAACCGGGGGTAGCGTGCCCGTTGTCAACCGGCGTATTTTGCAGAGATTCCATAAGTAAAAGAGGCATCAGCATGCCCATCAACCGCGCCAAGCTGTTCGAGCATCGCCCTGCCGAACTGGAAGTCATTCTGCCTGAGCCGGACCACTGCTTCCGCTGGTTCGAACACGATTACCCGTATGACCTGGCGCGCTGGAACCACCACCCCGAGTTCGAAATTCACCTGATCCGCCAGGGCAGCGGCAAGTTGGTGGCCGGCGACTATATCGGCGCGTTCAGTGCCGGGCATGTCGCGCTGATCGGTCCGGACTTGCCCCACGACTGGATCGGCGAGCTGGCCCCCGGCGAGTACCTGACCGGGCGCGACGTGGTGCTGCAATTCGACGGCGCCGCCCTCCTCGCCCTGCGCAAAACCCTGCCGGAACTTGGCGACTTGCAGCCGCTGTTCGAACACGCCCGGCGCGGCCTGCAATTCAGCGGCGACACCGCCGTGCACGCCGCACGCTTGCTCGAAGACATCGGCAAGGCCCACGGCCTGCAACGGCTGATCCTGTTCCTGCAACTGCTCGACACCCTGAAAAACGCCCCGACGCCAAACGTGCAGGCGCTGGCCAGCCCCTGCTACGCACCCACCCTGGACGCGCGCAGTGCCGAGCGCATCAACAAAGCCTTCGATTACCTGATGACGGAACTGACCGGCGACCTGCGCCTGTCCGTCATCGCGCAACGCCTGGACATGAGCGAGCCGGGCTTCTCGCGCTTCTTCAAGCGCAACACCGGTCATGGGTTTATCGACCTGATGCGCAAATTCCGCGTGCAGCGTGCCTGCCGGCTGTTGCTGCAAAGCGACATGTCGGTGGCGGATATCTGTTTTGAAGTGGGCTACGCCAACCTGTCCAACTTCAACCGGCATTTTCGGATCGAGATGAACCAGACACCGAGCGAGTATCGGCGCGAAACGGCGATGCATTTGTTTAACCGCATCGAGAAAATGACACCCAGTCATTTTTGATCAAACCGTCGATTAATTTCGGTTTTTTCCCTTTTATTCAAGCCATTGAGCAAAGTTGGTACAGCCTGTGCAAACGTTTGCGGAACGAACTTGGTAGGCAAGTTCTCCTTAACCCGAGGAATCGGGTCTAACCGCGTACGAATAGGGATTTTCAATGCACCCCACCTCAAGGCGTCCTGCTTCCTTTGGTGTTTCCTTGCTACTGGCCGCCGTTACGGGAGTACTCAGCGCACCCATTTTGGCGCAGGAAAAACCCGCCGATGACTCAGCACAGGGCGAAACCCTGGCTCCGGAAGCCAGCCCAACGAAAAAAGGCGCGTACCTGTCGGAATGGTTCAACCAGGACCTGACGCTGATCGGCAGCAAAGACATCAGCTTCGGCCCCAAGCCGCAAGATGACGTGTACCTGGAATACGAGTACTTCGGTCGCAAAGGCCCGTTCGAGTTGTACGGCTATATCGACGTGCCGAAAATTCTCGGCATCGGTAACAGTAATGACAAAGGCGCGTGGGACCATGGCTCGCCGGTGTTCATGGAGCACGAGCCGCGCATCTCCATCGACTACCTGGCCGGTCGCAGCCTGGCCATCGGGCCGTTCAAGGAATGGTATGTGGCGTTTGACTGGATCTACGACCACGGCAGCAACAAGGCGAACCGCGCCAACACCCTGTACAGCGGCTTGGGCACCGACATCGACACGCACTCGCGGGTCAACCTGTCGGCCAACTTCTATGGGCGTTACCAGTGGGAAAACTATGGGGCGAGCAATGAATACCAGTGGGACGGCTACCGTGCGCAAATGAAGTACATCGTGCCCATCAGCAAGTTCGACAACGGCGCGTCGCTGACCTACATCGGCTTTACCAACTACGATTTCGGCTCGGACCTGCACAAGGACAACCCGGCACGCACCGCCAATTCGGTGGTGGCCACCAACGTGCTGCTGTACTCGTTCACCCACCTGCGTTTCACCCTGGTCGGCCGTTACTTTCACAACGGCGGCAACTGGGAGGACGGCAGCGAGCTGAACTTCGGCGAAGGCAACTTCCGCGCCCGCTCGGATGGCTGGGGCTACTACGCCGGTGTCGGCTACCAATTCTGATCAAGGAGTATTAGATGAACGTATTAACCCGTCTTTCGCTGGCCGTCGGCCTGGCTGTGTTGCCCCACGTGGTACTGGCGGACACCGCGCCGATCAAGCCTAAAGTGATGCTGATCACCATGTTCGCCCCCGAGGCGCAAACCTGGATCGATCGCCTGGAACTCAAGCAGGAAGTGCGCGTGCCCGGCCTTTCCGCCGAATACCCGGTGATCCGCTGCAACACTCAGGACGTGTGCCTGTTGGTGACTGGCATGGGCCAGACCAACGCTGCCGCCTCGACCCTTGCCCTGGCCCTGTCACCCAAGTTCGACCTGCGCCAGAGCTATTTCCTGATTGCAGGGATTGCCGGCATCAGCCCCAAACACGGCACCATCGGCACCGCCGCCTGGGCGCACTACCTGGTGGAGTTCGGCACCCAGTGGGAAATCGATTCGCGCGATGCGCCTAAAGACTGGCCGACCGGTTACATCGGCATCAACACCAAAGGCCCGAACGAGAAACCGCCGCTGGACTACAAGACCGAAGTGTTCGAGCTCAACCCCAAGCTGCAAGCCAAGGCATTTGCCCTGTCGCACAAGGTTGAGCTGAGCGAAAGCAAGGAATCCACCGCCTGGCGCAAACACTACCCCGCCGCCCCGGCCAACCAGCCGCCGCAAGTCACCCAGTGTGACACCCTGGCGGGCAACACCTGGTTCTCCGGCACCCGCCTGAGCGAGCGCGCCGAAGTCTGGACCAAGCTGCTCACCGACAACAAAGGCGAGTACTGCACCACCCAGCAGGAAGACAACTCCACCTATGAAGCCCTGCTGCGCGCCAGCCGCGAAGGGTTGGTGGATATCCAGCGCCTGGCGGTGGTGCGTGCCGGCTCGGACTTCGACCGGCCGTATCCTGGCTACAGCGAAGTGGACAATTTGCTGAAATACGCCGATCAAGGCGGGTTCGTGCCGGCGTTGGAGAACCTGTATCGCACCGGCAATCCGCTGGTTCAAGCGATCCTGAAAAACTGGTCCGCCTGGGAAAAAGGCGTCCCCGAAGCCTAGTGAAAATCAAACTGTGGGAGCGGGCTTGCCCGCGATAGCGATCTGTCAGTCAGCGAGTTATTGACTGATCCGCCGCCATCGCAGGCAAGCCAGCTCCCACATTTTTTGACCGTGTTAACAATCCTTATGCCGCCGGATGGGCCACATTCAGCGCCTTATCCACCAACAGTTGCACCCCTTCCAGCATTCGGCAGATGCCCAGCGCGACATTACGTTGCGACCCTTCGATTTCAAACGCCATATGGTTAGCAATCTGGCTGATGGACGCCAAATCCTGGGAAGCATTGACCAGCAAGGTTTCCGTGCCCAGGTCGGCGCGCACGCTGAAAAGCCCGTCGGAGGGTTCGGGGATGGGTTTTGCGGGGTTGAGGTAGTGGTTGATCGCGCGGTAGGCCACTTCGTGCAGGGTGCTGGTATCGAAGTCGGGTTGGCCGGGGGGATTTGGGCTGTCTTTGATCATGGTGGAACTCCTGGTAGTGGAGCTGCCATCACTCGCGGTCAAACGAAGTGGGGTGGCAGCTGAACGCGGGTTGACCGACCGGAACCAGGGATCCGGCATACCCGAAGGTATCCCGCGCACAACTGCCGCGACACGATACATCAAGCGTAGAAAAAACGCCTGATATAGGTCTTGGGTGCTGTAGCGCACTGGTTTAGTCGGACGGTCAAATCCGGTCGCTGAATGGTCAGCGACGGCGGTGAGGTTAGTCAGCGCCCTTCCGAGCGACAACCTGAAACCTCTGTGGGAAACGTCCGAGTCAAACCCGTTCCCAAAGCCTGATGAAGATCAAACTGTGGGAGCGGGCTTGCCCGCGATGGCGGTGTGTCAGTCAGCTTATTTGTCACTGGCCCACCGCATTCGCGAGCAAGCCCGCTCCCACATTTGGAGCTCAGCACATCAGGTAAATGTGTGTACTCGGTCAAATGTGGGAGCTGGCTTGCCTGCGATGCAGACAACTCGGTACATCAGCCATAACCAGTTGATGCCATCGCAGGCAAGCCAGCTCCCACCTTTTATCAGCGCATTAAGGCAGGAAGATGATCTTGTCCGCACTGCCCGTGTTCACTTCTTCGTAGCACTGCACGCCATCCGCCAACGCCACTTCGCGCAAGCCGGTAGGCAACGGCAACGACCCTTCATCAAAGAAGCGCCCGAACTGCTCCAGCATCACCGCGCACTGCTCGCAGTTGTAGAGCAATGAGTTGATCCCCACCACCGAACCGCCTTTGCGATACAACGCCAGGGCCGGCAGTTGCACATGCCCATCCACCGGCGCGGCGATGATTGCGATACGGCCGAACGGCGCCAAACCAGCGACAGCCGCCGGCAACCAGAAACCGGTGGTGTCGAAGATCACATCCGCGCCGCCCTTGAACACCGTGTTGACCTGCGCGCCCAACTCTTCCGGCTGGCCCAGCGTAATCGCGTCAAACCCTTGAGCCTGCAGCACCTCAACCTGATCTGCCTTGCGCACCGCCCCCAGTACCTGCGCACCCCGGATCTTCGCCAACGCCAACGCCGCGCTGCCCACGGCGCCATTGGCACCAATCACCAACAACCGCGTGCCCTTGGCCACACCGCTACGCTCCAGCGCATCCCAGGCGGTGGTGTACGGCACGCCCAGGCTGGCGGCTTGGGCAAAACTCAAGTGGCTCGGCTTATGCGCCACGCCCTTGGCCGACACGGTGAGGTATTGAGCGTGGGAGCCATCGGCGAAAAAGCCCAGGTCGCGTCCGGTGCCCCAGACCTCTTGACCGACCAGTGCCTGCGGCCCCTCGACTACAACTCCGGCAAAATCCCGGCCGGGAATCCGCGGCACCGTGGTGTAGGGAAAACGGCCGAGCACGTTTTTAACATCGCTGGGGTTCAGGCCGGCAGCCTTGATCTGGACCAGTACTTCACCGGCGGCCGGCACCGGCTTGGCGACGTCAACGAAACCCAGGGCGGCGAGGTCGCCGGTGGCGGAAAATTGCAGTGCTTTCATGGCCAATATCCATCGAAGGGAAAAAGGAAATCAGGACAACCAACCGCTGACCCACTCGCGCCCCATGGGCCAGAGTTTCTCGCCGAGCAACATGCCCATCAGGCCCACCAGGGCAATGGCAGGCGGCGCGGGTGAGCGGAAGTCCAGGGCGCCGTAGATCACGCCGACAAACAGGCCGATGGCGAGGGAAATCAGGTAGTTCATGGGGGCGGCGCCTTGTAGGTTGATGCGCTCAGTGTAGTGAGCGCCTGCCTGAAGCATCGGCCAAGTGCTTCAGGATTTCGGCCAACCCCTCAACCTGCGTAGTGCGACGGCGCCACGCCGAGTTCACGCCGGAACATGTCGCTGAAGCTGCTCGGCGAATAGCCCAAAGACCGCGCAATGCCACTGACCGACTGGCCCTGGATCAACTCCGCCACCGCCGTGGCCAGTTGCACCTGGCGGCGCCATTCGGCAAAGCCCATGCCCAGGTGGTTCTGGAACAGCCGCGCCAGGGTGCGCACGCTGGCCCCGGCCGCCTCGGCGTGTTGCTCAAACGGGATCTCCAGCGACGGCGCCGCCATCACCGCCTGGCAGGCGTTGATCAAGCGACGGTCGGCGCCCACCGGCATGGCGATGCGGATCTGCGAACGACGGGCCCGCTGCAACTCCAGCAGGGCCAGGCCGACAACGGCGTCGTAGTAGGCCGTATCGCCGTTGTTGCCCTGGTCGACCAAGGTGACGATCAGCTCGCGCAACAGCCCGCCGACTTCAATCACCTGCACCTGGCTGTCCAGCGTCGCCGCCAGGGCCGGGCGCAGGTAGATATTGCGCATCTGCAGGTCGGAGACCACGCGAATGCCATGTTCCACGCCCGGCGGCAGCCACACCGCACGCTGGGGCGGCACAACCAGCGCTTCGCGAGGCGTTTCGACCCACATCACGCCGCTCATGGCGTACAGCAACTGGCCCCAGTCGTGGCTGTGCGGTTCTACATACAACCCACGCGGGTAGGTGCGCGCCAAGGGTTGCACGGGCACGGCGTGATCACTGAGGTCGGGGGGCGCGGCCAGGGCCATGGGCTACACATCATCAAGGGTGAGCCGCCATGGTAATGACCGCCGCGCCACAATCCGAGTGAATTTTTACTGCCCGCAACGATCACTTGCTTAGACATTAAGAGTAGGGAGCTCTAACAATGGACGGATCAGAACCGGTCAATGGCAAGGCGCACATCGACTACACCCAGGACACATTATTCGGCCCGATGGCCAAGCATGCCGAGTGCCAGGTGAGTGTTCAGCGCACACCGGAACGCACCGTGTTGCGGGTGTTCCAGCCGCTGCCGGAGGATCTGCACGCGGCGCAAACCGTGGTGTTTGCGCTGGAGGGGCGGCGGATCAGTGCGGTGGTCAAAGGTCGCCAGCGCATGGCCGACCACAGCGTCAGGTTCGAACTCAAACCCCAATAAAAAGAGGCCGGTAACACCGGCCTCTCGCTGACACGCTTAGCCGTGAGCCGACTTGGCGCACTCACAGCCCGTTGGCGCCATACACGGCTCACCATGGGCATGGTGCTCGGCACAGCCTTGGCAGCAATAGCCTTTACCGTCCTTCATTACCGCGTCGGCGCCCAGTACACATTTGCAGTGTGGGCAAGCACAGGTTTCATCTGGCATGGTCAGACTCCTTTTCATGGTCGTCCAAGTGCTGCGAACGCAACACCTTAAGCAATGACTCCCGGCAACGCAGCAAGGTTCAGCCCATTAATCGGCTTGACGGGTATTGCTGCGGTACATGAACACCAGCGCCAGCGCCAGCGCCAGACAGAGCATCGCCACGATACGGCTGCCCGACAGTTCAATCGCCGGGTTACCCAGCCAGCCGAAGTTGTCGATCAGCATGCCCATGCCCAACTGCCCGACGATCACCGCCACCGTCGCCACCGCCGTGCCGACGATGGGCACCGCGCCGACCATTACCATCATGTACACCACACCGAACAGCGCGCCGGTCAGTTGCCACTTGGGCACCTCGAGCAGGCTGACGGACTGGGCCGGCTCAAAAAAGAAGATCAACAGCGCCGTGGTGATTGCGCCCACCGCAAAGGTCAGCAGACTGCTGCGCAATACGCCCACCGCCTGGCCCAGGCGGCCGTTGATGGCCGCTTGCACACTCAGTACCGCACCGGCGGCAATCACCAGTACCAACAACAGAATCAGATTCATCGCCTTACCCTCGTGCAATCAGAACAAGTGCCGCCACAATCAGCGCCAACGCAATCCAGCGCTCACCGTTGACCCGCTTGCGCGCCGTGCCAAACCAGCCGAAATGGTCGATCAACACACTCTTGCCCACCTGGCCCGAGAGGATCGCGATCATGGTCATGGCAATGCCGATATGCGGCGTGGCCAACGTCAGCACCACCACGTACATCGGCCCCAGGAAGCCGCCGATCAACTGCCAGCGTGGCAGGTCGGTCAGCGCCGGGCCTGTCTGCGGGCCGCTGAACAGCAGCAGTAAAAACAGGATCGCCGTGCCAACGCCGAAGATGCTCAAGGTCGCCCACAAGTGGCCCACCTGTACGCCCAGCGGCCCGAGCAAACCGGCCTCCACCGACAGGCCCATGCCTGCCAGGATCACCAACGGCAACAACAGCAACCGTAAAAGGTTTTTCTTCGGCGTGGCCTGGGCCACACCTTCGATCGAACGTGCCTGCATACATCACCTGCGCTTTATAAAAACATGGCGCGCATTATCCGGTGGCCGTGCTGTGCGATAAATGGGAGCATACGGATAACACCTTTGCGCATAACGCACAGCTTGGAGGCCATGATGCAGGGCTTGAATGAATTGAGTTTCAAGGCATTGCGCCTGTTTGTCGCCGTGCTGGATCACGGCAGCTTTTCTGAAGTGGCGCGACGTGAAAGCCTGGCGCCCTCCTCCATTTCTCGGCAGATCCAGTTGATGGAGCAGGCACTCGGCCAACAGTTGTTGTACCGCCACACCCGCGCCGTGAGCCCTACCGAGCCCGGGCGCCTGCTCGGGCATCACGCGCGGTTGATGCTGGAACAATTGGAAACCGCCGGCCAAGCCCTGCAGGAACAGGAGAGCGAACCCAGCGGCCTGGTACGCATCAACGCGCCGATGGTGTTCGGCCAGCGTCATCTTTCGCCGTGGCTGGGCGAGCTGTGCCGGCGCTATCCCAAATTGCAACTGGATATCCAGCAAACCGACACCTACGTCGACCCGCTGCAAGACGGCACCGACCTGCTGTTTCGTATCGGCGTGCTCAACGATTCCGGCATGCAGGCCCGCATCTTCGCGCCTCAACGCTTTCGCATCGCCGCCAGCCCTGCCTACCTGGCCCGGCATGGCACACCGCGCCACCCCGACGAACTGGTTAACCACCAGTGCCTGGCCTACAAAGGCATCACCGGCCAGCAACGCTGGTTCTTCCGCCGCGACCAGGGCGACTGGACGCCCTACAGCGTCAAAGGACCGATCACCGGCAACCACGCCGACACCCTCACCCACGCCGCCGAACAAGGCCTGGGGCTGGTGGTGTTTCCGTCCTGGCTGATCGGCGAAGGCTTGCGCGCCGGCACCTTGCAGGCGGTGCTGACCGAGTACGACGTGGCGACGACGTTGGAGCCGCAGCAGATTGCGGCGTTATGGCCAGGCAGCCGACGGCTGTCGCTGAAGGTGCGCACGGTGATTGATTATTTTGTCGAGTGTTTTGGCGCGGTGCCGTATTGGGATCGGTGAGCTGGCTCGGGGTTAGGAGGTAAAAATTCCTCGGCGAAAAAGTAGGCTCGTTCTGATTTTTGCGGGCCACCATTCCCCGGCACAGTATGCTGCGCCAGACTCTGGTCACTTCCGTACAGGAGAGACACCATGAAGTCACCGCGCACCGCAATCCCTGTCTCGTCGGACCAGGCCAGCGCCGATCTTTCAAAGCGGTTTCATCAAGCCAGTACCGGCCAAACCATCATTATTACCGAGGATGGATGTGCCCTTGCCCGGCCTGCGCCAGCCGGGCAATTTCACGGGAAGCGAATCGGTTCCATGAGAGGAAACTGGTTATTCCGGACGACCTGGATGCGCCACTGCCTGACGAGTTGCTGAACGCGTTTGAGGCAGGCTTATGAACAGAACTCTGATCAAAACAACCACTGCCCAATCAACCACGCATTCGCCCCACTGATCAGCGCAAACAGAAACCACGCCAATAGCCGCGTGGGCAGCCTGTTAACAAACGGCCCCATCAATTGCTTGTCATCGGTCATGCGAATCAGCGGATAAAGCGCGAACGGCAACTGCAGGCTGAGCACGACCTGGCTGAGAATCAGCAGCTTGCCGATAGCATCGTCGCCCATCAGCCATACCCCGAGAAATGCCGGGATCAGTGCCAAGCCACGGGTGATCAGGCGTCGCTGCCAGCAAGGGATACGCAGGTTGAGATAACCCTCCATGATCACTTGCCCAGCGATCGTGCCGGTAAACGTCGAGCTTTGCCCGGAGGCCAGCAACGCGACACCGAACAGGACACTGGCAAAAGCCCCGCCCACCAGTGGGTCAAGCAGGTGGTAAGCATCCTGGATCTCGACCACGTCGGTGTGGCCGGTCTTGTAGAACGCGGCGGCGGCCAGCACCAGGATCGCCGCATTGACCAGCAAGGCCAGGGCCAGGGAGCCGATGGTGTCGATGCGTGCCAGTTTCACCGCGTCCTGTTTGCTGGCGAGGTCTTTGCCGATCAGGCGGGTTTGCACAATCGAGGTGTGCAGGTAGAGGTTATGCGGCATGACCGTGGCGCCGAGTATGCCGATGGCCAGGTACAACGGCGCCGCATCGCTGATGACCGACAGTGACGGAGTAAAACCGCTCAGTACGTCGGGCCAGTAGGGTTTGATCAGCACCAGCTCGATGAAGAAGCACACGCCGATGGTTGCAACCAACGCCAGCATGATCGCCTCGAGGCGGCGGAAGCCGCGGTTTTGCAGAGCAAGGATCAACAGTGTGTCGAAGGCGGTGATGACAATACCGGTGGTCAGCGACACACCCAGCAGCAAGTGAAACGCCAGGGCGCAGCCAAGCACTTCGGCAAGGTCGGTGGCGATGATCGAGATTTCCGCCAGCAGCCACTGGGTGCGTGCCGAGCGTTTGCTGTAGCGCTCACGGCACAGTTGCGCCAGGTCTTTGCCGGTGGCGATGCCCAACCGCGAACACAGGCACTGCACCGCCATGCCGGCCAGGCTGGCCAACAGCACCACGAATAACAGGCTGTAGCCGTAGCGCGAGCCGGCCTCGATGGCCGTGGCCCAGTTACCGGGGTCCATGTAGCCGATGGAAATCAGCAGACCGGGGCCGGCGAACATCAGCGCCCGTTTGAAAAACGAAGCCTTGGGGTCAACGATGACGGAGCCGGCCACTTCCGGCGGGCAGAATGGGGCGGTAGCGATTTTCGGCAGGCTGAATTTCACGCGGTATCCCAGGCAAACATACAAGTCAGAGCCGCAGCTTATCAGTCCGACACGACCGTGCGCATCACCGTCTCCCGGGGCAGGTCAAAGGTGTCGACCACTTGCACCACCAGGTCCAGCTCCTGGTTCAGCGCCTCGCGTTCCATGCGCTGGCGAATCATGCCGATCATCAACACCGACAAGGTGGTAATCGAGTACGCCGGGCCGGAGAATGCTCGCACACCCGTGACGAGCAACATCGCCGCTGCCAATGCCTGGCCCACCACCGGAATCGCTGAGGCGGCGCCACGGCGCACGATAAAACCGGTAAACCCCGCCAACGCCGTGCCACTCAAGGCGGTGGTGGCCGAGCGGCTGATATCGATACGGTTGAACACGCCCTGCTCTTTTTGCGCGGCGGCCTTGAGTTCGGCGTCGAAGGCCTGCCGGTCGGCACGGCTGAGTTTGTCCTTGTATTGCTCGATCAACCTCTCAGCAACCAGCGCCTCAATGTCCGCCAGTGCCACGGTTTCAACCGGTTCATCGAACTTGATCCCCAACCGCTGCGCCACATCTTCGGCGATCTGGCGGTAACTCACGCCGTGGCCACGGGCAACGTTCATAAAGCTGTCACCGCCCATGCGCTGCAACTCGATGGCCAGTTTCAGCGGTTCGCGCACGCTGGCATCAATCGACGCACTGCGCTTTTGCGCCATCAACTCGGCAAGGAACTTCAACTCGTCCGGCCGCGCCTGCACCAACGCGGGGAACAACTCCACGTCCTCTTCGGCAAAGCGCACTTCAGTGCTGCGCTGATCGGCGCGGATCATGCCGCGCCGATCCTGCAACAGGTCGGTGTATTGCACCACCGTTTTCAGCTGCGGCCAGTAGGCGGCATGGTCGAACGTCGCCAGGTGCACATTGGTGACCTTGGCCTTGAGCGCCGGCGTGACCTCAATGGCATAACGGCCAATGCAACGTTCGGTGTCCGGTTTCATGGCCAGCGCCCAGTCCTTGCTGGAGTGGCAGTTGATCACCCGGCCCTTGAGCGGCGCCGACACTTCATCCCACGGGCTCGACGTACAAATCGCCCCGCCCATCAGCAATAAGTTGTTCAGCGGCAGTTCGCGAGCCACCTCGGGGCTGGCCAGCACGCTCTTGACCAGGATGCGCGCGCCCAGCGAATGCCCGATCAGGTTGATGCGCCGTACCTCCAGCGACTCGGCGTGCAGGTAACTGGCCAGTTCAGGCAACAGGGTCTTGGCCACTTCATCGACACGCGCCTCGACACTTTTGTAATGGTCGAGGAAATAGGCAATCGCCTTGCCCACGCCCACCGTCGCTGCGCCCAGGCCGCCACCGCCGAGCATCGAGGTGATCACATCCTTGAAGGGCGCAAACAGGTTTTCGAGAAAATGCCCCGCCGGCCAGAACAGCATCAGGTTGGTCGAGCCTTCGATGCTCGCCAGTTGCTGCTTGAAATTGCCCAGTTGCTGGCGGTTGAAGAAGGCCGAATAACCGTGAACGTAGAGATTGAGCACATCCCCCTGAGGCTCGCCGCACAGTACAAACGTGGGCTTGCGGGTGCGGTGCATTTCATCCCACTGGTGTTGCATGGGCCGGTGACTCCTGGTGACGATGGACGGCGATAGTAACAAAGCATGACGCTGGGGAAGGTGAATCCTGACCGACGTGTGCCGTTTTCAGAACGCTGACGCCGCCCTGGATTTGGCCAGGTAGCGCGCGGGCGCCTCTCCCAGGTTTCGGCGGAACACCGCGGTAAAGGCGCTGGAACTGCTGAAACCCAACCCCAACGCCACCTCGGTAATGGAGGCGCCATGACTGAGCCGCGCAGTGGCTTCAAGCAGGCAGACCTGCTGACGCCAGGCCACAAACGTCATGCCGGTGCCTTCGTGAAAATGGCGGGTGAAGGTGCGTCGGCTCATGTTCGACCAATGGGCCATTTGATCAAGGGAGATGGTCTGCGCAGGAGCCTGCAGAAAACGCTGGCAAGCCTGGGCCAGACGTGGCTCGGCAGGCAACGGCGCGCTGAGGGGCACTTCGGGCATGGCGCTTATTTCATCGATCAGCAGCGTCAATACGCACTGCTGACGGACCGCGGTCGCCGCCGACGGCGCGATAGCCAGTGCCGCTTCCAGCAGATGCCTGAGCAATGGCGACACCTCGAATACCTGACAACGATCCCGCAGCCCTGCCCGTTCGGCAGCCTGATCATCGAGGTAGGTATTGAGCATCACCACATCGCCGCGCATGTGCATTTCATGGGGCACGCCGCCCGGCACCCAGATCGCCCGCTGCGGCGGCACCACCCAATTGCCGAGGTCGGTGAACATCCTCAACGCACCGGTGGAGGCATAGGCAAATTGCCCGCGCGGGTGTGTATGCCGCGTGAACACGGTGCCAGAGGGGTATTCACGCAGAGTGACCAGCGCTTCGGGGTCGTTGTCATCAAAGGTCGGCAGCATGGCCCGATATTGTCAAAGGATGACCTGACAAAGCAAGCGGGCCATCGCCCTGCGCCCTAGCATTCACGCCTTTGAAGAAATCTGCTCAAAGGAACGTCCATGCAGAAGAAACACCTGGCGCTTGCCCTGTTGGTTACCTTGGTCTGGGGGCTGAATTTTCCCATTACCAAACTGGGCCTGCGCTCAATCGACCCCTTTGCCCTCACCGGCATCCGCTTTGCCCTGGCCGCCCTGCCGCTGGTGTTCGTTATCAAGCGGCCCGTCGTCCCATTCCGCTACGTGGCCGCTTACGGCGTGATCTTCGGGCTGGGCATGTGGGGCGTGATCAACTACGGCATCCATATCGGCGTCAGCCCGGGGATCGCCTCGCTGATCATTCAACTCAGCGTGTTTTTCACGCTCGGCTGGGGCTACCTGCTGTTCAAGGAAAAAATCCGTGCTGCACAGTGGGTCGGCGCTTTTCTCGCGTTGATTGGCCTGGCAGGAATCATCGCCAGCCAGACCGGCGAGCACGCGGTACTCGGGGTTTTGTTCATTGTGTTCAGTGCCCTGGCATGGAGTATCGGCAACGTCATCATCAAGGCATCAGGGGTGAAGGAAATCTTTTCGTTCATGGTATGGGCCAGCCTGTTTCCGCCGATCCCACTGTTCCTCATGGCGTGGTGGCTGCACGGCAACGCCGCCTTCGCTCACCTGCCCGAGCGCCTTGACCTGACCGTCGTGTTGTCGATCCTGTTTCAGGTTTACCTGGCGACACACTTTGCCTACTGGGGTTGGAACTCCCTGCTCAAGGCCTACCCCGTATCGACCGTGGCGCCGCTGTCGCTGTTGATTCCGGTATTTGGCATTGCCAGTTCGGTGCTGATGCTGGACGAGCACGTATCCCTACCCAACCTGATCGCGATCGCTGTGATTATTGCCGGCTTGGCAGTCGGGCTTTACCGCAAGCCCCCAAGGCGATGCTGATATCCGGGAACCTTGCGCAGCTCGTGCAGCGGCATTTGTTGCAGATGCTGGCGGAACAGGCGCTTATTTCCAGATAGCCCCCCCCTCGTGGCGAGCGGGCTTGCCCCGCGTTGGGTTGCGAAGCAGCCCCATCAAGGAAAATGCGGTGTGTCAGGCGTACCGCAGCGTTTGGCTTTGGGGCTGCTGCGCAACCCAGCGCGGGGCAAGCCCGCTCGCCACAAAGAGCGTGCAGCAGCAAGTCTTCTGTCCACGTCCAACTCCTTCGTGGTCCAAGCCTTCATCCATGAATGCGCAGAAGCCCAACGCTATTGACCCACACGCATCGAATTCGAAATACCTGACCGTGGTGACAACTGATTTAGTTTGTCGAAACGGCAGTAGACCTACAGAAAAGTCATTGAATTAAATGGTATTAATACTTTCGTAAGCCCCCGGTAAGAACGGGACTACAGCCAACATCCATTGCCTGTCGCGTCAAAAATACAAGTTTCAAAATGTAAAAAAGCGCTCTAATGGCGCCCTGTTGATTGGCTTTAAAGATCCTGGAGTTCGCAATGCCCCATGAAGGCAACCTGTTACAAGCAGCCGTGGTGTTCCTGCTCGCCGCCGTGCTGACCGTGCCGTTGGCCAAGCGTCTGCAACTGGGCGCAGTGCTGGGTTATCTGTTCGCGGGGGTGATCATCGGCCCCTCTGTGCTGGGCCTGATCGGCAACCCGCAAAGCGTGGCGCAGTTCTCTGAATTGGGCGTGGTGTTGCTGCTGTTCATCATCGGTCTGGAGCTGTCGCCCAAGCGTTTATGGGTGATGCGCAAGGCGGTGTTCGGCGTGGGCCTGGCCCAAGTGTTGCTGACCGGGCTGGTGATGGCGGTGGTGGCGTTGTGGCTATTTGGCCAAGCCTGGAACAGTGCGATTGTGCTGGGCCTGGGCCTGGCGCTGTCCTCCACCGCGTTTGGGCTGCAAAGCCTGGCCGAACGCAAAGAGCTGAATCAGCCGCACGGGCGCCTGGCGTTTGCGATTCTGTTGTTCCAGGACATCGCCGCGATCCCACTGATCGCGATGGTGCCGCTGCTGGCCGGCAGTGATCACCCGACCACCGAAGCCCAGGGCTTGCAACACGTGTTGCAGATACTCGGCAGCATCGCCGTGGTGATCATCGGCGGACGCTACCTGCTGCGTCCGGTGTTTCGCATTGTCGCCAAGACCGGCCTGCGCGAAGTGTCCACCGCCACAGCGCTGCTGGTGGTGATCGGCACGGCCTGGTTGATGGAGCTGGTGGGCGTGTCGATGGCCCTCGGCGCCTTCCTCGCCGGGCTGCTGCTGGCGGACTCCGAATACCGCCACGAACTCGAAGCGCAGATCGAACCGTTCAAAGGCCTGTTGCTCGGCCTGTTTTTCATCAGTGTGGGCATGGGCGCCAACCTCAGCCTGCTGCTCAGTTCGCCGCTGGTGGTGATCGGCCTGACCCTGCTGTTGATCGGCTTGAAGCTGCCGCTGCTGTATGCGGTGGGCCGGATGGTCGGCGACCTCAATCGCGAGAGCGCGCTGCGCCTGGGCGTGGTGCTGGCCGCCGGCGGCGAGTTTGCCTTTGTGGTGTTCAAAATCGGGCGCGACCAGGGCCTGTTCGAACCGCACCTCTACGATGTGCTGGTGCTGACCATCACGCTGTCCATGGCCGTGACGCCGCTGCTGCTGTTGGTGTGCCCAAAGCTGTTCAAGCCCAAGGTCAAGCCGGTGGAAGTGCCGGAGGAATACCGCGCCATCGAAAGCGATGCGCCGCGTGTGGTGATTGCCGGCATGGGCCGTATGGGCCAGATCGTGGCGCGGATTCTGCGTGCGCAAAACATCTCGTTTATCGCCCTCGACACCTCGGTGGAAACCATCGAACTGACCCGCAGTTTCGGCGGTATGCCGGTGTTCTACGGCGACCCGCAGCGCCCGGAAATCCTGCACGCGGCCAAGGTCGATCAGGCCGAGTTCTTCGTGATTGCCATGGACGACCCGGAGATCAACATCAAGACCGCCGAACTGGTGCGCAACCTCTACCCGCACATGAAAATCATCGCCCGTGCACGTAACCGCCAACACGTCCACCGCCTGGTCGACCTGGACGCGTCACCGGTGCGCGAGACGTTTTACTCCAGCCTGGAAATGAGCCGCCGCACCCTGGTGGGTCTCGGGTTGAGCCAGGCCCAGGCCGATGCGCGCATCACCCGTTTCAAAAACCACGACCTGCAGGTGCTCGCTGCGCAACACGCGGTATATGACGATGCCGCCAAGGTCATGCAAACCGCCCAGGAAGCGCGTACGGAGCTGGCGCGGCTGTTTGAGATGGACCGGCTTGAGGAAGAGTCCGACAAAGTGTGAGGACAGGGATGAACGATCTGGCGAGTTTTCTGACAGAATACGCCGCAATTTCGTTCATCAACTGGAGCGCTTCATGGCCACTTTCACCAAGACCGCCGTGCTGCTGGCCCTGGCGCTTACCGCCGGCGGCGTGTTCGCAGCAACCAAGCCAACCGCGACACAAACCATCTCGACGCTGGGTGGCAAGTTCACCTTCAACTTGCCCAAGGCTTACGTCGCCGACACGCTGCCGACCGGCAAGGTTGAGGATGGCACCGCCGACACCCAAGGCACGCTGTACGCCAACTCGACCACGAAAAGCGTGGTGATCGTGGCTGAAACGGTGCGCAACGACGGGGCCACAATTAAAGACAATGACGCGCAGTTTCTGGATGGCGCCGTGGCTGATTTCGTCAAGGACCAGAGCGCTGCCCTGCCTGATTTCAAGAAGCAGAACGAAAAGAAACTGACCTTCAAAGGTCTTGGCCTGCGTCAGGTCGACAGCACGGCCACCCAGGGTGGCGGCAAGACTTTGAACTCGACATTCCTGGGTGGCTCGGGCAATCACTTGCTGGTGATTCAGGCGATTTCGCGGGCGGATGATGTGAAGGGGCATGCGGAGTTGGTGAAGCAGATTACTGGGGGTAAGTAGTCTGGTTTTGCGGGTGATGGGGGGACGGGGTACATATCCGTTATATGGGTGATGGCTGATATCGGTTCCGCTCTTACAGCGGGTCACTTTTGAAAAGCGCAAAAGTAACCAAAACGCTCTTGCCCCACCACTCGGCACCTCGCC
>NZ_JANLOF010000041.1:0-32864 GCF_025466135.1 Pseudomonas sp. 14P_5.3_Bac1 | reverse complement strand
AGCAAAAACACGCCCCCAACCCCCCCCCCCCCCCCCCCCCCCCCCCGCTCCCACATTTTGAATCGCTGTGTGCCAGTCACCTGCAATTTTTAGATAGCCCCAACGATTTTCTGATTTGCTCCCCTCCCCCCTGCGTGGCCTGATTCGCCCTTGTCTCTTCAAGGTCCACCCATGGAAAACGTTCGCGCAACGCCCACCACCGCCGTCTGGCTGATGATCAGCGTCGTACTGGTCGCCCTTAACCTGCGCCCGTCGATGGCCGCCGTCGGTCCGCTGTTGTCATCGATTCGCGGCGATGTGCCGTTGAGTTTCAGCAGCGCCGCCCTGCTAACCATGCTGCCGGTCATGGCCATGGGCCTGGCGATGTTCTTTGGCATGGGCCTGGGTAAACGCGTTGGCGAGCACCGCAGCATTGTGCTGTCGCTGCTGGTGATTGGCTTGGCCACGCTGTCGCGACTGTTTCTGGATTCGGCGCCAGGCTTGATCGTCAGCGCCATCGCTGCCGGCGTCGGTATCGCGATGATCCAGGCGTTGATGCCGGCGCTGATCAAGACGCGCTTCAGCGCCAACGTCTCGCTGTTCATGGGCCTGTACGTCACCGCCATCATGGGGGGGGCGGCACTGGCCGCTTCGTTCGCGCCGCTCGTGCAGATGCAGACCGGCAGCTGGCGTGTCGGCCTGGCCATCTGGGCGGCGCTCGCGTTATTGGCGCTGGTGTTCTGGTACGCCCAGCGTTCGGCAATGCCGCCACTGCCCCAGGCCGCCGGCGGCGCGCAGGAATCGTTTTTCGGCAATCGTCGCGCGTGGTTGCTGGCGATCTTCTTCGGCCTGGGCACCGCCTCCTACACCTGTGTGCTGGCGTGGCTGGCGCCCTACTACGTGGAGCAGGGCTGGAGCGAACAACATGCCGGCTTGCTGCTGGGGTTCTTGACCGCCATGGAAGTCGTGTCCGGCCTGATCACCCCGGCCATCGCCAACCGCCGCCAGGATAAACGCGGGGTAGTCGCGGTGTTGCTGGTGCTGATCATCTGCGGTTTCTGCGGCCTTATTCTCAGCCCTCAATACCTGAGCCTGCTGTGGCCTTGCCTGCTGGGCCTGGGCATTGGCGGTCTGTTTCCGATGAGCCTGATCCTGTCCCTCGACCACTTGGACAACCCGCGCCGCGCTGGTGGCCTGACCGCGTTTGTGCAAGGCATCGGCTACCTGATTGCTGGCCTGTCGCCACTTATTGCCGGGATGATCCGCGACCAACTCGGCAGCTTCGAATGGGCCTGGTGGTCACTGACCGCCGTGATAGGGGTGATGCTGCTGATCGTCACGCGGTTCAATCCAAAGCATTACGCACGACATATCCGCTGACGTCGTATTGCCAACATTTTTTGTCCCACACCAAACATAGAAACGCCCTACAGAGCTTTCTATTGGCACGACCGTTCCGTTAAGCTTTTGCCCTTGTCGCGCGCTGCCTCAGTGCCAAGGCTTACCGGATGGAACGGATGCTAAACAGTAATTTGCTCAGAAAGCTCGATATGCAGGACTTGATGGTGTTCATCGCCGTCTACGACCAGAGCAGCGTTACCGAGGTGTCTGAAACGCTGTTCGTCAGCCAGTCCACTGTGAGTTACAGCCTGAAGAAACTGCGCACCAGTTTCGAGGATGAGCTGTTTATCAACACGCGGGCAGGCATGCGGCCTACGTACAAAGCCACGACCATGTACGGGCATGTGCAGAAGATCCTCGAGAGCATCAACCTGTGCCACGCCGGTGGCCAGGCCTTCGACCCGACGCAGAAGGCCGTGACCTTCAATGTGTGTGCGCCGGAGTACTTTGAGCAACTGATCCTGCCGCGCCTGCTGAAGAACTTCGACCGCGCCGATCTGCCAGTGATCGTCAATGTGCAAAAGCTGGAAACCGAGATTCCCGCCGAGGACTTGCGCGAAGGTCGCCTCGACCTGGTGATTTGTTTCGGCCCGAACTTTCACCGCGCCCACAAAGACTTCAAGGCCCAGATGCTGCTGGAAGATGATTTGGTGTGTGTGTTCGATAAACGCGCCACACCGCGCGAGCCGGCGTTCAGCCTGCAATCCTTCGTCGAGCGGCGCCACGTGTTCCCCACGCCCTGGACCTCCCACACCAACATGATCGACGGTTGGCTGGCCCGCCAGGCCCACAAGCGCCAAGTGGTCGCCAGGGCCAACAGTTACAGCGCCGCGTTGAAGATGATCACCGGCACCGACTTCATCGTCACCCTGCCGCGCCGTGTGCAAAAGCTCTTGGCGCCCGCCAGCGTGTTTGGCCATTGCGAGGCGCCCAACGGGCTGCCGGGGTTCACCCTGGACATGCAGTGGAACGAAACCAGCGGCCAGGACAGCGCCAATACCTGGTTTCGTGAGCAAGTGGTGAAGGTCTGCGCCGATCAGGGGTTGTTGTAGCCCTCAGCCAATCGCGACCTTGCTGTAGGAATCGCGATCCATATCCACCAGCAAGACGCTGAGTTGAACCTGAATATCCGCCGGCCATTCGCCCTGGTCCTGCAACGCCGCCAACAGGCTTTCCGACAGCTGCTTCTTGACCTGCGGCGAGCGCCCGCTGAGCAGTGACAGCTTCAGCGCAATAAACCCGCGCGGGTTGAGTGAGGTGCCGACCTGGAACGTCTCAACCTTGACGGCGCGGCTTTTGATATCGAACTCGGAACCGAACTGCCCGGACGCCATCAGCACATTGTTGAGCCGCAACAGGGTTTTCTCGACGGCCAGGCCGGTCAGATTGGCGGTGTATTCCAGGTGCAGATGCGGCATGAAAAGCTCCGAATAGTTGTAGGAAAAAGAGCGATACATATAGCACGCAGCCGAACCGAATCAGAACGCTTTCAGTGTGAAACTTCGATCAGGCTGCGCAGCGCACGGTTTTCCCAAACGGCTACGATCACCAGCACCGCCGTGGTCAGCGCGCCCAGCACCAAGGCCGAAAACACCTGCTGCAACCCAAGCGGCAACACCACCAGCAACATCAGCAACCCGCCGAGGTGCGACAGCGGTGGCAATGACCGGTCACTCATGACCCACTTGAACAACGCGCTGCCCAATAGAAACAACCATGGGCCGGCGATGATCGCCACCACGCTGGCCTGGCTGGCGTGGCCCGGATGCACCAGCACCAGTTCGTCGGCCACCGCGCTGACAATGATGCCGGCGACAATCAACACGTGCAGGTAGGTATAGGCAATCCGCGCCTGGCGGCCCGGGTCGGCAGAGCTGGCAATGCGGTGATGGGCGCGCTCGGCGCCGCTGTCGAAATAGATCCACCACAGCGCAATGCTGCCCACCACCGCTACCAGGAATGCGCCCAGGCCTTCCAAGCTCCAGGGCAATTGGGCAAAGGTGGCGCCGGTCACCAGCAATGATTCGCCAAGGGCAATGATCACAAACAGGCCGCAGCGTTCGGCCATGTGGTTGCCTTCGACGTTCCAGTCCGCCAGGGTCGAACGCCCCAGGCCCGGTACCCAGAAATACACCGACGGCGATATCAGTTCGATCAACAGCGCCAGCGCCCAAAAGGCCAGCCGTTGTTGACCGTCGAGCAGGCTGCCGGTGATCCAGAACACGCCGGAACACAGCATCCACGCCAGGATTCGCTGAAAATTGCGAATCATGTTCAGCGACTCGCCGCGCACTGCCCACAACGCAAACAGCGTGCGTCCTACCTGCATGAATACGTACGCGCCGGCAAACAGTACACCTCGGTCGGTAAAAGCCTTGGGAATCGAGGAAGACAGCAGCAGACCGGCCACCATCAAGCCGAACAGGCCGAGGCGGATCGGGATTTTTTCCGGATCGAGCCAGTTGGTGATCCACGACGTGAAGATCCATACCCACCACACCGCGACCATCATCAGCGCCACCTGCACCGCCCCGCCCAGGGTCAGGTGAGCCAACAGCGAATGGGACAATTGGGTCACGGCGAACACGAACACCAAGTCGAAAAACAGCTCGACCATGCCGACTTTGCCACTGTCATGACTGCCGCGCCCACGCAGCAAGGAACGGGATGGAATCATCGGTGGCACTCCCTGAAGGGGTTATCTCAAGATTTTGTCGCCAGCACCGGCAGCATGTCGCGCTCGCTCATGAACGCCTCCAGCCGCGAGCGCATCCAGCGTTCCGCCGGGTCGGTGTCGACGTGGCTGAGCCAGACCATGGACAAGTCCAGCGTCGGCGTTTCGAACGGAAAGGGCTCGCAAAACAGGTTGCCGCCAGCGGCCATGGCCTGGGCGGTGTAGTCCGGCAAGCTGGCGATCATGTCAGTGCCGGCGAGCAGCGCCGGCAGCGCACTGTATTGCGGCACCGACAGCACCACATGGCGCTTGCGGCCAATTTCGGCCAGCCATTCATCGGCAAACCCGGACACGTTGGCGGTGTGGGACACCAGCACATGAGGGCGTGCGCAATATTCGTCGAGGGTCAGCGGTTTATCCGAGGCGTCGGCGCGCAACAGGCAGGGGCGGATATGCCGCAGCAGTTTACGTTTGGCGTTCGCCGGCAGGCCGCGGGTCTGGGTGATGCCGACGGTGATATCGCCGGACGCCAGCAGATCAGGAATGCGCCAGTAATCTACGTGCTGCACCACGAACACCACCAACGGCGCTTCCTGGCGCAACGCCCGCAGCAAGGGCGGCAGCAGGCCGAACTCAACGTCATCGGACAAACCGATGCGAAAGGTCATGGTGCTCTGGGTGGGGTCGAAATCGTGGGTCAGGCTCAGGGCCGACGACAGTGAATCCAGGGCCGGCGACAGGTGCTGAATGATCTCCTCGGCGCGCGCGGTGGGTTCCATACGGTGGCCGACGCGAATAAACAGTGGGTCATTGAACAAGGTGCGTAAACGGTTGAGAGCCGAACTGATGGTCGGCTGACCGAGAAACAGCTTCTCCGCCACCCGCGTGACATTGCGCTCGAGCATCAGTGCTTCGAAGACCACCATCAGGTTGATGTCGGCCTTGCGTAATTCATTGCGATTCATCGGCACCTGCCCCTTTCCCCAAGACAAGCCGCAGTTTAGAAAGCCCGCGGGGCTGCGTCTATGTGAACACTGTTCATCCGGCGGCTTTGGGATTATAAATCAGCGCTTGAAGGCCGCAGGAACACCATCGTGCTGTTCATTATTGCCTTGGCCATTGTGGTGGCCGGGTTTTGTCTCTGGGTAGTCAAGGGGATCGCCAACCCCACGGTGAGGACGCTGACGCGGGTGTTTGTCGGCCTGTGCCTGGCAACCGTGATCGCGTTTGTGGTGTTGGCGTGGGGGGTTCCCGTCTCCGTGCTGCTTTCATGAGCCGTTGCATTCATCCACTCTCAGCAAGGACCGCCTGATCGTGAAATTTGCCTACACCATCATCTATGTACCCGACGTTGCCGCCTCTCTGATGTTTTTCGAGAAAGCCTTCGGCTTCAGTCGCCGTTTCCTGCATGAATCGGGCACCTACGGCGAGCTTGAAACCGGCGACACCACGCTCTCGTTTGCAGCGCATGAGTTGGGCGAATTGAATTTCGACGGTGGCCATGTCCAGGCGCATGCTTCTAAAAGGCCGCTGGGGATGGAGGTCGGGTTTGTGACCGAAGACGTGTTCGTCGCCCATGCCAAAGCACTGGCCCACGGCGCGATAGAGCTGGCGCCACCCGCCACCAAGCCTTGGGGCCAGGTGGTGTCGTATGTGCGTTGCCCGGATGGCACGCTGGTGGAGTTGTGTACGCCGATCGTAGGCTGATCGTGGCGCCAATGTAGGAGCGGGCTTGTTGGCGAAGGCGGTGAATCAGTGAGCCCATTGGTTACTGACACATTGCCTTCGCGAGCAAGCCCGCTCCCACCTTTAGACTGCGTTCGCTCATTAATTCAGGGCTTGAGCGGCCGCTCCTGATCTCGCTCGGAAAGCTCGGTACCATCGTCCGGATGCTTCCAGGTCTGCGGCTTTTCCTCTTCGGGCTGTCGCCGAGGTTGCTCATGCTCGTGCTCATCCCGGTGCTCGTGTTTGTCAGCCATTGCCACCTCCCATCCGTAAGAATTGGTCACCGCTTCAAGCATAGAACAGTGGCGAGATTTTGGACGCGCACAGCGATTGATAGCCATGACGCATCAATGCATCCAAATTACTCACTTATCATTTCTAAATGTGTCAGCCACTATCCGCGGTCTTAAGCGAAACAAGCACTTTAAAAAGAACGCTGGAGACACAAAACCATGACTAGCCCTTCCCGGCCCGACTCTGCCCGCTCGAAAGTGGGTGCGGTATTCCGCGTTACTTCGGGCAACTTCCTCGAACAGTTCGACTTTTTTCTGTTCGGCTTCTACGCCACCTATATCGCCGCCGCGTTCTTCCCCGCCGCTAATGAGTTTGCGTCATTAATGATGACCTTCGCCGTGTTCGGTGCAGGCTTCCTGATGCGACCGTTGGGCGCGATCATTCTGGGTGCCTATATCGATGACGTGGGTCGCCGCAAAGGGTTGATCGTGACCCTGTCGATCATGGCCAGCGGTACGCTGTTGATCGTGTTGGTGCCGGGTTATCAAACCATCGGCCTGTGGGCGCCATTGCTGGTGCTGCTGGGCCGTTTGCTGCAAGGCTTCTCTGCCGGTGCGGAGCTGGGCGGCGTGTCGGTTTACCTTTCCGAAATGGCCACCCCGGGCCGCAAAGGTTTCTACACCAGCTGGCAGTCGGGCAGCCAACAGATCTCCATCGTGGTGGCCGCCGCGTTGGGTTACGGCCTGAACGTGTGGATGCAACCGGCCGTGGTTGCCGATTGGGGCTGGCGCATTCCGTTCGCCATCGGTTGCATCATCATCCCGTTCATCTTCGTACTGCGGCGTAACCTGCAGGAAACCGAAGAGTTCGCCAACCGCAAACATCGCCCGACCATGCGCGAAGTGCTGGCGACCCTGGTGAAGAACTGGACCGTGGTGATCGGCGGCATGCTGATGGTGGCGATGACCACCACCGCGTTCTACCTGATCACCGTGTACGCCCCGACCTTCGGCAAGACCGTGCTGCAACTGAGCACCTCCGACGCCCTGCTGGTGACCTTGCTGGTGGCCGTGTCGAACTTTGTCTGGCTGCCAATCGGCGGCACCCTGAGTGACCGTTTCGGCCGCAAGCCGGTGCTGGTGGCGATGACCGCGCTGACCGTGATCACCGCCTACCCGGCGCTGTCGTTTGTGGTCAACGCGCCGAGCTTCGGCCACATGCTGGAAACCCTGCTGTGGTTCTCGTTCCTGTACGGCATGTACAACGGCGCGATGATCCCGGCGCTGACCGAAATCATGCCGGTGGAAGTGCGCGTGGCGGGCTTCTCGCTGGCCTATAGCCTGGCGACAGCGATCTTTGGCGGTTTCACGCCGGCGATCTCCACCTGGTTCATTCACATCACCGAAGACAAGGCCTCGCCGGCCTACTGGATGATGTTTGCCGCCTTGTGCGCGCTGTGCTCGACCCTCGCGTTGTACCGCCGCGCCAATACCCGCGGGCAGGTGATGCAGGGGGCCGCATGATGAAGGAGCTGTACAAAACCCTGACCGCCCTGGCCCTCGGCGCTTTGGCGCTGACGGCCCAGGCCGAAGAGCTCAAGGTGATGACCTCCGGGGGCTTCACCGCCGCCTATAAACTGCTGGGCCCGCAATACGCCCAGCAAAGCGGCGACACCCTCGACACCATCCTCGGCCCGTCCATGGGCAAGGCGCCGGAAGCGATTCCCAACCGCCTGGCCCGTGGCGAGCACGCCGACGTGGTGATCATGGTGGGCTACGCCCTGGATGACTTGATCAAGCAGGGCAAGGTCGACAAGGCCTCGCGGGTGGAGCTGGCCGATTCGCGCATCGGCCTGGTGGTCAAGCAAGGTGCCGCCAAGCCGGCGATCGGCACCGATGCCGAGTTGAAAGCGGTGCTCAGCCAGGCCAAGTCCGTGGCGTATTCGGACAGCGCCAGCGGTGTGTATGTCGAGAAGGAGCTGTTCAAAAAGCTCGGCATGCCCGCCAAGGGCAAGATGATCGAGCGCATCCCGGTGGCTTCGGTGGTCGCCAAGGGTGAATACGAGGTGGGCCTGCAGCAGGTGGCGGAATTGCTGCCGGTGCCGGGCGTGACTTACGTCGGCAAGATCCCGGAAGACGTGCAATCGGTGACGCGCTTTGCGGCGGGCATTCCGGTCAACGCTCAACATCCGGCGCAGGCCAAGGCACTGTTGCAGTACCTGGCCTCGCCCGAGGCGCAACCGCTGGTGCAATCCACCGGGTTGGACTCGGTGTCACACTGACCGAAACGGCATCTCCCGCACCAACCGTTCCAATTCCAGCGCCGCCGGCGGCAACGTCCGCCCGCGGCGCTTGATCAAGCCCACATTGCGCATCACCTGCGGTTCCACCAGCGGCACGCTTACCAGAATCGGGTGCGTGCCCGCCGGCATCGCAATCGACGGCACCATCGCCACGCCCAGCCCTGCCTCCACCAACCCGATCATCGTGGTCACGTGGTGGGTCTCGCAAATACTCGGTTTTTTCACCCGCACGCCACGCAGCGCCTGGTCCAGCAGGAAGCGGTTGCCGGAGGTTTTGTCCACGGTGATGTAGTCGTGCTCGTAGGCCTCGGCCCAGGTCACGCTCTCGCGCTCGGCCAACGGATGATCACGCCGACAGGCCAGTACGTAGCGCTCCTGCAATAACAGTTCAAATTCCACTTCGTCGGCCAGGCTGCCACTGAAACTCACGCCAAAATCCGCCTCGCCACTTTCCACCGCGTTGCACACCTCGCCGGCGCTGGCGTCCAGCACGCGCAGGCGAATCTTGGGGTACAGCTTGTGGAATTCGGAGATCACGTGGGGCATGAAGTAGTAAGCGGTGGACGGCACACAGGCAATGGTCACATTGCCCATGCGCGTGGACGCGACATTACTGATGCCCATCAAGGCGACATCAAGGTCGTCGAGCATGCGCTCCACTTGCGGCAGGAATGCCCGCCCGACCATGGTCAGGCTGACCCGCCGCGTGGTGCGTTCGAACAACTTCACCTCGAGGGCTGACTCAAGCTTTTCGATACGCCGGCTCAGCGCCGGCTGCGAGATCCGGATGGCCTCGGCGGCGCCGCGAAAACTGCCCTTGTCTACCACGGC
This sequence comes from Pseudomonas sp. 14P_5.3_Bac1, assembly GCF_025466135.1. Classification (NCBI taxonomy): domain Bacteria; kingdom Pseudomonadati; phylum Pseudomonadota; class Gammaproteobacteria; order Pseudomonadales; family Pseudomonadaceae; genus Pseudomonas; species Pseudomonas sp. 14P_5.3_Bac1. Next base: position 23,718 of record NZ_JANLOF010000041.1, on the reverse strand, counting down.
GCGAAAAGCCTGGAGGTCGTTGAGGTCGAAGTTGATGATCACGGGATGGGCCAGTGTGGTCGAGTTGGGGGGCATTATCGTACGGGCTGTGGTGACGCGCCATGTATGCCTGCACGGGTTTGAATTGATAACCCGGCTACAACGATCAAGCCAGTGATATAAGCGCGCCATGTGCGCCCGCACCGCGGCGACCTGCGACCGTAACCGCGTATGACGCCGCGCGTTTACGCCAGGACGGCAACTGATTGGCTTGGATACCAACGCCGAACGTTAGCAATACAGTGGGGTTTCAACACGAAAAATCCACGAAACAATTTAAAACAACCCAACTTAGTATAAATTGCACGCGAACAACCAAAGCCGTTCAAGGAGACTCCCGTGGCAACTCTTCAAGCTCATACAATCCAGGCGCTGCAAACCCAACGCCCTGCCCTGCTGAACGAATGGATTACGAGCCTCGAGGCTTCGGGAGCCACGCGAAACGTCAAGGGTGATGACGTCAAACAGCAAGCTGGCGACTTTCTTAATCTGCTGATCGACGCGCTCCTGCAAGGCGGCTCACAGCAGATAAGCCATGAAAACTGGGCTGAGACCCGGGTTTTCCTGGAAAAGCTGTCGCACAGCCGCGCCTTGATCGGCCAGGACTCGCAACAAACCGCCAGCTTCATTTTCGCCCTTAAAGGCCCAGTGTTCACCTTGCTGCAACGGGAGTACGCCGAACAACCGGCGCAACTGGCCGAGCAACTCTGGGAAGTGTCCGAACTGCTCGATTCGCTGGGCATGCACACCATCCGCACCTTCCAGAAGTCCCGTGAGTCGGTCATCAAACGCCAGCAGGAAGAATTGCTGGAGTTGTCCACCCCCGTGGTGAAACTGTGGGACGGCGTGCTGGCCCTGCCGATGATTGGCACCCTCGACTCGCAACGCACCCAGGTGGTCATGGAGTCGCTGCTGCAACGCATCGTCGACACCGGCTCGGAAATCGCCATTATCGACATCACCGGCGTGCCGACCGTCGACACCCTGGTGGCCCAGCACTTGCTGAAAACCGTCACCGCCATCCGCCTGATGGGTGCCGACTGCATCATCAGCGGCGTGCGCCCACAAATTGCCCAGACCATCGTGCATTTGGGTCTGGACCTGCAAGGCGTGGTGACCAAAGCCAACCTGGCGGATGCCCTGGCGCTGGCGCTCAAACGCCTGGGCGTCACCATCAGCAAGGCTGTCTAAGCATGGAACGCATCCCTATTTTGCAGATGGGCGAGTTTTTGCTCGTGACCATTCAGGTCGACATGCACGACCAGTTGGCCATGACGCTGCAGGACGACCTGTCCGAACGCATCAGCCGCACGTCGGCGCGCGGCGTGCTGATCGACATTTCGGCGCTGGACATGGTGGACTCGTTTATCGGGCGCATGATCGGCACCATTTCCGGCCTGTCGCGCATCATGGACGCGCAGACCGTGCTGGTGGGCATGCAACCGGCGGTGGCCATTACCCTGGTGGAACTGGGCATGACCCTGCCCGGCGTGGCGACCGCATTGAACGTCGAGCGCGGCATGAAACTGCTGCGTGACCGGGTAGAACACTTATGAGCCAAGCCAGCAGCGGCACGCATCCCGTGCTGATTGAACAGGACGTTGTGCTGGCCAGACAATTAGTACGCAGGCTGGCCCAGGACTGCGGCATGCGCCTGATCGACCTGACCAAGCTGGTCACGGCCGTCAGTGAGCTGGCGCGCAACACCGTGGTCTACGGCGGTGGCGGGTACATGGATTGGAGCGTCGTCGAAAGAGACCATCGCCCCGGCCTGCGCCTGACCTTTCGCGATGAAGGCCCCGGCATCCCCGACCTCAAGCTGGCCCTGACCGACGGCTGGACCTCCGGCAGCGGCCTGGGCCTGGGCCTGACCGGCGCCAGGCGCCTGGTGGACGAGTTTGAACTGGACACCGCACCCGGCAAGGGCACACGCGTGACGATCACCCGATGGACCTGAATATTCCCAGCGCCTTGACCCAAGTGCTTTTGATCGAAGATGTCAGCCAAATCGGCTATGCCCGGCGCAGCGCCCAGCAGCTTGCCGAGCTGCTGGGTTTTGATGAAACCGACGCCGGGCGCGTGGCCCTGGTGGCGACCGAACTTGCCAGCAACATCCTTAAGCATGCCACCCATGGCGAGCTGCACCTGCGCGCCACGGGTAACCAGGGCGTCGAAATGATCGCCGTCGACCGTGGCCAGGGCTTCGACCTGGAAAGCTGCCTGGTGGATGGGTTCTCCACGGGCGGCACGCAAGGCATCGGCATGGGCGCCATCTCGCGCGTGGCCCAGGTCTTCGATGTGCATGCCGATCATCGGGGCACCGCGATGTTGGCGCGGCTCTACCCACGCACCTCGAACGCGCGGGATATCCGCTATGGCGTCAGCCAGCATTCCTTGCACAACGATCCGGCGTGTGGCGACGCCTGGCACCTGGCAATCGAAGCGGGCCGGTTCAGCGTGATGGTTGCCGACGGCCTGGGCCATGGCAGCGAAGCCGAACGGGCGGCGCGCGCGGGTGAAGAGATGTTCGCCCAAGACCCCTTCCAGGACTCGACCACACTGTTCAACGACATGCATATCGGCATGAATGGCACCCGGGGCGGCGCAGTGGCCGTGGCGCAATACGACGCCGTGGCTGAACGACTGCGTTTCACCGGCGTGGGCAATATCGGCGCCAGCCTGATTGGCTTCGGCAAGTCGCGCGGGCTGGCTTCCCACCCGGGCATCGTCGGCGTGCAGTTTCGCAAGGCGCAACCCTTCGACTACGCTCAGGTCAGCGGCCAACTGCTGATCCTTTACAGCGACGGGCTGCAGTCACGCTGGAACCTTGCGGATTATCCCGGGCTTTGCCACCGCCACCCCGCCCTGATTGCCGCCATCCTTCACCGTGATTTCTGTCGCGGCCGGGATGACGTTACCGTCTTCGTGATTGCCCTGGAGGCCATTGATGGCTGACACCATTGCTTCGCTCACTGAGCAAGTGCAACGCCTGCACCAGGAAGCCGACGCCTTGCGTACCGAGTTGGATGAGACCAACCAGGGTGTGCTGGCACTGTATGCCGAACTGGATATGCAGGCCGACCAGTTGCGTCAGGCATCAGACCTGAAAAGCCGCTTCCTGTCGTACATGAGTCATGAATTTCGCACGCCCCTGGGCTCGATCCTGAGCATCACCAGCTTGCTTGCCGATGAACTCGACGGCCCTTTGAGCCCCGAGCAGCAGACCCAGGTAGGCTTTATCCGCAGCTCGGCGCGCGAGCTGCGGGAGATGGTGGACGACCTGCTCGACCTGGCCAAGATCGAGGCCGGGCGCATTACCATCTCGCCTGCCTGGTTTGACATGTTCGACCTGTTCTCGGCATTGCGCGGGATGTTCCGCCCGATCGTCGACGCCTCGTCGGTGGACCTCATCTTTGAAGAGCCCTCGGGCTTGCCCAAGCTCTACACCGATGACAAGAAGCTGGCGCAGATCCTGCGCAACTTTATCTCCAATGCCCTGAAGTTCACCCTGCAAGGTGAGGTGCGCGTATCGGCACGCATGGAGAGCGCGCACGAAATCCGCTTTGCGGTGCAGGACACTGGCCTGGGCATTCCTGCCGAGCTGCACAACAACCTGTTCGAAGACTTTTCCCAGATCGACTCACCGCTGCAAAAGCGCCTGCGCGGCACCGGCCTGGGGCTCTCGCTGTGCAAGCGCTTTGCCGAGTTGCTCGGTGGCCGGGTCGGGGTGCAAAGCGCCCCAGGCGTTGGGTCGATGTTTTTTGTGATCATTCCTCTGTCTATCGCAGGCGGGCCTGCCGATGAATCGTGACATCCAGCTGCTGATCGTCGACGACAACGCCGCCACCCGCTATGCCCTGCGCCGGCGCCTGGAAAGCCATCACTACCGCGTGCTCGAAGCCGGCACCGGCCAAGAGGGGCTGGACCTGATCGCGAGCAAAAAGATCGACGGGCTCATCCTCGACGTCAATCTGCCGGACATGAGCGGCTTCGACATCGTGCGCGCGCTGCGCGCCGACCCGGCGACCGCCCTGCTACCGGTGGTGCATGTCTCGGCTGCGTCCATCGAGACAGGCGACATCATCACCGGCCTGGACGCCGGCGCCGATGCCTACCTGATCCACCCGGTGGACCCGGACGTGCTGCTGGCGACCCTGCGCACCTTGCTGCGCGTGCGTGACACCGAATACGCCTTGCGCGAGAGCGAGGCGCGCTTTCGCGAAATCTTCTTCAACATCAGCGCGCCGATAGCCGTCATGGACCCGCAGTTGAAGGTGCATGAATGCAACCACGCGTTCGCCCAACTGATCCAGGACAACCTGAACCCTGACGCCTTGCTCGAATGCTTCGCCAGCGATCAGCACGCCGTCATCCAGGAGTTGTGCCTGCGTCTCGCCGCGGGAGAGCGCTGGAAAGGCACCTTGCAAATGCAAGTCGACGGCCAGGTGCGCGAAACCGAGTGGCAAATCTCGCCCTATCGCCGGGCCGAACTGAGCCTGGTGTTTGTCGAAGACGTCACCGAGCATCGCCATCGCGAGCGCCATCAGCTGGCCGAGCTGACCAACGCCACCACGCAGTTGGCGCGCACCGAGGCGCAGTTGCTGCAGGCACAGAAGATGGACGCGCTGGGCAAACTCACCGGCGGCATCGCCCACGACTTCAACAACCTGCTGACCGGGATTATCACCAGCCTTGAGCTGATCAAAAAACGCCTCGACACTCAGCATACCGAGAAGGTCAAGGCTTATGCCGACGCCGCATTGAGCTCGGCCCTGAGCGCCGCCGGCCTGACCAATCGCCTGCTCGCGTTTGCCCGCCAGCAGCCTCTGGACACGCGCCCGGTGGATATCAACGCGCACATCCGCTCACTGGAAGAGCTGCTGGTGCGCACGATCGGCGAACATATCGCGCTCAAACTCGAGCTGACGACCCACCCGGCCGTGGCGCTGGTTGATCCGATCCAACTGGAAAGCGCTGTGCTGAACCTGGTCATCAATGCCCGCGATGCGCTGCCCAAGGGCGGCAATATCTGGGTGACCACCTACCCTGCCTACTCCAACGGCAACCTGAAACTGGAAAACGGCGCCTACATCGCGCTCTCCGTGCGCGATAACGGCGTGGGCATCGAACACAGTGTGATCGACAAAGTGTTCGACCCTTTCTTCACCACCAAGCCGCTGGGCCAGGGCACCGGGCTGGGGCTGTCGACCATCTACGGCTTTGCGCGCCAGTCCGGCGGCGACGCACAGATCCGCAGCGTCACCCGCCAGGGCACCGAAGTCACCATCATGCTACCCGCTGCCTCGGGCCCGGCGAGCGTAACCACCAAGCCCGTCGCGGCGCCCGGGCTCAGCAGCGGCGAACACGTGCTGATCGTCGAGGACATGCCTTCGGTGCGCAGCTTCGTCGCCGAGGTGCTGGTCGACGCCGGTTACCGCTGCAGCCTGGCGGCCGACGGTGATGAAGCGATCGCCACCCTGAACCAGGACACCAGCATCGACTTGTTGCTTACCGACGTGGGCCTGCCTTACATGACCGGGCGGGAATTGGCCGATGTCGCCCGAGGCTTGCGTCCCACGCTGCCGATTCTGTTCATGACCGGGTATGCGGAAAACGCGGCGAATCGCCAAAGCTTCCTGGGGGAAGGCATGGACCTGATCTCCAAACCGTTCCATATCGATGAGTTGCTGGAGAAGATCCGCCGCGGGCTGGACGGCCTGCCAGGCACCCAGTAAGGGGGACACGCAGGCCGCCCAGGCTAAATTGCAGGATGCTGTGCGGTGACAGGCTTGGTACCGTGACCGCCCTTGCAATCGGCTACCGGCACCGAAAATGACTCAACCCAATAAGAACTATCGGCCCCTGCGCCTCGCATCGTGGGCGCTCGGCCTGCTGTGCACCGCCACTCTGGGCTTTTTTGCCTGGCAAAGTTTTTACCCGGTGCGCGCCGCCGATTCGTGGAGTTACCAGGTTTTGCACACCGATGTGGCCAAGGCGGCGTCGTTGATGCCCATGGCTGACGGCTCGTTGATGGTCACCCAGGAACTCAAGGACGGGCTGGGCAGCATCGTGCACATCCGGCTGGATGGAACCCGCGACGTCGTGCTCGGCAACCTGTCCAAACCCGACGGAATGTTGGCCACGCGGGGCGGCTGGGTGTTCAGCCAGGAAACCGGCAACGCCCCCGTCAGCTTTCTCAAGGACGGCGCGGTCACCGAATTGTTCAAAGGCGAAAACGTGCAAGGCCTGTGGGATGACGGCGACTACCTCTATGCCATCGAAGACCGCAGCCATGCAGGACGCCTGCTGCGCTATCGCTGGAGTGACCAGAGCATAAGCGTAATACGCGAGGGCCTGGACCAGGCGGAGTCGATCATCCGCTGCACGGATGGCCGCATGCTCTACACCAAAAAGAAAGAAGGCAGGGTGCGCGAACTGAGCGCCGACGGCAGTGACCCGGTGGTGCTGGCCAAACTTAACCAGCCGACCTTTTTGATGTGCGATGAGCGAGGCCTGTGGGTCAATGAAGATTCCACCCACCGCGCACGCTTGTTGCTGATCGACAAACAGGGACGCCAGCACACGATCCTGTCGTTTTTGAAGGCGCCGCAATCGATTGTGCGAACCGCAGACGGCACTTACCTGGTGGCCGAAGGTGGGCGCAACCGGGTACTCAAACTGGTGAACGACGCGCTGGCGGCGACCAGCGACGGCAAGTAGCCCTGACGCCGCCCCGCGACAGACCGAACAACGCCTACTGGCAAGTGCCGCCTTTGTGGTGCGAGCCCGTGCCGCCCACCGGATGCGTGCCCTTGGGGCACGCCGCCGCGAACATCGGGGTGACCATCAAAACCACCAGCAACCCAACCAACGAAAGCTTTTTCATGCGACCCTCCGTAACGATCACGACGCGTGATAGCACAAAGATATCACGCATCCGCGGAAGTTATCGCCTGCTCATTACACCCACGCCTTTGGGCCGCTGAAAAACGCCTGCGCATTGCTGTCCAGTGTTTCCAGGTGATAGCCACCCTCCTGCACAATCACGCAGGGTAAGCCCAACTGCCGGATGCATTCGCCCAGGCGCGCAAACCCTTCACGCGTCACCGCCACTTTGCTTTGTGGGTCGAGTTCGTAGATATCGAACCCCAAGGACAACACCAGCACATCCGCCGAGAACTGCTTGACCGCCGCCAAGGCCAACTCGAGTTTTTCGAAGAACACCGCTTCGCTGGCGCCATGGGCCATGGGCAGGTTGAGGTTAAAGCCTGCACCGCCAGCCACGCCGCGCTCGTCGGCAAAGCCTGCGACGCCCGGGTAGAAGTTGGTCGGGTCGCCGTGGATCGACACATAGAGCACGTCGTCGCGGTCGTAGAAAATCTCCTGGATGCCTTGACCGTGGTGCATGTCGGTGTCCAGCACGGCCACGCGCGCAAAGCCTTCGCGCAGAACCTGGGCGGCCACCGCCGCATTGTTGATGTAGCAGAAACCACCCGCCGCATCGTAACGAGCATGGTGGCCCGGCGGGCGACACAGCGCATAGGCCGCCGGCGCGCCGTCAAGGATGTGCTTGGCGGCGGCGACAGCACTTTGCGCCGACCAATACGCCGAACGCCAGGTCAACTCGCCCACCGGGCAACTGCCATCTGCCAGGTAACGCGCAGCTTGGGCAAGGATGCCGCGCAGGGCGTTGGGTTCGCGCACGAAGATATTCGACATGACTTCGTCGCCCCAGTCTTCGGGGATTTCCTTCCAGCGTTGGTGCGCCTCCTCAAGAAACGCCAGGTAGGGCGCGCCATGTACTGCAAGCAATGGCTCGAGGCCGTAGTCAGCAGGTTGCTGAATCTCGAAGCCCATGGTCTGCGCGGCTAACAGCAAGTTGCGCGCACGCTCGGGGACTTCCTGCGGCGTGCGCATCTGGCCGCGGGAGTAGTAGCTGCGCGGGTGGTGCAACAATTGTTCTGGGTGGAAAAACGTACGCATGTGAGGCTCCTGGGTAAACACCGAACCTGTGGGAGCTGGCTTGCCTGCGAAGGCGGTCTGTCTGAAGTACCGCTATCGCAGGCAAGCCAGCTCCCACAGTTGAATCCGGGCAGGCTTTAGAGTTGAGTTGTTATTGGGTCTGGCCGGCGCGCATGAGCACAGCGTTGAGCAATACATCGGTGCCTTGGCGCACATCCTCGGGCAATACGTCTTCGGCTTCGTTATGGCTGAGGCCACCCACACACGGGATGAAAATCATCGCGGTCGGGCAGTACCGCGCCAGGTGGATGGCATCGTGACCGGCACCGCTGACGATGCGTTGCTGGCTGTAGCCCAAGGCATCCACCGAGGCCTGCACGCAAGCGACACACTCGGCATCGAACGGGGTAGCCGGGCTGATCCAGTGCGGGCTGATGCTGACTGACAGGCCGCGCTTTTCGGCAATGGCCTGCAGCCGCGCGCGCACTTGTTGCTCCATGGCTTCGATATCGGCGTCGCGGTGATGACGCAGGTCGACAGTGAACGTCAGCAACCCGGGAATGGTGTTGCGTGACGATTTGGTGATGCTCAGCTCACCGACGGTGGTCAGGCCTTCGGGGGCGAAATCGGTGGCGAGGTTTTCCAGCGCCTGGATCATTTTTGCCGCGCCATACAGGGCATCTTTGCGCAGTGGCATCGGCGTGGTGCCGGCATGCGCAGCCATGCCTTCGACTCGCACGTCGAGCCAGCAAATCGCCTGGCCGCCGGTGACCACGCCGATGCTGTTGGCATTGTCTTCCAGGATCGGGCCTTGCTCGATATGGGCTTCGAAATACGCATCTACCGCGCCACCTAACGGGCGTTCGCCGTTATAGCCCGTGGTGCGCAACGCCTCGGCCACACTGATACCGTCGACATCAACGGTCGCGAGCGCCTTGTCCAGCGCCAGGCTGCCGGTGAACACCGCCGAGCCGAGCATGGCCGGGGTGAAACGCGCGCCCTCCTCGTTGGTCCACACGGCAATTTCCAACGGTTTACGGGTTTGAATGCCTTGGTCGTCGAGGCTGCGGATCACTTCCAGGCCGGCCAATACACCGTAGACACCATCAAAGCGCCCGCCTTCCGGCTGGGTGTCGAGGTGGCTGCCCATCATGACGGGCGCGGCGTCGCTATCGGTGCCGGCCCGCCGGGCAAACAGGTTGCCGATGGCATCCACGCTCAGGCTCAGCCCGGCAGCTTTGCACCAATGGCTGAACAGTTCACGACCTGCTTTGTCTTCGGCACTCAAGGCCAGACGGCAACTGCCGCCACGCGCCGTGGCGCCGATCTCGGCCATGGCCATCAGGCTCGCCCACAGGCGTTGGCCATTAATCTTCAACATTACGCACGCTCCATTAAACGCTGTGGGCCATTTCAAGACGGTGAGCCGTGGCGTGGCGGCGCGACAATGCCAGCACGCACACCAGCGAGACCGCAGCGATCAGGCTGTAAAACACTGCCATGGGCCACCATTGGCCCTGGTATTCGTGGGCCAGCCAGGTACCGATCAACGGCGTCAGGCCACCGGCCAGCGCGCCGCACACCTGGTAGGCCAGGGAGATCGCGGTGTAGCGCACGCGGGTTTCAAACAGGCCGCTGACAAACCCGGCGATCACCGCGTAGAAGGAGGCCATGCACACCACGGCCAGGGCGATGCCGAAGATGATCAACGGCGCCTGCCCGCTGCTGACCAGCACGAACATCGGATAAGGCGAGGCCATCGCCAGCACGGTCATGGCGCACAGAAAACGCGTGGCCCCGACCTTCTCGGCCACCCAGGCAGCCAGTGGCTGGATGCAGAACTGGATGATGGCGACGACAAACAGGCATTCCAGAATCAGCGAACGCGGCAGGCCCAGTTGCTGAGTGCTGTAGGCAATCATGAAGGTGTTGGTGAAATACACACCGGCAATGCCCAGGGTGTTGGCGCCGATGCACAACAGCAACGGGCGCCAGGCGGTTTTCAGCACTTCGATCACGGGCGCCTGGTCTTTCTGGATCGCCCGCGCTTTCTCGGCAATGGCCTTGTCTTCAAGGAATTCCGGTGACTCGTTGACCCCCAGGCGAATCGCCAGGCCGACGATCAACAGCAAGGCGCTGGCGAGAAACGGCAGGCGCCAACCCCAACTGAGCAGGTCCTCTTCCGGCAACCGGGTGACCGCGCTGAATGCCAGCAGCGACAGGATCAAACCCGCCGGGCTGCCCAGTTGAGCGAAAGACGCAAAGAAGTTTCGACGACCTTTCGGCGCATGTTCGCCGGCCATCAACACCGCACCGCCCCACTCACCGCCCACGGCGATGCCTTGCACCACGCGCAGCAGCACCAGCAATACCGGCGCCGCAACGCCAATTTGAGCGTAGGTCGGCAACAGGCCGATGCACACGGTGACCACGCCCATCATCACCAAGGTGATCACCAGGGATTTCTTGCGGCCGATGCGGTCACCGATATGCCCGAACACAATGCCGCCCAACGGCCGCGCGAAGAAGCCCACGGCGAACGTGCCGAACGCCGCCATGGTGCTGAACAGTTTGTCGTCGGAAGGAAAAAACAGTTGGCCGAACACCAGCGCGGCGGCGGTGGCGTAGATGTAAAAGTCGTACCACTCGATCATGGTGCCGATAAAAGCGGCGGCCGCAGCACGGCGCGGCTGCGGCGAAGCGGAAGGCTTCATGGGGCTGGCTCCTTTGGTTATTTTTTTGGCAGGAGAATGTCGAACGCACGCGCTCTGATGGCGCTTGGTAAGGGTGATTTATCGTCGCGGGGCTATGATTAGTCAATTTTCTATTTATTATTCCAATTATAAATCCTGCTTATTATCGAGCTGCGCCATGCCCGACTTTCGCCGCGACAGTCACCCTCTGCTCAACGATCGACTGGACTGGAACCTGCTGCGCACCTTCCGTGTCATCGGCCAGGAACTGAGCATCAGCCGCGCCGCTGCGCGCCTGCACCTGACCCAGCCGGCCATCAGTCAGGCGCTCAAGCGCCTGGAGGAACAGCTTGGCTGCCAACTCATCGCCCGCCGTGGCCCGCGCTTCGCGCTCACCGAAGCGGGTGAAGAGATCTTCACCATCGCCGGCGAGATGTATGGCCAGGTGTCGCAGATGAGCAACGCGCTGCAAAAACCCGGCGATGAAGTGCTCGGCAAAGTGCGTTTGCTGATGATCAGCCGGATCAACTCCGAGACCTTCGACGACTTCCTCGCCGCCTTTCACCGTGAGCATCCGCGCGTGGACCTGGAGGTGGAAGTGATGCGCAGCTCGGACATCGTCGCCGCCCTGCTGGAAAAAACCGCAACCCTGGGCCTGAGCCTTAATCGCCGGCCACAGCCACGCCTGGAACAGCACCTGTTCCTGCGCCAGCGCTATGCGTTTTTTTGCGGGCGTCACCATCCGCTGTTTGGGCGCAGCGGCTTGGCGGAAGGCGATTTGCAGTCGGAGAATTTTGTCAGTTTTACCAGCGACCAGATTGGCGGCATGTTGTCGCCGCTGACGATTTTTCGTGACCAGCAAGGGTTCAGCGGGCGCATCGTGGCGTCGTCGTCAAGCCTGGAAGAGGTGCGGCGCCTGGTGATTGCCGGTTTTGGCTTGGGCTGTTTGCCGATTCATGTGGTGGCCGACGATGTGAAGCACGGGCTGCTGTGGCGGCTACCGCCGGATGACGGGATCGCCGATGTGGACATTCATCTGCTGTGGAATCGCGAGCAGAAGATGAGCCGCGCGGAGACGGTGTTTATCGAGCGTCTTTCGGCTCGGCTGGCGGGTGCTGCTGAGGATGCCAGTCACTGACTTCAACCCGCCAACGCGCGCTCGACGCTGCCAGCCATGGCCTGCAAATCGTCGAAAGGGTTTCTACCGATCAGCATGAACCCATGGGACAGGTTGGCCCAATACACCACATTCAGGCCTCGGCGCTGCTCGGTCGCGACGGGCTGCGCGCCTCTTTTGCTAATTGTGATGCACAAGGCCAATGGCCCGTGACGCGGGTCCAGGTAGGTCAGTTGACCGATCAGAACGCCGTCATAATCGAGGATCTGCGCACGCCGAAACTCGGCACCGGGCAGGTCTACCGCGCGAGCGGTTAACGGCAGGCCCAGTTGTGCGCCCACGGAACGCAGTTGGGCAGCCTGCAACGCGGGGTCGGCGCTGAGGTTTTCCAGGGTCTGCGGCGTGTACAAGGCCATGTACTCGGCGACCGAGGCGCGCCAGCCCTGACCGGACTCCGCCCGTGGCCAGCTCATGAACACGCGGTCGGCGACCACACCGGCCACGGCAAACCCCGCCGCCACAGCCAGCAAACGCCGGCGACTCAAGGTGGGCGCCTGTACCGGGGGCAGCGCGTTGAGCATGGCCTGCAGGCGTTCGCCGGGGGCTTGGTCCAGCACCGCGTCGAACGCCGCCTTGAAGGGTAAATCGGCGCACTGCAAGGCCTGAAGGCGTGCGGCAAGTGCCGGGTCAGTGCTGACCTGATCGGCGATAAGCCGATGCTGCCCAGCCTCCAGTTCGCCATCCAGGTAAGCCACCAACAGTTCATCGGACACTGGGTTTGTGTGAGTCATCGCCGTTCTCCGCTGGCTTGATCCTGCCGGTTTTTTGCAGGGGCGGTCTCGGCCAGCTTCAAACGCGCGGCCGCCAGCCGGCTCATTACGGTGCCCACGGGAATACGCAGCACCTCGGCAATTTCCTTGTAGGAAAGCCCTTCGACATACGCCAGAAACACCGTTTCGCGCTGCGCCTCGGGCAAACCGTTGACGCGTTTGATCACCTGCGCGGCCAATACCTGCTCCTGCGCCTGGCGTTCGCCATCGAAGGACAACGCCTGCTCCGCATCAACAAAACCCTGGCCCTGACGCACCCGTTGCGAGCGCACTTCGTTGAGCCAGATGGAATGCATGATCGCCAGCAGCCAACGGTCCAACCGCGTGCCGGCCGCGAACTGGCCGGCACGCTCCAGCGCGCGGACACAGGTGGCCTGCACAAGATCTTCGGCCAGGTGCTTTTGGCGCGACAACACCCACCCGTATCGCCACAAACGCGGCAACAGCAGGCCTAACTCGCGACGAAAATCGGCCTCGTGGGTGATGGCTGCCCCCTGCTCGCGCACTCAGTGGATTCAAGCCTGTGGCGCAGCGGCAATCGCTTCGGCCAGGTCTTCGTATTCTTCACAGGTGGTGCTGCACAGGGATTTGATTTTCACCAACTGCTCCTGCGCCAGGTCGACGCGGCCCTTGATCACGTAAGCCTCACCCAGGTATTCGCGAACCTGGGCGTAGTTGGGATCGAGCGCGACCGACTTCAGGTAATAACCGATGCCTTCATCGGTACGCCCAAGCTTACGCGTGGCGTAACCGCGGTAGTTGAGGGCCTTGGCGGTGTTCGGGTTTTGCAGGGTGTCGAGCAAGGCCAGGGCCTCGTCGTAGCGCCCATCTTTGGCCAGGCGGTAGGCGTAATCGGTGCGGTCGGCATCCGAGGTGGCTTTGCTGGTTTGCAGCACGCATTTTGCGGTCTTGGTGTCCCAGACCTGGCCTTTGGGGCAATTGGGCTTGGGCGGTGCCGACTCGTCACCGGAGGCATGGGCCTGGCCCGCGAGTAACGCGGCAGCCAGGCACGCACCGTAGAACAGCGCGGTGCGGTAAGTGACGGGGTGTGGGTGACGGTTTTTCATGGCGGTCATGCTCCGTAGCGATAGGGAGGAAACATCACTTTTGAAACACATTGCGTGAACCCGGCAGCATGCGGCGCAGCGTGCTGTCGCCCAGTACATAGTGATGCCAGAGCGCAGCCGCGGCATGCAGGCCCGCCAGCAGGATGATCGCCCAGGCCACATTGTTATGCAGGCCGCCAAGGGTGCCGCGCCATTCGTGATCGATCACGAAAGGCGCAGGAACCGCGAACAGTCCGAAAAAGTTGAAGGGTTCGCCTTGAGCCCAGCGAAACATAAAGCCCAGGGCAATCTGCGCGAGCAACAACAGGTACAGGCAACCATGCGCCATTTTTGCGAACAGGTTAAGCGTTGGGTGACTGTCGGCCTTCGGGCGATTGCCGCCGAACACACGCCATACAATCCGCACGACGATCAACAGGGCCATGGCGATGCCGAGCGAGATATGTACCGATTGCAGGCCCTTGCGCAGCGGCGTGCCCTTTTCGAGGTTTTCCCAGATGTGCGCACTGGCAAACATGAAGATCACCACGGCGGCGGTGAGCCAGTGCAAAGTGCGGGTCAGGCGGTCGTAGCGGTCGGCATGGCGGTTCATGGGCGTTCTCTGGGTGGTCTGTGAGGTGAACACCGCAGCGGCGCAGGTTATTCGGTGAGGCGCGAAAAATTTATTCGAAGAGGACGTGGCGCGGGTTTTGGCTATGAACAGGTACGACGCGGCGCCAGCGTTTTACAGGGTGCATAGCCGTCACCGCTGACGAGCATCGCCGGTTAAATCAGATTATTGCGCCTGGCAATGTCCGCCAGGTCCACCACCGATTTCACATTGAGCTTGGCCAGCAAACGCGCTTTATAGCAACTCACCGTCTTGCTGCTGAGCAAAATATTCTGGGCAATGTCCTTGTTACTCATGCCTCGGGACAACTGCTGAAATACCGAGAGTTCACGGTTGGACAGCGAGGCGATCAGTTGCGCCTCATCCACGGCCAATGCGCGTTTGCGCGAAAACGCCACCACCGTTTCCGGGTAATAGACATAGCCCTTCATCACGGTTTTCATGGCCTGGGCCAGTACGCTCAGTTCATCGGTCTTGCTGATAAACCCCGAGGCCCCAGCGCTGATGCAACGCGTGGCGTAGTGCTCCGAAGAAAGCGAGGTGAGGACGATGATCCGGGTGTTCAACTCAAGCGCGCGGATTCTTTCGATCACCGCAATGCCGTCCAGGCGCGGCATGGTGATGTCCAGCAACACCAGGTCCGGGGTCAGTTGACGGACCTGGCTGATGGCGTCGACGCCATTGTCGGTCTCGCCCACCACTTCATAACCTTCTTCACTCACGAGCGTACGCAGCGCGGTCCTGATAAAAGGGTGGTCATCGACCACCAGGACTTTATACATCTGCAGCTTTCCTCGGGAATTAGTCGGGCTTTGTCGGCAATAATGCCGACAATGTACCATAGTGCTTTAGTGCCACTACCCAATTCCGGACAGGCTACTCAGTGGGTGGACAATGGCGCTGCGCGCATAAAGCGCCGCCGTTGCGCCCTCTCTTTTACGCATTAAGGACCTTTGATTTGAAGTTGTTCGCAGCCCTGCTGGTGTTATGGGCGAGTGCTCACATGGCATGGGCGGCCGATTCGCCCGTCACGTTAACCGTGTTGGGCCGGTCCAGCGTGCAGGAGGGCCAAGCGCATTTGAGCCGCGCCGATCTGACGTGGCTGAGTACGCAAAAACAGCTGCGTGTCGGCACGTCCGAGCCCGACTATCCGCCCTTTGACATCACCAACCACAGCAACGAATTCGAGGGCATCAGTGCGGACTACCTGGCGCTGATCGGCCAACTGCTGTCGGTACAAATCCAGGTGCAGCGCTACCCCAACCGCAGTGCGGTTATCCAGGCGCTCAAACGCGGTGAGATCGACCTGCTGGCGTCAGCCAACGATTTTGAACGCGCAGACCCGGACCTTCGCCTGTCCGAACCCTACACCCTGGACCAGCCGACACTGGTGGCGCGCACCCATGATTCGCCGTTGGTCGATCCCACCCTGGCGGGTAAAACCGTGGCCATGGTCGAACACTATTTGCCGCTGAGTACGGTTCAGGCGTTCTATCCGCACGCGACGTTCAAGCTGTATCCCTCGATCCTCAACGCGGTAGGCGCAGTGGCTTTTTCCAAGGCTGACGTTTACCTGGGGGACTCGGTCAGCGCCAGTTACCTGATCAACAAGAGTTACTTGAATAACGTGCAGCTGGTGGATTTCTCGCGCATGGAAGTCAATAACTTCTCGTTCGCCGCCACTCGCCAGAACAGTGAACTCCTGCACCTGATCAATGCGGCGCTGCAAGCCATCCCCGCCAGTGAACAGATGGCCATTGCGCGGCGTTGGAACGCCGGTGGCGTGAGCATCTCGGGCACTCATCAGGTGCAGTTCAGCGTCGAGGAACAACGCTGGCTGGCGCACCATCCGCGCCTGAAAGTGGTGGTCAATGAAGACTTCTTGCCCTTCACCTTTTTTGATGAGCACGACCGTTTCCGTGGCCTGAGTGCCGACGTGATGGCCAAAATCAGCCTCAGGACCGGGTTGAAATTCGACCCGCAAAAAGGCGGCTCGGTGGATGCGATGATCACCCGTGTCAACCACGGGGAGGCTGACATGCTGGCGGCATTGACCCCAAGCCTTGATCGCGAACAACGCGTCAGTTTCAGCCGGCCGTACCTGTCCACCCCGTTTGTGCTGGTCACGCGCAACCATGCCGACAGCTCGAACAACCTGCAGGATTTGTCGGGCAAACGCCTGGCGATCATCAAGGGCAACGCCAGCCGGGAGCTGATTGAACGGCAGTTTCCGCAAGTGCGGATTGTCGAAGCGCAAAGCCTCGCCGATGCGTTTTCAATGCTCGCCAAAGGCAGTGTCGAGGCCTGTGTCAGCACCCTGGTCAGCGCACGTTATCTGATTGCCCGAAACTACCCCGACCAATTGAAGATCAGCGCAACCGTCGGCGCCCGTGCTGCGCAGTTGGCGTTTGCGGTGGATCACACCTCGCCGATATTGCTCTCGATCCTCAACAAGTCGCTGCTGAGCATCTCGCCTGAGGAAATGGACGAACTGACCAATCGCTGGCGCAGCCCGGTGGTGCTCGACGACAGCTATTGGAGCAAACACCGGGCGGCAATCCTGCAGGGCTTCGCGCTGGCGGCCGTGCTGCTGCTGAGTGCGTGTGTATGGATTGTGTTGCTGCGCCGCCAAGTGCTGCGCCGCAAGCTTGCCGAGCGGGCACTCAGTGCCAGGCTTGAATTCGATCGAGTGCTGATCAACGGCATGCCCCACCCTACTTATGTAAGGGATCGCCAGGCACGGTTGCTGATGTGCAACAAGGCTTATCGCGAGGTTTTTGGTGTTGAGGACGAGCGACAGTTGCTCGGCACCACCGTGATGCAAAGCCTGCTCTCCAGCCAGGAGCAGGCCCTGGAATATCACCGCGACTACCTCGCTGTCATGGACGCCGACGAACCCTTGCTGCGTGACCGGCAGATCGTCTTGCGCAGTGGCGAAGTGCTCACCATCTATCACTGGATCCTGCCTTTTCGCGGCAGCGAAGGCCGTGTCGACGGCCTGATCGGTGGCTGGGTCGACGTCAGTGACCGCCAGCGCCTGGTCGAACAACTGCACGCCGCCAAGCAGGAAGCCGATAACGCCAACCGGGCCAAAACCACGTTTCTGGCGACCATCAGCCACGAGATCCGCACCCCGATGAACGCCGTGCTCGGCATGCTGGAAATGGCTGCGCGCAAGTCTGAACACGGCATTTTCGACCGCGCCGCCATCGATGTAGCGTCGGGCGCTGCCAAGGAATTACTGGCGCTGATCGGCGACGTACTCGACATTGCCCGCATCGAATCCGGCCGGCAAAGCCTGACGCTCGAGAGCGCAAACCCGCACCTGTTGTTGAACGCGGTGACGCGTGTGTTCGACGGCCTGGCGCGTGAAAAGGCCATCACGCTGACGTTGGAGATTGATCCGGCGGTCAACCGCAATGTGCTGATGGATGCCCTGCGCTTCAAACAAATTATTGCCAACCTGTTGAGCAATGCGATCAAGTTCACCGCCGTGGGTGAAGTGCGCATCAGCGCCCACGCGCAACCGGCTGACGCCAATCAACCGATGCCGTTATCGGTGAGTATCGTGGACACCGGCGTGGGCATCTGCGCGGCCGATCAGCAGCAATTGTTCGCGCCGTTCAGCCAGGCCGGCACTCAGCAGCAAGGCTCCGGCCTGGGGCTGGTCATCAGCCGGTCGTTGATCGAGATGATGGGCGGCAGCCTGGTGTTAACAAGCGCCCCCGGCAAAGGCACGCAGGTTACGGTCAAGCTCGCTCTGCCTGCCGCAGACCTTCCTTCGCCGCCGGCCGACGTGGCGCTGGAGATGACGCCGGGCCTGGCGCTGAGCGTATTGATCGTGGATGACTACGCCGCCAATCGCCTGGTGCTGTCACAACAACTGTCCTATTTGGGCCACGACGTTCAGCAAGCCAGCGACGGCGTTCAGGCCTTGGCCTTGTGGAACGCGCAGCCGTTCGATGTGGTGGTGACAGACTGCGACATGCCAGGCATGAACGGCTATCAATTGGCCCAGGCGATTCGCCAGGCGGAGCACTCCAGAGGCGAACCCGGTTGCTTGTTGCTGGGGTTCACCGCCAACGCCGTCGCCGAAGAAAAACAGCGCTGCCTGGAGGCCGGCATGGACGACTGCCTGTTCAAGCCCATCAGCCTGGAGCAACTGAGTGCACGGCTGCAGCCACTGCAAACCGAATACTTCGACAACGAGGCGAGCACGGAGCTGACCATCGCCTCACTCGAGGCCCATTTGAAAACGCTGGTTCCGGGCAAGTTATCGGCGCTGCAAACCGTGCGTGAAGAGCTGCTGTCGAGCACCCGCGCCGACCTGCAACAGCTCACCGAGCTGCTGGCGTGCGACGACCGACAGCATTTGGCTCACGTGGCTCATCGGGTCAAAGGTGGGGCAAGGCTTATCCGCTACGAACAGCTGATCCTCACCTGCGAAAACCTTGAGGCCCACTGCGCGAATGGCGCAGAGCGAGCCGACCTGATTGCCTCGACCGCCGCCGTGCAAACGTGCATGCGGCAGCTGCTGGCGCTGCTGCAGGAGCACCCCGCGCAGGCGTAAGCGCCAACCCGCTTAAGAAATTTCTTGCAAAGACGTAAGGGGTTTCGCCATTAAAAGGCCACCCCCTTTTGGCAAGCTAGCGTCTGAGAATTTCGATGAGCCATTCAGATGCCACTGTCCACCCTTCGCGTCCTGATCCTGGAGGACCAGCCAGTACAGCGCCGTTACGCCGTGATGCTCCTCGCTCATCTGGGCTGTACCCGCATTCTTGAAGCCTCTGGCGGCTGGGAGGCGCTGCAGTTGCTGGAAAGCAACGGGCCGGTAGACATCGCGTTCTGCGATATCTGCATGGAGGGCATGGACGGCATTACCTTCCTGCGCCGCGCAAGCCAACGGCACGCGCTGAAATCGGTGGTTATCACCAGCAGCATCGCGTTGGACTTGCGCCAGGCCATCAGCCATATGGCGACACTGCTCGGTCTGCGGGTACTCGGCCAGTTGTGCAAACCGCTGCACGAGCACGAGTTGAAAAGACTGGCAGGCAAGTACCTGGACGACGACTCGCACCCAGCCCGCCCGCTGCATATTGCCGGTGAGACCAACGAACACCAGGTGCTCAGCGCTCTGGAGAACGGCGAGCTGGAGGTGTTCTATCAACCCAAATTCGACATCAGGACATTGCAGGTCACCTCCGTGGAGGCGCTCGCACGCTGGAATCATCCTGAACGGGGCATCTTGGCGCCCGCGTCATTTATTCCGGTACTGGAACGGCACGGCCTGATGGACAGTTTGCTGTATCGCCAGATCGATCAATGCCTGACGCTGCGCAAGGAAGCACTGGCTTCTGAGGTGTCACTCACCTTCGCAGTGAATGTCAACGCGAGCCAATTTGCCAACCCGCAGATGAGTGCGCACGTGGCCCTGCTGCTCAAGCGCTTCGACGCGCCCGGTTGCAGCCTGTCGTTTGAAATGATCGAGACCGGCACGCTCGACCCAGGCTCCATCAGCCTGGAAAACATGGTGCGCCTACGCATGATGGGCTGCGGGTTGTCCATCGACGACTTCGGCGGCGGCTATTCGTCATTGCAGCGCCTGTGCAGCCTGCCGTTCAACGAAATAAAAATACAGGCCGAATTTATTCGCGACCTGTCTTCGGAGCCGCGCAGTCGTGCGGCGATCTCGAGCGTCTTGTCCCTGGCGCGCGAGCTGAACATTGGTGTGGTGATTGAAGGCATTGAAACCGTTGAACAGCGCGACATCCTGATAACCCTGGGCTGTGAAACCGGCCAGGGCTACCTGCTTGCTCGCCCAATGCCTGCACACACCCTGTTGCCATGGCTGATCGGCAGAAACGCCATCACGCAGCGCTTGTGATGACGCTCAACGCCGGTCACCACCGCTGACTGGCGCCTTAGAAAACATTCAAACCAACTGAGAGGTGCAGCCGGTGCCTCCTGCGCTTTCGCGTGGACAACCGCAGGCTGCAACCGCTCTTTTTTCCTGTCACCGGGGGGAGTTCATGAGTTTAAGAAAGATGAAAATAGCGTTGCGTTCGGCCTTTGGCTTCGGCCTGGTCGGGCTGCTCGTGGTATTGCTGGGCCTGTTCTCTTTGAGCCAGATGCGTGACATGGCTCGCCAGTCGGATGAAGTCGACAAAAACTGGCTGCCCAGCATCCTCGCCTTGGGCGACCTGCAAACCGCCGTGTCCGAGATCCGCGCCGCGACCTACCGAGTGATGCTGGTGGACAGCGCCGAGCAAGTGAAGGCCAGCCAGCGGGCTTTTTCGCAGCTGCGCGAACAGATTCAGGCCGACAACGCGCAGTACGCGAGCAAGCTCACAGTGGACGCCGAGCGAGTCACGTTCGAACGTTTCAAGTCGGCCCAGGAACAATACCTGCAGGTCCAGCAACAGGTATTGGCTCTGGCCGCCAACGGCGAACGCCCACAGGCTATCGCGCTGCTCAATGGCGAACTGATCGCCCTGGGCGACAAGCTTGGGACCGAGCTGGCGAACCTGCTGTCGATCAATATTCAGGAAGCCGACGACGCGGCCACGAGCTCCGACGCCACGTACCACGGCGCAGTGAAATGGGTATTCATCGCCATGGCACTGGCGACATTCCTCACCGCACTGCTGGCCACGCTGTTTACCCGCAGCATCGTGCTGCCCTTGCACCAGGCGGTGCGTATCGCCGAGCAAGTGGCCAAGGGTGACCTGACTGTGTCGATTGTGGTGGACGGCAACGACGAGCCTGGGCAGTTGCTGCGTGCGCTGGAAACCATGCAGTCGGACCTTCGCGAAACCATCCACCAGATTACCGACTCGTCCAATCAACTGGCGTCCGCGGCGGAAGAACTCTCGGCGGTCACTGAGGAATCCACACGGGCCTTGCACGAACAGAACGGTGAAATCGAACAGGCCGCCACAGCGGTCAACCAGATGACCGCTGCGGTGGATGAGGTCGCACGCAACGCCATCAGCACTGCCGACGCCTCCCGAGACGGTGATGCCATGGCAGGCAACGGTCGCAGCCACGTGATGGACACCGTGGAATCGATTTCTTTGCTGGCCGAGGAAGTGACGTCGGCGACCGAAGAAATCCAGAGCCTGGCCGACAGTGTTCAAGACATCACCAAAGTATTGGACGTGATTCGCGCCATTGCCGAACAAACCAACCTGCTGGCGCTGAACGCGGCCATTGAAGCCGCCCGCGCCGGCGAGGCCGGACGCGGTTTTGCCGTGGTGGCCGACGAAGTCCGGGCCCTGGCACATCGAACCCAGCAGTCGACCCAGGAAATCGAGCAGATGGTCAGCGGGGTGCAGAAGGGTTCGACCCAGGCGGTATCGGTGATGCACAGCAGCAATGAACGCGCGCGCTCGACACTGACCGTGGCCCACTGTGCGGGCGAGTCGCTGGAGCGCATCACCCATGCGATCACGCGCATCACCGAAGGCAACCTGATCATCGCCAGCGCTTCCGAAGAGCAGGCGCAAGTGGCCCGGGAGGTGGATCGCAACCTGACGAATATCCGCGATCTGTCGGCCCAGACGGCCGCCGGGGCCAACCAGACCACCGCCGCCAGTCAGGAGCTCTCGCGCCTGGCGGTTGACCTGAACACGATGATTGCGAAGTTCGTGGTTTAAGCCCGCTTCAAGCTGCTGGGACAAAACGCCGGAAACGAAAAAGCCCCGTAGCGTGTTTAGCTACAGGGCTTGTGCCTTGGCGGCGTTGTTAACTCAGCTTCCGCGTTCTCTATTGGCCTGGGAGAGGACCGAGGCAGCGAGGGATTTGGTCTGGTCGCTGTATTTATCGCTCTGAAGCGCCTTCGCTGCTTTCTCCTCCATCTCGGCGCTCGTCTGCTTGTCTGTACCGCTCTGGGCCAACGCCGACGCGGCAAGGCTTTTGGCAAGGGCCGAGGCGATTGGATTATTGAGGGTTTGCGCCGCCAAAGTGGCCATCTTGCCGGAGGTTTTCTTGGTGTTTTTGCTCATGATGCAGGTCCTTTGCTGGGTGGGATTTCCTACCTGAAAATCGCTGGACCACGATAGTGAGTTGCAGAACGGGTCGCAACGCGCTGCCTGTAGGCAACGTTTGGGAAACCGGTACGAAAGGCGCAAGCGTGATGTAAGGCGTCTAATCAATTGCACTGATGGTTATTATCGAAACGCTCGCCTGTGTGATTGCCCGACCCGCTTCCTATAATCGCCTCCACTCTCCCTTCCCCTCGCCTGCTTCAGGCGACATGTCCCTATGGAACCCAATACCATGCCAAGCGCCAGCCCGGCTCCCAGCGGCCTTCCCGAACATAATCAACAGAGTGTCAAACAGCAGTGGCTGGCGATTCTCTCAGTCGCCGTGGGCGCCTTCGCCCTGGTGACCAGTGAGTTTCTGCCGGTGGGCGTACTCAACGACGTTGCCAGCGACCTCGGCATCAGCGCCGGCCACGCCGGCCTGATGGTGACCCTGCCCGGCATCATGGCCGCCCTCGCCGCGCCGTTGCTGTCTGTCAGCATTGGCGCCATGGACCGCCGTTACCTGCTGATCGGCCTGACGCTGATCATGATCATCGCCAACTCGGTGGTGGCCTACGCCAGCGATTTCAGCGTGCTGTTGTTCGGCCGCGTACTGCTGGGCATCAGCATCGGCGGCTTCTGGGCGACGGCAATCGCCCTAAGCGGGCGCCTGGCACCCAAGGGTGTGGGCGTAGCGAAGGCCACGTCAATCATCATGATGGGGGTGACGCTGGCCACCGTACTTGGCGTGCCCGTTGGCACCTGGCTCAGTGGCCTGATGGGCTGGCGCATGACCTTTCTGGTGACCGCGCTGGTGGGCGTGCCGGTGTTGCTGGCGCAGGTCCTCCTGCTGCCACGCCTTACCCCGGAAAAAGCCATTGAGGTCCGCGACCTGCCGGCCTTGTTCATCAACCCACAAGCACGGGTCGGGTTGATCGCCGTGTTGCTGATCGGGCTGGCGCACTTTGCGGCTTACACCTATGTGGCGCCCTTCTTCAAAAACAGCTCCGGCTTTGACGGCCCGACGATTGGCTCACTGCTGCTGCTTTATGGTGTGGCCGGGGTGATGGGCAATGTCTTTGCCGGTTTCGCCGCCAACCGCAGCGTCCGTTACACCTTGCTGCTGGTCGCGCTGATGATCGGCACCAGCACCGCGCTGTTCCCCTACTTCGCCACCGGCATGACCGGCGCCGCGATGTTGATCGGGCTGTGGGGTTTCGCCTTCGGCGCCTTCCCGGCCTGCGCCAGTATCTGGATGTTTGTGGTGGCACCCAAGGATGTCGAACGCGGCATGCCCCTGTTTGTTGCCTTGTTCCAAGTGATCATTGCCTTGGGTTCGTTCTTTGGCGGGCGGATCGTCGATCAGATGGGCAGCG
>NZ_JANLOF010000083.1:0-33416 GCF_025466135.1 Pseudomonas sp. 14P_5.3_Bac1 | reverse complement strand
CCCCCCCCCCCCCCCCCCCCCCCCCCCCCCCCCGCCCCCCCCCCCCCCCCCCCCCCCCCCCCCCCCCCCCCCCCCACCCACAGGGGTTTTAGGGTGTGTCAGGAAGTAAAGAGGCCAGCCATGACCTTCAGCCGCTTCTTGTACACCCGCCGCGCCTCCAAGGCCTCCTCCAGCGTCACCGCCACAAACCCCGCCCGCTGGTTCGGCTGCATCTGCCCGATCAAATCCAGATCCGCACTGATCACCGTGCCAATCATCGCGTAGCCACCGCCCGACACCGCATCCCTGTGCAGCACAATCGGCTCCAAGCCGGCTGGCACCTGGATCGAGCCAATGGGGTAGCAACTGTCGACGATATTCGACGGATCAGAGCCCGCGCCAAATGGCTGCTCACGCGGCTGAAAACTCAGCGCGCTGCCGCCCTTGAAGCGATAGCCGATGCGATCCGCCTCGGAGCCCACCGTCCACGGCTCGGCAAAAAAGCTGCTTTTCGCGCCGTCAGTCAGCCGGTCGTAATACAGCCCCGGCACCACACGCAAGGTCACATCGCCGCCGACTGAGCGACGCAGCGCCATCGGCAAACTGTTGCCCGCACGCCCATGCCCACTGGCATCGCCGATCGGCAGTTCATCGCCCGCCTGCAAGAGCCGTCCCTGAAACCCACCGAGCGCGCCGAGGGTGTACGTCGAGCGGCTGCCGAGCACCAATGGCACATCAATGCCGCCCGCCACCGCCAGGTAGGTGCGCGCGCCCGCCTTGGGAAACTCAAAGCGCAACACTTGCCCGGCGCGCACCTGGAACGCGGTGTCCTGGTGCACCACGTCGCCGTCCAGGCGCGGCGCCATCAGCGCACCGCTGAGCGCCACCAACGCGTCCTGTTGGAACTGCAACTCCGGGCCAATCAACGTGCATTCCAGGCCCGCCGCACCCACCGGGTTGCCCACCAGGTGGTTGGCCGCGCTCAACGCGTATTGGTCGAGCGCACCCGAGGGCGGAATGCCCAAGTGGTAATAGCCTTCACGACCAAGGTCCTGCACAGAGGTGGCGAGGCCGGGTTTGATGACTTTGATCATGCCAGCGCCTCCTGCAGGGTTTTCGGATAGCCAACGGGGTCGGCAAGAAAGGCGTCGAGGGAAAATTCCACCGGGCGGATGCGCAGGTCGAAACGCCCCGCGTCCACCTCGGCGACCGCCAGGTCATAGGCGTCGCGGTCCAGCGGTTTGAACTGCACGATGTCACCGGGGCGGAAGAACACCATGTGTTCCTTGAGGTACGCCAACTGCTGCGCCGGGTCGTAGATCGGCGCCGGGGTTACGCCGAACATCTGGTAACCACCGGCGCCGCGTACCGAGTAGATACAGCCAAAGCAGCCGCCATGCCCGAGGGTCAATTTGGGCGTGTCAGTGCGCGGGCGCAGGTACTTGGGCACCTGCAATTGCCGTTCGCGCTCAACCATCTGGAACATGAACGGCAGGCCTGCGACAAAGCCCACCATCGACACAAACCACGGCGCGCCGCTGTGGGCGGCGATAAACGCGTCCACGTCGGCCAGGCCGTTGATGCGCGCGGCGTATTCCAGGTCCGTGCCCGTGGGGTCTTGGTGACGGTCGCGAAAACGCATCAGCGTTTCGTGGGTCCACGGGTCGTTGTAGAGCACCGGGATTTCAATGATGCGCGTGTGCAACGTGCGCTCGGCCACGGCCTGGGCTTCGGCGCTTTGCACGGCGTCGAGCAGCACGTGTGGCGCGATGCGGTCGGGGTCGAAGCGAATCTGAAATGACGCATTGGCCAGGCACACATCCAGCACGCCTTCCAGCGCCAGACGCTCCACGGCGCGGGTCACGGCCATGCCTTTGAAAAAGGCCTGCAGGGACATGCTGTCGCTGACCTCGGCAAACAGGTGTTCATCACCGCCGAAGCTGTAGCGGATGGGGGACGTTTCAGCCATGTCTGTTCCTCTTGGAATCATTGTAGAAAGGCAGGCAAAAAATAATGTGGGGGGGCACGCTTTTTGTTGTGGTGAGCGCATGTCGTTGTGGCAAGCGGTCTTACTGTTGCCAGTGGGCCTACTGTGGTCAGTGGGCCTACTGTGGTCAGTGGGCCTACTGTTGCCAGTGGGCTTACTGTGGCGAGCGGGCTTGCCCCGCGTTGGGCTGCGCAGCAGCCCTTAAATCAGGCGACTGTGTGCTACCTGATACTACGCGGCGTTTATTGGGGCGGCTTCGCCGCCCAACGCGGGGCAAGCCCGCTCGCCACAGGCCACAGCAAGCCCGCGTCTCAGCAAGCCCGCTCGCCCTCAGAGAGTCCGCTCCCCCCAACACGTCCACTGGCCGCAGTGACTACGATGCCCGCCTGGTCTAAGGCTTCGCGAGTGGCCTCGACCAATTCCAGCGCGCCGGGCGTGTCGCTGTGCAGGCAGATGGAGTCGAATTCGATAGGCAGGTCTTCGCCCTCTACCGTTCGCACCAACCCCGTCCGACAAGCGCGCAAGACCCGCGCCGCGACCGTTGCAGGGTCAAGCGCGCGCACATTGCGGGTAAACACGATGGAGCCGGTCAGGTCGTATTCACGGTCGGCATAAAACTCGCGCACCACAGGCTGCCCGAGTTCCTTGGCAACGCGCCAGATCACCGAGTTGGGCATGCAGTACAGCAACAGTGTCGGCTCAATGAGTTGCAGGTTTTGCACCAGCAAGCGCGCGGCCTCTTCGTCGCGGGCCAGGTGCATGTAGAGCGCGCCGTGGGGCTTGATGTGTTGCAGGGGCACGCCTTGGGCGCGGGCGATTTCGCGCAGGGCGCCGAGCTGGTAGAGCATGTCGTCCACCAGTTCCTGGGCCGGTGCGTTGATGTGCCGACGGCCGAAACCCACCAGGTCGCGAAAGCCTGGATGCGCGCCGATCGCCACGCCCAGTTGCTTGGCGCGCGCGACGGTGCGGCGCATGGTACCGGGGTCACCGGCGTGGAAGCCGGTGGCGATGTTGGCTGAGCTGATGTAAGCCATCAGTTCAGCATCCACGCCATCGCCGATGGTCCAGGGGCCGAAGCCTTCGCCCATGTCTGAATTGAAATCCACTGCCTGCATCGGTGTCGCTCCGCCAAAGGTGATGCGAGGAAAGTAGGCTGGCGCTTGACCCCTTGGGAAGATCTATTATCAGATGGCCCATCTTCTGAAAATCAGATAACGCCATGTCCCTGACTTTGCGCCAAGTTCGCTATTTCGTCGCCACTGCCGAGATCGGCCAGATTTCCCAGGCGGCCATTCACTTGAACATCTCCCAGTCGGCGGTGACCACGGCGATCAAGGAACTGGAAGCCATGCTCGGCGTGCAGCTGTTTGTGCGTTCGGCCCAAGGCATGAACCTGACCGATGCCGGGCGGCACTTTCTCAACCGAGCCTATGTGATTGTGCGCAGCGTGGACGACGCGCTGAACAGCCCGCTGCCGGATTACCGCGCCAGCGGCGTGCTGCGCGTGGCGGCCAGTTACACGGTGCTCGGCTACTTCCTGCCGCATCACTTGCAGCGCATGGAACACTGGCACCCGGACGTGACCATCGAGGTGTTCGAGCAAGAGCGCCAGGCCATCGAACACGGCCTGCTCGACGGTCAATTCGACATGGCCGTGGTGCTCACCGCCAACCTCACTCACCCGGATATCGTCTCGGAGATCCTGTTCAATTCCGAACGCCGCCTGTGGCTGCCCAGCCACCACCCGTTGTGCGAACGCGGCGCCGTGAGCCTGGCCGATGTGGCGCAGCAACCCTACATCCTGCTCACCGTCGACGAGGCCGAACACAGCGCCATGCGCTACTGGGAACAGGCCGGACAAACGCCCAAGGTGCGGCTGCGCACCAGTTCAGTGGAAGCGGTGCGCAGCATGGTTGCCAATGGCAGCGGCGTGGCGATCCTGTCGGACCTGGTGCACCGGCCCTGGTCCCTGGAAGGCAAGCGCATCGAAACGCTGACGGTGACCGACCCGGTGACGCCCATGAGCGTCGGCCTGGCCTGGCACCGCGAGCGCGCGTTCACGCCGGCGATGCAGGCGTTTCGGGATTACTTCCACGACGCCTTCCTGGCGCCGCAGCAGTTGTCGGCGCGGCGTTAAATCCGGGCTTGCAAGGTGGCGGCCAGCCAATCCATGAACACCCGCACGCGCTGTGGCAAATGCCGTTGCCCGGCATAGAGCAGCGACACGTCCAACGCCGGCGCGGGGTAGTCAGGCAACACGGCCACCAGTTCACCGCGCTCGAGTAAATCGCGAATCCCCAGGACCGGCACCTGAGTGATGCCAAAACCGCCCAGGCACGCCGACTTGTACGCATCGGTGCTGTTGACCGTGACGCGCCCGGCCATCGGCACGCGGTGCACTTTGTTGCCCTGCTGGTATTCGAACCCCGGCGAACGCGAACCCAATGGCCGCACGTAATGCACCAATTGGTGATGCGCCAGGTCGGCCAGGGTCTCGGGCTTGCCATGGCGCTGAACATACTCGGCGCTGACGCAGTTGATCATCGGCATGCTGTACAGCAGGCGCGCGACCACCGACTGATCGGGCTGCGCGCCAACGCGCAACACGCAGTCGAAACCTTCGGCGAGCAGGTCTACCTGGCGGTCGGTGGTGCTGATCTCCAGCTCGATCAAGGGGTGGGCGTGCATGAATTCGGGCAGGCGCGGCAGAATCAGGTCCCGCGCCATGACATTGGGCATGTCCACGCGAATGCGCCCGCTCAGTTGCGCTTCATCCTGACGAAACAGACCTTCAAGTTCTTCCATGTGCGACAGCAAATCCTTGCTGCGCTCATACAGCACGCGCCCGTCCTGAGTGGCCTGCACCTTGCGCGTGGTGCGCTGCAACAGGCGCGCACCGAGCAATTCTTCGAGTGCCTGCACGTGCTCGGAC
This sequence comes from Pseudomonas sp. 14P_5.3_Bac1, assembly GCF_025466135.1. Taxonomy (NCBI): domain Bacteria; kingdom Pseudomonadati; phylum Pseudomonadota; class Gammaproteobacteria; order Pseudomonadales; family Pseudomonadaceae; genus Pseudomonas; species Pseudomonas sp. 14P_5.3_Bac1. Next base: position 28,518 of record NZ_JANLOF010000083.1, on the reverse strand, counting down.
ACCGTGGAGCGCGGCAGGCCCAGGCTCTCGCCGGCCTGGGTGAAACTCGACAGTTCGGTGACCCGCACGAAGGTGCGCAACAGCTCAAGCTTGTTCATGGGATTGTTCGCCTTATCCGGCCAGTGATTCCGATAACGCCCTGTTTATCACGTTACGAGCGGACAAATACACTCAGTCCCACTGATCACACACGAGGACTGCACCATGACCCGTAAAATCGCACTCATCACTGGCGCCAGCCGCGGCCTGGGCAAAAGCGCAGCGCTGCACCTGGCGGCACAGGGCGTCGACATCATCGGCACCTACCACAGCGCCGCAGCCGACGCCCAAGCGGTGGTGGAACAGATTCAGGCGCTGGGTGGCCGTGCGGCCATGCTGCAACTGGATGTCAGCCAAAGCGGCACGTTCAATGACTTCGTCGGCGAGATCAGCACAGTACTCAAGGATGTTTTCGCACAGGATCACTTCAATTTTCTGATCAACAACGCCGGCATCGGCGCTCACGCCAGCTTCGCCGAAACCACTGAAGAACAGTTTGACCGCCTGGTGGCCATCCACCTCAAGGCGCCATTTTTCCTCACGCAAAAATTGCTCCCGCTGATCAGCGATGGCGGGCGCATCATCAATATCTCCAGCGGCCTGGCGCGGTTCAGCCTGCCAGGGTATTCGGCGTATGCCTCGATGAAAGGCGCGGTTGAAGTGCTGTCGCGCTACCAGGCCAAAGAGTTGGGCCCGCGCGGCATTACCGTCAACACCCTGGCACCGGGCGCCATCGCCACCGACTTCGGCGGCGGCGCGGTGCGCGACAACAAAGACCTCAACGCAATGGTCGCCAACAACACCGCGCTGGGCCGTGCCGGTTTGCCAGACGACATCGGCGGCGCGATCTCGATCTTGCTGGCCGATGGCAGCCACTGGATCACCGGGCAACGCATCGAAGCTTCGGGCGGCATGTTTCTGTAGGCATTGTGCGCTAGCATCAATGCCTTCAAGTCACAGACAGGCAATCACCGATGAGTTTCGATCCAGGTTTGGCCGGCGGCATGGGCGTATTGGCAGCCGTGGTCGACAGCGGCAGTTTTGCCCGCGCCGCCGACAGCCTGGACATGACGCCTTCGGGGGTCAGCCGAGCGATTTCGCGACTGGAAAAGCGCCTGGGGATTCGCCTGTTCGACCGCACCACGCGCTCGGTGCAACTGACCGACGAAGGCCGACGTTTTTATCAGCAAATCGCGCCGTTGCTGGCCGGTCTCGAAGAGGCCGCCAGCTCCGCCGCCGACAGTGCATTGACCGTACGCGGGCGCTTGCGGGTGAATATCGACCCGTACTTTTCGCGCCTGGTATTGGGCCCGGTGCTGGGCGACTTCATGCGCCGCTACCCGCAATTGCAGTTGGACTTGCACACCCGCGACCAACTCGGCGACCTGGTCGCCGACGGTTTTGACGTGGCGATTCGCTTCGGCATCCCACAATCCTCCTCGCTGATCGCGCGCAAATTGATGCAAGTGCGCGTGCTCACCGTGGCCTCCCCCGCTTACCTTGAGCAATACGGCCGACCGGCCACGCCACAAGACTTGGAAACCGGGCATATGTGCCTGGACTTTCGCGACTCGCAGACCGGGCGCCCGTTTGCCTGGGAGTTCCACCGCAAGGGCGAGCAGGTGATCGTGCGCACTGACGGGCGCTTGGTGGTCAACGACGCCAGCACCTTGTACAGCGTGTGTGAACACGGGCACGCGGTGGCGCAAATGCTCGACCTGGGCCTGACGCCGGCGCTCAATGCCGGCAGCCTGGTGGAGTTGTTTCCCGACTGGCCGGACGAGCGTTTTCCGTTGTACGCCTACTACCCGTCGCGGCATTTGCCCGCCGCCAAGGTGCGGGCGTTTCTGGAGTTTGTCGCCTCGCTCAAGCTTGGCTGACCAGCCGGCGCTGTACGAATTTTTCCCGCAGCACGTCATAGCCACAGTGATACACATAGGTGTACGGCAGGAAGAACAGCAGCACGCCGATGTCGAGAATAAACGCCTGCATCAGGCTGATGTTCAGCCACGCTGCGATCAACGGCACACACATCAGAATCAGGCCGCCCTCGAACATCAACGCGTGCAGCACACGCGTCCAGCCATTGTTGGCGAGTTTCCAGCGGGCCTTCAGGCGGTCGAACAGGCCGTTGAAGATCACGTTCCAGGTCAGCGCCATCAGGCTGATCGCCAGGGTGACCATGCCCATCTCCAGGGCGGGCTTGTCCATGATCCACGCCAGCAACGGGGTGCAGATCAACAACGCCAAACCCTCAAAACCAATGGCTTGGCAAACACGTTCAGTAATCGACTTGGTAGGGTTCATGGCCCGGCTCCGTGAGTGACGACGCTTGCCATGATTACCCTTTGAATCGATACTTCATAACTAATAACCATCGATCAAGGCGATAGTCATGGCCTCTCATGAAGTGCTGCAGGCGTTTGTCCAAGCGGCCACCCAAGGCTCTTTTTCCGCCGCGGCGCGCAAGTTGGGCAAGAGCCAGTCCACTGTCAGCGCGGCGGTCGCGAGTCTGGAGATTGACCTGGATGTGACGCTGTTTGATCGCAGCAGCCGCAAGCCAACGCTCACCCCGGCCGGCCACGTGTTGTTGCAACGCGCCGAGCAGGTGCTGGAGGCCAGCAGCCGCCTGGCGCTGGCGGCGAGCCAGTTGTCACAAGGCCTGGAGCCTAAGTTGACCATCGCCATGTCCGATACTTACCAGTCCGACCGCTTTGAAATAGCCCTCAAAGCGTTTGAACAGCGCTACCCGGACCTTGAGCTGGAATGCCTGATCGCCGAGTGCGAAGACTTGGTCGCTCTGGTGCAGAGCGGCCGAGCGCAGATTGCGTTTATCGAGCAACAGGACACCTACCCGCCCGACCTGACGGGCGCTCCCGTGGAAGAGCGCACCGAAATTGCGCTGTTCGTTGCGCCTTCACACCCGTTGGCCCACTTGAAAAACATCTGCGTGAACACCTTGCAGCAGCATCGCGAGCTGCGCCTGGCCAGCATCATCAACCCGAATGAAATCCGTGCCACTGGGCGCGTGTGGTCGGCACCCAGCTACCTGATGTTGATGGAAATGGCGCAGCTGGGGTTCGGCTGGGCGCCGATACCGCGCTGGCTGGTGGAGCGCTTTGGCGGCGACCACCTGGTGGAGCTTAAGGCCCGTGGTTGGCCACGCTCGGTGGCGGTGGACGCGCTGTGGTCAAGGCACCACCCGCCGGGGCCGGCGGGAAGTTGGTTGCTCGGCAAGATGTTGGAGTGATTGCCCCTAGGCAACGCGTCTGCATGTGGGAGCTGGCTTGCCAGCTCCCACAGGGTTGATCCTTATTGTCTGGGGGATTTGAGTTCAGCCAGGCGTCGCTCTAAAAAGCGCTTTTCTGGGGTTTGCTGAGTCAGTGACAGGGCTTTTTCGTACGAAGCACGGGTTTGTTCGCTACGCCCCAACTGCCGACAAAACTCCCCGCGCGCCGAATGTGCCCAGTGGTAATCCAGCAACTCGCTTCGCGCAAAAATTGCCTCCACTGCCTGCAGGCCTGCCCACGGCCCATCGCGCATGGCCAGCGCCACCGCGCGGTTCAACTCGATCACCGGCGACGCCACCGCCCTGAGCAACACGTCATAGAGCCCGACAATCTGCGGCCAGTCCGTCTCCCCCGCGCTCGACGCTTCGGCGTGCACCGCCGCAATGGCGGCTTGCAGGCAATACGGGCCAAAACGCCGTGTGCTCAACGCCTGCTCCACCAGTGCGCAGCCTTCAGCAATCAAGGACGCGTCCCACAACCCACGGTCCTGTTCATCCAGCAACACCAACTCGCCGTCGGCCGAGGTGCGCGCAGCTCGGCGTGATTCGTGCAACAGCATCAGCGCCAGCAGGCCGATGACTTCCGGCTCTGGCAGCAGCTCCACCAGCAAGCGCCCCAGCCGAATGGCTTCGCGGGTCAGGTCCTCCCGAGTAAGGTTCGCGCCCATCGACGCCGAATAGCCCTCGTTGAACACCAGGTAAACCACGCGTAACACGCTGTCCAGGCGCTCGGGCAATTCGTCGCGGGACGGCACCTGATAGGCAATCTTCGCCTCGCGAATCTTGCCCTTGGCGCGCACGATGCGCTGGGCGATGGTGGTGGGCGTGGCGAGAAAGGCGCGGGCGATTTCCTCGGTGGTGAGGGCGCAGATCTCACGCAAGGTCAGCGCCGCCTGGGCGTCAGGCGCCAGCGCCGGGTGGCAGCAGGTGAACATCAGGCGCAGGCGGTCGTCTTCCACGTCGTCCTCACTCCACTCGGCCGCTTCCAGCGCGTCGGCCTGCTCCTGCAACAAGGGGGTAAAACGGGCCTGGCGGCGCAGGCGGTCGATGGCTTTGAAACGGCCGGTCGAGACCAGCCAGGCGCGTGGATTGCTCGGCACACCGTCGTGCTGCCAGCGCTCGACCGCGACGAAGAACGCCTCGTGCAGGGCTTCTTCGGCGAGGTCGAAATCACCGAGCAAACGGATCAGCGTGGCGAGCACGCGGCGTGACTCGCTGTGGTAGATCGCCTCCAGTTCAGGCGTCAATCGGGCATGCCCTGGGTCACCAGCGTCACCAGGCGATCCAGGCTCTGGCCCCAGCCGTCATGAAACCCCATGGCTTCATGCGCCTGTTTATCGGCTTCGCTCCAGTGCATGGCGCGAGCGGTATACAGCGTCTTGCCTTCGACCTCTTCGAAGGTCACTTCAGCGGTCATGAACGGCTTGCCCGATGGCACCCAGCCTGGCGAGTAAGCGTCGGTAAACACCAGCCGGCGCGGCGCCTGGATCTCCAGGAACACGCCTTGGGTTGGGTACTCGGCGCCATCCGGTGCGCGCATCAGGGTGCGAAACAGGCCACCGACCCACAGGTTCATTTCGCACTCGGGCGTGGTCATGCCGTGGGGTCCCCACCATTGTTGCAACAAGGCAGGTTCGGTCCAGGCGCGAAACACACGGTTGCGCGGGGCGTCGATCAAGCGGCTGATGGACAGTTCAAATTCGGCAATTGGCGTTGTCATGGGATAAACCTCTTGTGGTTGTTGTTTTCAGAGATTCAATTCACGCACGGGGCGTACTTCCACACTGCCGACCCTGGCCGCCGGTATGCCACCGGCCACCTGGATCGCTTCGTTCAAGTCCTTGGCCTCGATCAAGTAAAACCCGGCGAGCTGCTCCTTGGTTTCGGCAAACGGCCCGTCGGTGATCGACAACTTGCCATTGCGCATGCGCACGGTGGTGGCGGTGCTCACCGACTCCAGTGGCTCGGCGGCGAGCATGCGCCCGCTGGCCTGGATGGCCTCGGCATAGGCAAAACACTCGGGGTCCGCAGGGCTGTCCGGCGAGGTGTGCAACACCTGCTCGTCGCTGTAGATCAGGCAGAGGTATTTCATGGGCGTCTCCGTTTTCGGACTACTGACTATAGTTCGTGGCGGTCAGGGTTTCAGGTCGAACAATGCGCTGCCGCTGTTCATGTCGAAGGGCGCTGACCAATGCTCATGCACCACGCGCCATTGACCCTCGATGCGCTGGTAACCGGCGGTCACCCGCATCCAGCAGGCCTTCACCACGCCATCCGGCCCGGCACCGCCGCAATGGGCCAGCCAATGGGCAAACGCACTCTCGGGTGCCTCGACGATATGCAGCTCATGGAACTCAAAAATACCGGGGCCGGGGCAATGCTTCATGCAGTCTTCCCAATGCGTGCGGTAGGCCGCCTTGCCCTTGAATTGCAACGCGGTGACGGCGTCGAACGAGACGATATCGTCGGCGTAAAAGCTGACAATTTTGTCGATATCACGGGCCAGCACGGCTTGCTGCCATTCATCGATCAGACGGGTGATTGCAATGCTCATGGCGATACTCCTGAGGGTGGAAAATCACGTGGGACACCCTTAGTCGAACGCGCTTTGGGTAAATCGACAGCGCGCTGAAAAATAATTTCGCGACGCGCAAACCCGCTAGAATCCACGCCTCTTTGTAGGATTTGGGATGCGCCCTGGATGGAAACCCGCCTCGTGCCCTATGAGACGCTGAGCCTTGTGCAAAAACAGCAACTCGACACCCTGCAAGTGCATCCCGAGCAACTGGCGTATTCAGGCGATATCTACTGCGCGCTGAACAGCCTGCTGGTCAATCCCAGTCCCAACGCCATAAAGGGCTTCGCCCTGCTCGCCGATGACGTGCCCGTCGCGTTCCTGCTGCTTAAACGCCCGCCCTGCCTGCCTCATTGGGCCGATGAGCACAGCGCCACGCTGCATGCGTTGCAGGTTGATCGGCATCAGCAGGGCCGTGGGTTCGGCAAAGCCTGTTTGCAGGCGCTGCCGGCGGCGGCCCTGCACGCGTGGCCGCAGATCAAAGCGTTGGAGTTGTCGGTGGACGCGCAGAATGTGGCGGCGATGGGCCTGTATCTGGCGGCGGGCTGGGTCGACAGCGGCGAGGCGTATAAGGGCCGGATTGGCCATGAGCGCCGCCTGGCGTTAGTGTTTTGAACACGATAAGGAGGTGGTGAACATGCTGACAACCCTGGAACAACTCGAAACCCTCTACGGCCTCCCCCACGAGCGGGCGGTGCGCAAGGAGATCCCGTTTCTCAACGAGGATTACCAGGCCATGGTGCGGGCGTCGCCACTGGTGGTGGTCAGTTCATCCGGGCCGGAAGGCATCGATGGCTCGCCGCGCGGCGATGTGCCGGGGTTTGTGCGGATTGTGGATGAGCGCACCCTGGCGATCCCGGATCGGCCGGGCAATAACCGCCTCGATACCCTGCGCAACCTGGTGCAGGACCCACGCATCGCATTGCTGTTCATCATCCCGGGCATTGGCGAGACCTTACGCGTGAATGGCCTGGCGCAGATTTGCATCGAGCCCGAGTTGCTGGAGAGTTTTGCGGTGAATGGCAAGCCTGCGCGCTCGGTGATTCTGGTGCAGGTGCAAGCCGCGTATTTCCACTGCTCGAAAGCGTTTGTGCGCTCGGACTGCTGGAACCCCGAGAAGCACCTGGACCGTTCGGCATTGCCGTCGGCCGGGGCGTTTCACAAGCGGCTCAATAACGGGCAGTTTGACGCCGAGGCGTACGACCGGGAAATGCCGGAGCGGCTCAAGGCCACGCTGTATTGAAAGACCTGTGGGGCCGGAGCGCCGGCCCCTGTGAGTCATCAGGCTTTCTTTTCGACCGGCATCCAGATCTCAACGGAACCGGTGCCTTTGCGTGCATCAAAATCCGCGCTGTAGCGCTCGAAATCCGCCCCGGCCACCTTGTAGCCCGAGTGTGGCAACCACTCGAACATGATGCGCTCGTAGGTTTGCTCAAGCGCTTGCACCGGGCCGTGGTGCGCAAATACCGCGTAATGGCGGGCAGGCAATTCAACTGACTGGAAATTGCTGGGCACATCGCTTTTGGCCGGTACTTCAACGCCGGCCAGATAGTCGAACTCGCCTTGCTTGGCGTTGTAGCACACACCATACATCTGGCGGTCAACGCGCTTGCTGATGTCTTTGATGTTGCCGTCGAGCACTTCCCACAACTTGGGAATATCCCCCACGGTGGCTTTGTCGTAATGGCCCTTGAGCCCGGCAATCACCAGGGCTTTGCCCTCTTCCAGGCGTGGCTGCAAGGGTAGTTTTGTCTGCTGATCCATCTGAACAGTCTCCTTCTTGTGAGGGCACAAACCCGCATCGAGTATAGGGGCATATTGACGCCTCACCCCAATCAGAAATTTTTCCTGCGCCATCTGGACAACTGGCCATCATCGACCGTATTGTCTGCCCCGCAGGCCACCGCAGTGGCCGACGTCGCTCGGACGGTTCCGGGCGCTTACGTACTCTTGAGGCAACAATGGCAGACCAAGGTTCGCCGTGCCGCTTTGCGCGCATAGATCGACTCCCCCCTTACGTTTTCAATATCACGGCCGAGCTGAAGATGGCTGCGCGTCGGCGCGGCGAAGACATCATCGACTTGAGCATGGGTAACCCTGACGGCGCCACGCCTCCCCACATCGTGGAAAAAATGGTCACCGTCGCCCAGCGTGAAGACACCCACGGCTACTCCACCTCCAAAGGCATTCCGCGTCTGCGCCGAGCGATCTCGCGCTGGTACAAGGACCGCTATGAAGTGGACATCGACCCGGAAACGGAAGCCATCGTCACCATCGGCTCCAAAGAAGGCCTGGCGCACTTGATGCTCGCCACCCTCGACCAGGGCGACACCGTGCTGGTGCCCAACCCCAGCTACCCGATTCACATCTACGGTGCCGTGATTGCCGGCGCCCAGGTGCGCTCGGTGCCGCTGATTCCGGGGGTGGATTTTTTCGCTGAACTGGAACGCGCCATTCGTGGCTCGATCCCCAAGCCGAAGATGATGATCCTCGGCTTCCCGTCCAACCCCACCGCGCAGTGCGTGGAGCTGGACTTCTTCGAACGGGTGATCGCCCTGGCCAAACAGTACGACGTACTGGTGGTGCACGACCTGGCCTACGCCGACATCGTCTACGACGGCTGGAAAGCCCCGTCGATCATGCAAGTGCCGGGCGCCAAGGACATTGCGGTGGAGTTTTTCACCCTGTCCAAGAGCTACAACATGGCCGGCTGGCGCATCGGCTTCATGGTCGGCAACCCGGAACTGGTCAACGCGCTGGCGCGCATCAAGAGCTACCACGACTACGGCACCTTCACCCCGCTGCAGGTGGCGGCGATTGCGGCGCTCGAAGGCGATCAGCAGTGCGTCAAAGACATCGCCGAGCAGTACCGCCAGCGCCGCAATGTGCTGGTCAAGGGCCTGCATGAACTGGGCTGGATGGTGGAGAACCCGAAGGCGTCGATGTACGTCTGGGCCAAGATTCCCGACGCGTATGCCGCCATGGGCTCGCTGGAATTTGCCAAGAAACTGCTGCTGGAAGCGAAGGTGTGTGTGTCGCCGGGCATCGGCTTTGGTGAGTATGGGGACGATCATGTGCGCTTCGCGCTGATCGAAAACCAGGACCGCATTCGTCAGGCAGTGCGCGGGATTCGCGGGATGTTCCGCGCGGATGGGTTGGTACCCAAAACCGGGGCATAACTCGGTCAACAATGTGGGAGGGGGCTTGCCCCCGATAGCAGAGTGTCAGTCACTGCATCGGGTGACTGGCCCACTGCCATCGGGGGCAAGCCCCCTCCCACATTTGTTTTGCGGTGTGCCTGTTAGACCACCATCGACAGCAACATGATAAAGATCAGCGCCACCACCGACAGGATGGTCTCCATCGCTGTCCAGGTCTTGAACGTCTCGACCACGGTCATGTTGAAGTACTGCTTCACCAGCCAGAAACCCGCATCGTTGACGTGAGACAACACCAGCGAGCCTGCGCCTGTCGCCAACACCAGCAGCTCACGGTTCACGCCTGGGATCATGCCCACCACCGGCACCACGATGCCTGCGCCGGTAATGGTCGCCACGGTCGCGGAACCAGTCGCCACGCGAATCACCGCCGCCACCAGCCACGCCAGCAAAATCGGGTTGATCTGCGCGTTCACCGCCATATGGCCGATCACGTCACCCACGCCGCTGGTCACCAGCATCTGCTTGAAACCGCCGCCGGCGCCGATGATCAAAATGATCGCCGCGGTTGGCGCCAGGCTGGCGTCGAGCAGTTTGAGGATTTGCTTGGAATGAATGCCCTGGCGATGGCCAAAGGTGTACAGCGACAGCAGCAACGCCAGCAGCAACGCGGTGATCGGGTGACCGATCATGTCCATCCAGTTACGAATGGCGTGGCCGTCCGGCAGCGCGACGTCAGCGAAGGTTTTGAGCAGCATCAGGAACACCGGCAGCAGCACGGTGATCAGGGTGATGCTGAAGCTCGGCAGGTCTTTGGATTCGGGCTCGCGGGCCAGTTGATCGACCAGTTCCTGGGACGGGTTGCCCGGAATGTACTTGGCGATAAACGTACCGAAAATCGGCCCGGCAATGATGGCGGTCGGCAGGGCGACGATCAGGCCGTACAGGATGGTCTTGCCGATGTCGGCGCCAAACACGCCGATGGCCAACAGCGGGCCCGGGTGCGGTGGCACCAGGCCGTGCACCGCTGAAAGCCCGGCGAGCAGCGGGATGCCGATTTTGATCAGCGACACGCCGGTGCGGCGCGCAACGATAAACACCAGCGGGATCAGCAACACAAAACCGATCTCGAAGAACAGCGGGATGCCCACCAGGAACGCGGCGAACATCATCGCCCACTGGACTTTCTCTTTGCCGAAGGCGCGGATCAAGGTCTGTGCGATCTGATCGGCGCCGCCGGATTCGGCCATCATTTTGCCAAGCATCGTGCCCAGCGCGAGGATGATGCCGACAAAGCCGAGCACGCCGCCAAAGCCGTCCTGGAACGCCTTGATGATCTTGTCCACGGGCATGCCGGAAGTCAGACCGAGGAAGCCGGCCGCGATGATCAGTGCAATGAACGGGTGCACCTTGAACTTGGTGATCAAAAAGATCAGCCCGATGATAGTGACCACTGCATCTAGCAGCAGGTAAGACTCGTGGGACATGCCAAACATGGGGGGTCTCTCCTGTTTGTTGTTGTTATTAAAGCGGGTGTTGAATTTCCTGCCGGGGATAGCGCTATCTTTTCCGGCAAAAAATTAATGGGTTGGTTCAAAGCCGTGTTGCAGCCACCAGGCATTGGTTTGCTCGGCCAGGTCCTCGACGCTGTCTTCGCTGGCGTTGAGCGCCAGGGTCAGCGGCTCGCCCACGGGCGATTCAAGGGTGGCGAACTGGCTGTCGATCAGGCTGGCCGGCATGAAATGGCCGGGGCGATGGGACACGCGGTCGGCGGCCACGGCACGGGTCAGCTCCAGGAACACAAAGCCCAGGCCCGGCGCGGCTTCGCGCAGGTGGTCGCGGTATTTTTTCTTCAGCGCCGAACAGGTCAGCACCGGATGCTCGCCGGCTTTAAGCGAGCGGCGCAGTTCATCGCACAGGATGTCGAGCCAGCCGGCGCGGTCGTCGTCGTTGAGGGGATGGCCAGCGCTCATCTTTTCGATGTTCGCGGCGGGGTGAAAGCTGTCGCCTTCGATGGCGGTGGCGCCGTTCAGGCGGCACAGGGCTTCGCTGACGCTGGACTTGCCACAGCCAGAAACACCCATGATGACCAGGGCGGTAACAGGTTGACTCATGAAACACCTCAGGACGCAGATAGCGCTACCTTCGCACGCTGTAAGGCTAGTGCAAAAACAGGCTTTTCCCGCGCCGACTTGTCATTTTTATGGAGTGACGCGTGCATCCTCTCCGAAACCGTTGAACCGGATCAGGCAACCCTGCGTTCAAGCATTTGCAGCCTTTTGGAGACAGCGCTACCTTAGTGCCTCGATTTTTGTTTGGCAACCGCCTGATGACCTCCAAGAACGATAAAAATACCCGCACCACCGGTCGCCCGACCCTCAACGAAGTAGCCCGCCTGGCCGGCGTCAGCCCGATCACCGCCTCGCGCGCCCTGCGTGGCATCAGCACCGTGGCCACCGAGCTGGTGGAAAAAGTGCAATGGGCCGCCGCCGAACTCAACTACGTGGTCAACCCCGCCGCCCGCGCCCTGGCCTCGGCGCAAAGCCACTCGGTGGTGGTCATCGTGCCGTCGCTGTCCAACCTGCTGTTTATCGAAACCCTGGAAGCCATCCACCAAGTGCTGCGGCCCAAGGGCTTTGAAGTGCTGATCGGCAATTCCCACTATTCACGCGACGAAGAAGAAAACCTGTTGCGCAACTACATGGCCTACCAGCCACGCGGGTTGCTGCTGACCGGCTTTGACCGAACGGAAAGCGCGCGCCGGATGGTCGAGGCCAGCAATGTGCCGTGTGTGTACATGATGGACCTGGACCCGAATGCCGGCGTGAACTGTGTGGGGTTTTCGCAACTGAGTGCGGGTGAAACGGCGGCGGCGCACTTGATCTCGCGGGGGCGCAAGCGCCTGGCGTACATCGGCGCGCAGTTGGACCAGCGTACGTTGCTGCGCGGTGAAGGTTTCCGCCGCGCGCTGCAACACGCCGGTATGTATGACCCGGCGCTGGAATTGCTGACACCGCGCCCCTCCTCCGTGGGTTTGGGTGGCGAGTTGTTTCTGCAGTTGCTGGCGGCGCATCCGGACGTGGATGCGATTTTCTTCGGCAACGACGACCTGGCCCAGGGCGCACTGCTGGAAGCCCTGCGCCATGGCATCAACGTGCCGGAGCGCGTGGCCGTGTTGGGTTTCAACGACTTGCCCGCCTCTTCTTTCATGGTGCCGCGCTTGAGCAGCATCAGCACACCGCGTGAAGCGATTGGCCGGCGTTCGGCAGAGCACCTGTTGACGATCATGGCCGGCAACAAGATCGCCAAGCCGGTGGTGGACATGGGCTTTGAGTTGCAAGTGCGCGAGAGCACCTGATTTTTGAAGGCCAGACACACTCAACGTGTGGAAGCTGGCTTGCCTGCGATGGCGCAGTGTCAGGCAATGATGTGTTGACTGACTCACCGCCATCGCAGGCAAGCCAGCTCCCACCTTTTTTACCGTGCCCACTTGAGATGTAGGACGCCTGTAGGACGCGGCTGACATTGCGGTCAGTGCCTTGCCCGGCTGCCTACGCTTACGTCAGAATCCGCCGGCTTGTGCGCTGGGGTGGTGGTCTTTAGGGTTTGCCGGTCGCTGAATTTCTCGGTGACCGGGTTTAGTAGCCCGAACCTCCCAACACAATATGCACAAGCCAACTATGGCGGCTGTGCGTAGGGCGCCTTCGGGCGCGCCGGGTTTGTGTGGGATTACCGGTCTACTAACCTGCGTACAGTTGCCACCCAACTTGTTTAGTAGCGATGCGGGTGTTGGCACAAACCAGGTACTTCAACCATGCAAAGCGTCAATCCCCCGAATACGCTCTTCACCATCATCCCCGATGCACCCATCGAATCCCTGCTGATCAACAGCTACGAAACCGTCTGTTCCGTCAGCGCCTTGTTGCTCGACCTCTCCGATGACCTCACTGGCAAGCACCGCGACGTAGCCCTCGCCATTCATCAATTGAGCGAGCTATCAGTGCTCATGGTAGGCAAAGCCATGGACCAGCAGACACCGCGCACCTGACGCCCTGCTCGGTTAAACATGTGGGAGCTGGCTTGCCTGCGATGGCGGCGGGTCAGCTACACATGGGCTGACTGACCCAGCGCCTTCGCGGGCAAGCCCGCTCCCACCTTTACCCTGCCCACTTGAGGGCAGGGTTAATCCGCTGAAGCCAGCATTTTTACCAAGGCCGACGCTCCCCTGTGCAACGGCTGATTTTTCAACCACACCGCATTCACCACCATCGCCAGCCCGTTCTCGATGTTCTTGAAGTTCAAGCGCCGCAAGCGCCCCGCCGCCAGCAACGGCGCCACCACCGACTGCGGGAAGTTGCCCCAGCCCAGCCCGGCTTCCACCATCTCCAGCGCCATGCCCAGGGTGTCGGTCCGCCAATAGGATTGCCCCACCAGTGGCCGACGATCGCTGAGGGGCAAGTCCCGGCCGGCCACCAGAATCTGTCGCACCCGCACCAAGTCTTCCAAAAACGGCTCACCGCCCGCCTGGGGGTGTCGCGGGCTGATACAGGCCATCAGTCGCTCGCTGCCGACAAACTGAAACCGCTCCAGCACATTCACGCTCAACCCCGCATAGGCCAGGCACAGCTGCACCCGGCCGCTGTGCAGCAGCTGCAAAACGTCATCTTGCGGGGCGGTCAGCACTTCGATGTCGAGCAACGGGAATTGCTCACTGAGCTCGCCAATGGCGGCCAGCAGGCGGCGCGTATTGATGTCGGCGCCCACGCCAATCGACAGCTTGCTCTCCAGACCCTGAGACAGCTGCAACGCATGCACCTGCAATTGTTTGAGTTGCTCGGCCATCAGCCGTGCATGGGGAATCAACGCCAGCGCCAAGTCGGTGGGCACCGGCTCGCGGTGGCTGCGATCGAACAACGGGTAACCCAGCTCGGCTTCAAGGTTGGCAATGCCCATGCTCACCGCTGAAGGCACCTTGCCCAATGCCCGCGCCGCCGCCGAAAACGAGCCACGCTCCACCACCGCCAAGAACAACTGGACACTGTCGCTGGTAAAACTCATCGCGCCACCTATCAATAAAACTGAAACCTTCTGACTTTTAGTATCAGCCAAGCTGACGCTATCTTCTGCGCCCTCTGAGGTTCCTGTCACGTAGAAAAGAGGAAGTGGTATGCGAGGCGTGAAACGCAAACTGGTGTATGTGTCGCTCTACGAGCTGATCGGCATGACCTTCTCGGCGCTCGGGCTGGCGCTGCTGTCGGGCACTCACCCCTCCAGCACAGGGCCGTTGGCGGTCGTCATCACGACCATCGCGGTCACCTGGAACTTCATTTACACCTCAGTGTTCGAGCGCTGGGAAAGCCGCCAGGCCGACCGCACGCGCACCGTCAAACGGCGGATTGCCCACGCGGTCGGGTTTCAACTGACGCTGATCGTCTTCCTGATTCCGCTGATCGCCTGGTGGATGAAGGTCAGCCTGGTGCAGGCGTTTATGCTGGACCTGGCGTTGATCCTGTTCATTCCCTGCTACACGTTTGCCTTCAACTGGCTGTTCGACCGCACCTTCGGTTTGCCCGCGTCGGCGCTGCCGGCCACAACCGCGTAGCGTCGAAGGTTTACCCCTGATAGATTCCCATGGGTCATCTCCATCGTCAGGGAAGTACCATGGGACACTCACTGAAAATCCTGGGCCGCACGTCCTCCATCAACGTGCGCAAAGTGCTCTGGACCTGCCAGGAACTGGGCATCGACTACGTGCGCGAAGACTGGGGCATCGGTTTCAAACCCACCCAGTCGGCCGAGTTCCTCGCCCTGAATCCCAACGCCCAGGTGCCGGTGCTGATCGACGACCACGGCGTGCTGTGGGAATCCAACACCATCTGCCGCTACCTGATAGGCCTTTACCAACGCCACGACCTGTTGCCCGCCGAGCCAGCGCCACGCGCTCGGGTCGAGCAGTGGATGGACTGGCAAGCCACCGAACTCAACCGCGCCTGGAGCGATGCGTTCACCGCTCTGGTGCGCAACAACCCGGACGGTCTCGACCCGGCGCAGATTGCCGCCGCCGTGCAGGTATGGAATGACAAGATGGGCCTGCTGGAGCAACAGCTGGCCAAGACCGGCGCCTACGTGGCTGGCGACGAATTCACCCTCGCCGATATCCTCATCGGCCTCTCGGTGCATCGCTGGCAGAACGCCCCCATGGAGCGCCCGCCCTACCCCGCAGTGGCGGCCTACTACCAGCGCCTCAGCCAACGCCCGGGCTTTCAGACCTTCGCCCTCGCCGGTCATAACTGAAACAAGGACATCCCCGTGAAAGGACTCAACGTATTGCTCACCGGCGCCTGCGGCAGAATCGGCAAGGTATTTTTCGAAGCCTCGAAAGACCGCTACCGCTTCACCCTTACTGACCGCATCGCCCCGGACTTTGACCTCGGCGAGCACCGTTACATCAACGCCGACCTCAGCGACAAAGCCAGCCTGGCCGGCCTGCTCAATGGCATCGACGTGATCGTGCACCTGTCCGGCATCCCCGACGCCAGCGCCGCGTTCGAAGATCTGCTGCCCAACAACATCCTCGCCACCACCTACCTGTTCGAAGCCGCGGTGGCCGCGGGCGTGACACGCCTGGTGTACGCCAGCAGCGCGCAAGCCATCGAGGGCTACCCGGTTGACCGGCAGATCACGCCCGGCATGCAGGTCATGCCCGCCAACCTCTACGGCGTGAGCAAATGCTACGGCGAGGCGCTGTGCAGCTACTACGCGGCAAAAACCGCGCTGTCGACCATTGCCCTGCGCATCGGCGCCTTCGAATCGCGCCAAACCCCCGACCTGAACAACGCCCGCGACCTCAGCGCCTGGCTCAGCCCGCGTGACGCCGTGCAATTGCTGCAACGCTCGGTTGAAGTCGAAGGGGTCAAACACCTGATCGCCCACGGCATTTCCAATAACCGCTTCAAGCGCCTGGACCTGAGCGAAACCACACGGGTGCTGGGCTATCAGCCGGTGGACGATGCATTCCAGACCTTCGAGATGCCCATCACCTACTGACCCTTGCGCCATAAAACCTTCAAACCCGAAGGCTTGGCGCAATAAATCGGCAATTGCGTGCCGTGGCGCACGCAATTTCACAAGCACCGGTTGACGTTAGCCCGCTAAGATTCCAGGTCACTGCCCCTGGAATCCGCCCATGTCGACACTCACCGCCTCAGCCACGGACGGCATTGACCCGATCCGTGCCGCCCACATCAGCGCGCGCATTGACCGCTTGCCCGCCGTCGCCACGCTCTGGCGCCTGGTGGCGTTGCTGTCGATCGGCGGTTTTTTCGAGCTGTATGACTTGTTCCAGACCGCCTATATCAGCCCCGGCCTGATCAGCGACGGGATTTTCCACACCGGCAGCGAGGGCGTGTTCGGGTTCTCCGATCAGGCCGCTTTCGCCTCGGCAACCTTCCTCGGCCTGTTCCTCGGCGCCAGCCTGCTCAGCCCCATTGCCGACCGCTTCGGGCGTCGGGCGATCTTCACCTTCGCGTTGATCTGGTACACCGTCGCCACGGTGTTGATGGGCATTCAGACCTCCGCCCTGGGCATCATCTGCATGCGCTTTCTGGTGGGCATTGGCCTGGGCATCGAACTGGTGACCATCGACGCCTACCTTTCGGAACTGGTGCCCAAGCGCATGCGCAGCTCGGCCTTTGCCTTTGCGTTTTTCATCCAGTTTTTGTCAGTGCCGGCGGTGGCGTTGATGTCATGGTGGCTGGTGCCCCAGGCGCCGTTCGGGGTGTCCGGCTGGCGCTGGGTGGTGCTCAGCAGTGCAGTGTTTGCGCTGTTTATCTGGCAACTGCGCAAGCGTCTGCCGGAGTCACCGCGCTGGCTGGCGCAGAAAGGCCGTTTTGACCAAGCCGGGCAGATCATGGACAGCCTGGAAGCACGCTGCCAGAAAGACCACGGCAAAGCGCTGGATGAACCCGAACCCGAAGCCGTCAGCGTGCAGGGCAACGGCCGCTTTGCCGATATCTGGCAACCGCCTTACCGCCGCCGCGCGTTGATGCTGATCGTGTTTCACGTGTTCCAGGCCATCGGCTTTTTCGGCTTCGGCAATTGGTTGCCGGCGTTGCTCTCGGGCCAGGGCGTGAGCGTGACCCACAGCTTGCTGTACGCCTTTATCATCACCCTCGCCTACCCGCTGGGCCCGTTGCTGTTTGTGAAGGTGGCCAACCGCTTCGAAAACAAATGGCAGATCGTCGGCTCGGCCATGGGCGCGATGATCTTCGGCAGCCTGTTCGCCCTGCAAACCACGGCGGTGGGGCTGGTGATCTGCGGGGTGATGATCACCTTTTGCAACGCCTGGCTGAGCTTCAGTTATCACTCGTACCAAAGCGAACTGTTCCCCACCAATATCCGCGCGCGGGCGGTGGGCTTCTGCTATTCGTTCAGCCGTTTGTCCACGGTGTTCAGCAGCCTGCTGATCGGTTTTATCCTCGAACACCTGGGCACGCCGGGCGTGCTGGCGTTTATCGCCAGCAGCATGTTGATCGTGATGATCACCATCAGCTGGTTCGGGCCGCGCACGCGTAACCTGGCGCTGGAGAATATTGCGCACTGACGGCAAGCCTTGGCCGCCGACGGGACAAAGATTGCCGCGGCGGCGGTGTCATCCCCAATAAAAACGGGCACATCGCCCTCGGCATGCTATTTGCTCCACCTGAAACACCGAACACATCCTCAGGTGACCGATCATGCTGGTTAACAACAACGCCCAAGCGGTGTCGACCGTCCAACAGCTCAAGCGACCCGACATGGACCCCGCCAACGCCGCCGCCAGCACGCTGTACAGCGGCGCCCTGCAAGCGGCGCAGCAAAGCGTGACCGTACCGGCCGCGCAGAAGGACCTGGACAAGGCCAACGACCGTATCGACGAAGCCTTTGCCAAGACCCGTGTGCAGTTGCAAGCCAGCACAGCGGCAACGACCGCCACTACGTCATCCACCACGACGGCAACAAGCACTGATGTGCCTGCCGCCGGCTCGACCACCAGCAGCGCGCGCGCCGACTTCACCGACTACATGAACAAATCCCCGGCCGAACGCATTCGCGAACAGCTGCTCAAGGAGCAGGGTTTGACCGAAGAGCAGGTGCAAGCCATGCCGCAGGAAAAACAGGACGCGATTGCCAAGCAAGTGGCTGATCGTGTGAAGCAGCAGCAAGAACAGCAAGTAGCGGCGAAAGCCACGGACCCGGCGCAGTCGGTGAAAGAAACCCTGGCTGCGATTTAACCGACACGCCCAATCAAACTGTGGGAGCTGGCTTGCCTTCGATGCAGGCACCCCGGTGTATCAAGTACACCCAGGTGATGCTATCGCAGGCAAGCCAGCTCCCACAGGGACCGTGCTTACTGCAGTTGCAGGGTCGAGTTGAACTGACTGATCGCATCCACCACATGCCGTGACCCTTCCTGAATCTCCAGGATCACCTGCCCCGCTTCATTCGCCAGCTCTACCCCAAGCCCGGTGCGGCTCAGGCTCGACTGCATGCTCGAAACCGCGCTCAGCGACAGGTCGTGGTTCTTGCGCACCACCTCCACAATCTCCACCGTCGCCTGGCTGGTACGCGCCGCAAGGCTGCGCACTTCATCAGCCACCACCGCAAACCCGCGCCCATGCTCGCCGGCCCGCGCAGCTTCAATGGCGGCGTTGAGCGCGAGCATATTGGTCTGCTCGGCGATGCTGCGAATGGTCTGCACGATGGAGCCGATGATGTCCGACTGCTTGCTCACCGCATCGATGCTCTGGGCCGCCTGGTTCAGGTCGTGGGAAATCTCTTCGATGATCTGCACGGTTTGCTGCACCACCTCCGAGCCCTTGCGTGCGCAGGCGTCGTTTTGTACTGAGGTGGCATGGGCCGAGTCGGCGGCGGTACGCAGGGTGGTGACCTGATCGGTGATGTCACTGGCGAACTTCACCACTTTGTACAGGCGCCCATTGGTATCGAAGATCGGGTTGTAGGAGGCCTCCAGAAACAGGGTTTTGCCGTACTTGTTTTTGCGTTCGAAACGGTGGGAGTGGTATTCGCCGCGGTTGAGCGAGGCCCAAAAGGCCTTGTACGCCGGGGCTTCCACTTCGCCGCGATGGCAAAACATGCTGTGGTGCTGGCCAATGATTTCTTCGCGGGAATACTGCACGGTGCGCAAAAAGTTGTCGTTGGCGTTGATGATCTGGCCTTGTGGGGTGAACTCGATCACGGCCATGGACCGGCTGATCGCGTCGATCAGGCTCTGGTTCTCGTGTTCATGGTGGACCCGCGCAGAAATGTCCGACGCCACTTTGATCACGCTCAGCACCTGATTGCTGCTGTCCAGCACCGGCATGTAGCTGGCTTCGAGCCACACTTGCTCACCGCGCTTGTTCAAGCGCATGAACGTGCCGCTGAGCGCTTCACCCCGCGCCAGGTCGCGCCACAGCTTGGCGTAGGTCTCGGTGTGGGTGTACGCCTCTTCGCAAAAGATGCGGTGATGTTTGCCGCGAATCTCCTCCACGCTGTAGCCCATGGTTTTGCAGAAGTTGGGGTTGGCGTCGAGGATCACGCCGTTGCGGTCGAACTCGATCATCGCCATGGAGCGACTGATGGCAGCCAGCTTGGCGTTGGCTTCGGTGAGGGCACAGGAAAAACGTTCGATTTCTTGCAGGTCGGATTTGTGATGGCGGTTGAACATGGTCAGATCACCCTAGATTCCCGGCGCCTGAGACGGCGCATTCCATTCTTCAGTTGGCTATTGCTGGCACACCGTCATGGGGAAAAAACCATCCGAATCGCTTTACATGCCAAGCGTCATCAACGGTTGTGGGTGAGCATAGACAGGGCATGGCGCTATGCAAGGCCACTAGTCAGCCAGCATTTTTAACAATGCACCGACCGCCGCCGAGGGTGGAAGAATCGGTGAACCGACCAAGGCAAACTCACGGTACAACGGCACCGTCAGCGGCATCACGCGCAGACCATTGCGCTGCGCCGGCAAGGCCATTTCCGGCACCAGCGTGACACCGACGCCCTCGCGCACCAGGCTGTAGGCGCTGCTCCATTCACGTACTTCCACGCGGATATCGCGCAGGCGCAGGCCGGCGTCGGCCGCCAGGCTGCGGGCATTCGCGGTACAACCGCCGGTGGCCAGTACGAAGGGTTGTTCGAGCAAGGCTTCGAGCGCCACGCTGGCATCCTCCGCGCGCTGCGCCAGTGCATGATGGGATGGCAGCACTGCCATCCACAGGTCGCGACCCAATACCGTGGCATTGCGCTCGGGCTTGGGGTTGAGCACCACGCCCAAATCGATCAGGCCCGCGTCGAGCAAGGTGTGCACTTCGCTGTCGGTCACTTCCAGGGTGGTGACCTCGATACCCGGGTTCAACTGGCGGAAACGCTGCAGCAACGGCGTCAGAAAAGTCGCCAGCACCTTCGGAAAACTGGCGATGCGAATGTTCCCCCGCAGCAGCGGGCGCGCTTCATCCACCGTGGTGCGAATGGCCTGCAGCGCGCCCATCATCACCCGCGCCTGCGCGATCACGTTGAGCCCAAGCGCTGTGGGCAACGTCTTGCGCGGTTCACGGGTAAACAGTTGCGCGCCCAGCGTCGCCTCCATGGACGCCATGGCCTGGCTGGCGGCGGACTGCGTCATGCCCACCTGTTCGGCAGCCGCCGTGATGCTGCCGTGGTCGGCGACGGCCACCAGCAGGCGCCAGTGCATCAGGTTCATCATGGCAGTAGCTGTCCTTATGGATGGGGTCTGCAGGTTTAATTTTACGCACGGTGCCACGCCCGCGAGACTGGCGCAAACCCAACGGAGTCGCCTTTGATGAAACTGTATTTTTCCCCCAACGCCTGTTCGCTCGCCCCGCATATCGTGCTGCGCGAATTGGCGCTGCCGTTCGAGCTGGTGCAGGTGAACAACCAGGCTAAAACCTTCGGCGACGGCGAAGACTTCCTGCAGATCAACCCCAAGGGCTACGTGGCGGCGCTGCAACTGGACAACGGCGATGTGCTGACCGAAGCCAGTGCCATCCTGCAATACCTGGCCGACCTCGAACCCAGCGCCCTGCTCGCCCCGGCCAATGGCAGTTGGCAACGCGTACGGTTGCAGGAATGGCTGAACTTTATCGCCAGCGAGATTCATGGCGGGTTGGCGATTTTCTTCAACCCGGCCATTCAAGGCGAAGTGCGGGCGATGTTTGTGGCCACGCTGTTCAAGCGCTTTGCGATTTTGGTGCAGACACTGGAGCGTCAGGATTACCTGCTGGGCGAGCAGTATTCGGTGGCGGACGCGTATTTGTTTGTGGTGCTGCGTTGGGCGGGTGTCCACGCTATTGATTTGCAGCAGTGGCCGGCGTTGGCGGCGTTTCAACACAGAGTGGGTGAGCGCCAGGCTGTGATCGAGGCCTTGGCTGCCGAAAATCCATGACCTGAAATGCAATCAACCCTGTGGGAGCGGGCTTGCTCGCGAATGCGGTGGGTCAGTCAGCACATGCATCAGCTGATACACCGCCTTCGCGAGCAAGCCCGCTCCCACAGTTGATCTGCTTCGTTTCAAAGAAAGGGTTTCAAGCTGCCATTGGTGATGAACGCACTCAGCGCCAATACATCCAAACCCGACCGGTCCTGATCCAGATGCGCCACTTCGCTTCGCACCGCGTCATGGACCCGCCGCGTGCCCTGCCCCAATCGCGATACACCACGCAGGTCTACCGGCGGGTCTTGTCGACCACCGCCAGCGCCTGCCCGGCGTAGTCTTCCACCCGATCGGCCACCGGCGTGTCCACCGCGGCACCGAGCCCGGTGAAGTGGCCGTTGATGCCGCCGCCAGAAATCAGGTGAGTGCGCGGCTCGATCACCGCCTCGCCACGGCCCTGAAGCGCCAGGCTGGCCTGGATGGCGATGAGGATTTCCTCGTTGGACAGGTTGAGCGCGTCGATGTCCAGGCCGTTGAGAAAGTCGATGTAGATCGGTTGCATGGTCTGCTCACTGATGGGAGGTTTTAGAGCTGGTTGTGGCGAGCGGGCTTGCCCCGCGTTGGGCTGCGAAGCGGCCCCATTCCAGACCTGCGCGCGTCCCCTGATACACCGCGGTGAATGGTTTTGGGGCTGCTGCGCAGCCCAACGCGGGGCAAGCCCGCTCGCCACAACAAGCCCGCTGGCCACAACAAGTCCGCTCGCCACGGGAAGCCCGGTCGCTTGGGCCGCAGGATTCAGGGGGTCTTGAACACGATCTGCTGCACATCGACCTTCTTCGGGATCAGGCCATTGGCAAAAAACAGGTCGGCAGTGCGTTGCTGGTTGGCGATGTCGACGGCTTCCAGCGGACGAATCGGCGCGGGTGAGCGGTGTTCGAAGTAGCTTTTAACCACCGCCGGTGGCAGGCCCAGGGTCTTGGCCATCAGCGCAATGCTTTGCTCGGGTTGGTCCAGGGACAGGCGCTGGGCCTTGGCCAGGGTGTTGATAATCGTGCCGACCGCTTGCGGGTGCTGCTTGGCAAACGGGCTGCTGACCACAAAGAAACTGCCCGCCGGGTTGAGGCCTTGGCCATCGCCCAGCACGCGGGCGGAACCGTCGACCACGGCCGCGGAGTAGTACGGGTCCCACACTACCCAGGCGTCGACCTTGCCTTGTTCAAACGCGGCACGGCCATCGGACGGCGACAGGTACACCACGTCGACATCCTTCCACTGCAAACCGGCGCGCAGCAGGCTCTTGAGGAACAGGTTGTGTGCACTGGAACCCTTGAGCAGCGCCACGCGCTTGCCCTTGAGCTCGGCCACGCTCTGAATCGTGCTGGCCTTGGGCACCAACACCGCTTCGGTCTTGCCCTCGTTCGGCTCGACCGCGAAGTACTGCAAATCAATGCCGGCGGCCTGGGCGAAGATCGGCGGGATGTCGCCGATGTTGCCGATGTCCAGGCTGCCGCCGTTCAGCGCCTCGATCAGCGGCGGGCCGCCAAGGAATTCGATCCATTGCACCTGGGTGCCGGGCAGCGCGTCTTCAAACAACTTGTGCTCGCGGGCCAGCACCATGCTCACCGAGCTTTTCTGGTAGCCGATGCGCAACGTGGAAGGTTCGGCGGCGAGCACATGGCTGGCCACCAGCGAAAGAACCACAACAGCGAGGGCTTTGAGCATCAGAGGGCTCCCTTGACCTTGGCCGCGACATCCGCCGGCACCCATTGCTGCCAGACGTTCGGCTGCTCTTTGAGGAACGCCAGCGCGACCTGGCGTGGCTGTTCACGTTTCTCGCTCATCTGCGCAAGGATGCCGTTGAGCAGGTCGATCGGCAGGTCGACTTTTTCAAAGAACGTGACCAGTTGCGGGTACTGCGCCTTGAACGGCGCCGACACGCCAATCGCCAGGTGCGCCGGCATCGAACGGGTGCCGATGGGGTGCGGGTTATTGGCGTCGGCCAGGGTTTTCCAGGCCTCGGCGTTGAACGGCGGTTCTTCCAGTTTGATCAGCTTGAAGCGGCCGAGCAGCGGGGTGGGCGACCAGTAGTAGAACAACACCGGTTTGCCGCGGCGGATCGACGACGCCACTTCGGCATCCAGCGCCGCGCCGGAGCCGGTGCGGAAGTTGACGAAGGTGTCAGTCAGGCCATACGCCTTGAGCTTCTGGCTGTTGACGATTTCCGAGGTCCAGCCGGTGGGGCTGTTGAGAAAGCGGCCTTTGCTTGGGTCTTCGGGGTCGCGGAACACGTTCTTGTAACGCGCAAGATCGGCGACCGACTTGAGGTCCGGCGCCAGCGGTTTGATGCCGCGCTCGGCGTCGCCCTTGATCACGTATTCCGGCACCCACCAGCCTTCGGTGGCGCCTTTGACCGTGTCGCCCAGGCCGAACACTTTGCCTTCGCCTTCGGCCTTGACCCACGCCGGACTGCGCCCGGCCCACTCTTCGCCGATCACTTGAATGTCGTCCTTGGCCAGCGCGGCCTCCAGGCTCACGGTGCTGCCGGGCAAGGTGTCGGTGGGCAGGCCGTAGCCTTTCTCGACGATCAGGCGCAGCACTTCGGTGATCAGGCTGCCGCTTTCCCAGGTGATGTCGCCGAAGTGGATCGGTTTGACGGCGTCGGCGGCGTGGGCCAGAACGGTCAGTGCCAGCAGCGAACCACCGAGCAGGTTTTTTAGTGTTTTCATGAGTAGCCTCTTGGAGATTCGATTCACAACGCATTCAAAGTGGGCAGGGTCACTGAGTGAAGCCTTCAGGCCGCATTGACGGTCACCCACAACCCGGTGCGGCGGGTGATGTGGATCGGCAAGGTGCGCGCCAGGGTGTCGAGGATTTGCTGCGGGTTGTCCAGCCGATAAAGGTCGCTGACGCGCAAGCCGGCGACTGACGGGTCCAGGCGCAACACGCCACGGTGATAGGGCCGCAACGCGTCGATGACTTCCGCCAACGGGCGGTCGCGCACTTGCAGCAAGCCGTCGACCCACGCCGTGGCGCCGGCCGAACTGACCCGCACCGGGCCGAAGCCGGCACGGTCGAAATGCACTTCATGGCCGGCGGCGAATTGCAGGCAACGGTTGAGCGCGCGGGCCATGTAGTCGCTGACCGAGCGTTGGGAAATCCCCAGTTCGGCGGCAATCTCGGGATACGTCAGGCCATTGAGTTGCGACAGCAGGAAGGTCGCCTTGACCTTGGCCGGCAAGCCGTCGAGCAACTGGTCGAGGGCCTGCAAGGCTTCGAGCATGTGCGCCAGGTCTTCGGGAGACGGCGCGGTGCAGGCTTCGTCGTTGTCCAGGGCATCGAGATACGCGCGCTCCAGATCGCGCCGGCGCCACAGCTGGTACATCAGGCGCTGGGCGATGGTGGTGAGCAAGGCGCGGGGCTGGCGTATCGGCACCACGCCTGGCGAATTCAGCAGTTGGACGAAGGTGTCGGCGGCGATGTCTTCGGCGTGGGCACGCGAATCGAGATGGCGGTGCAAACGGCTGCACAGCCAGTCGTAATGACTGCGGAACAATCCGCCCACGTAATCGCTGTGAGAAGTGTCGGCGCCGGACATAGTGGCTCCATCTGAGTAGGTTGCGCGTTATGTCCGGTGTTCCGGTGGAGCGATCCTAGCAAGGCTGCTTATTCTTTAATAATATTTAAAAGGTATTTTTATATAACCTTATTGAAGCTTCGAATAACCCGCGTTGACCGCCTGTTGCTGGTAATCCAACAGCACGCGGTAGTCGTCTTCGCGGGCGGGCAGCACTTGCTGGATACCCAGCGTGTCGACCACCTGCGGTAAATCCTGCAACGCCAGGTTCATCGCCTCGCGGATCTGCGCCACGCGTTCATCGCTCAGCTTGAGCGGCCCGATGTAAGGCAAGGTCGGGCTCGGCGCGCTGCGGGTGACGATGCGCAGCCCCGCCACTTCCTGCGGGGCGAAACGCGCCAAGTAGTCGTAGGTGACGCTGTCGATGGCGGCGAGGTCGGCAAGGTTTTCGCGCAGCCAGCGCAGGCTTTCACGGTGGGCGCCGCTGATGCCGACGCTGGCAAAGAAACGGCCGCCGCGCTGCAACGGCGCGAGACGTTCGCGCAGCAGGTTCATGCCGCTGTTGGAGTCATGGCCGTTGATCACGCCACGGCTATGGTAGAAGTCCGCCAGCGCGGTGCGCGGGTTGTCGTCGCGGGTCAGCAGCAGGCTGCAGTGTTCGCCCTGGCTGCTGTGGGCCAACTCGTAGCGTGGGCGACCGATCACGCGCACCTGGCCGCGCAGTTGGGTCATCAGCGGATAGCCGCAGGTTTGCGTGACGAGCAGTTCGGGCGCCAGCCACAGGCCGTGCAGGTCGAGGTGGTCGGCGTTGCGGCGGCTCAGGTTCAGACGCTCGACTATCCGCGCCAACCACTGCTGGTTGGCGCGCTGCACCGCTTCGGGGGCGACGTACATCAGCAGTTCGGCGTAGTGATCACGCATGGGCGTCTCTCAGGCAAAAGGGGCCGGGGGCTGTCGATGGCCTTGAGGCCGTGGCGGCTGATCAACTGGCCATAGCCCTGCACCACAAACCCGCCGCTGCGCGCCACCCATTGTTCGCGGCGGGCGCGATAGACGGTGGGCAACAAGTACCAGGGCAGTTTCGGCAAGTCATGGTGCACCAGGTGCAGGTTGTTGTTGAGGAACAGCCAGGTCCAGGGCCAGGCCGCTTCGTTGAGGACGGTGCGCTGTTCCGGCTGCCGGTGTGGACGGTGCTCATAGTAGGAACGGATCGACGCCAGCGACAAGGCCGGCACGCTGACCAGCAGCAGGTAATGCCACACCGGCAGTGCGCTGCAGTGGGCAATGAAGCTCAGCATCAATAAAGTCACCACGCCGTGGGCCAGCCACATCGGCCACACGTGGGGCAAGCGTTGAAGCTCATGACGCGCCAGTCGGCCAATCGCCAACGGCGCCGCGAGCAGGAACCGGCCGAGCACGGTTTTGGTCAGCCAATGCACGCGGCGTTTGAGCAACGAGCTGTTGTCCCATTGCAATTGGTTGAGGTAGCGGCTTTCCGGGTCGATGCCCGGCAGCGTCAGGTCTTCATCGTTGTGGTGCAACAAATGGCTTTCGCGGTACAGCGTGTAGGGATACCACACGGCAAATGGCGCATAGCCGAGCAGTTTGTTTACAAGAAGCGAGCGGGTGGGATGGCCGTGGAGCAATTCGTGTTGCACCGACAGCCACAGCGTCACCAACGGGATCAGCAGCAGGGTGCTCAGCCACAGGCCCAGCCATTGACTGGCGAGCATCACGGCGAACCAGCCTATGTACACGCCGATCAGCAACAGCCAGGTCGGCCATTCGGTTCGGGCGGTAAAACGGTGCACCAGGGCTTCGATTTCCCGGCGCTGGGTCAGATCAAGGTAGTTGGCCATCGGCAGCTCAGAGCAGGTGTTTCCTGCTCTGTGCATTGAGGCTCGAAAATCTTGCAGACCGTTTGGTTCTAAGCTTGTAACTCAGTGACCGAACAGGCCTGTGTCGGACTTCTTGGCTTTCTTGTCGGCGCGTTTTTCATCGGCGGTTTTTGCCGGTTTCTTCTTCGCGGCTTTCTTTGAATCCATACCTTTGGCCATGATGCATGCTCAACTGAAGGGGATGTAACAGTGGGTATACCACCTATTGCCGGGCAGAAGGCGCTTATAATCCCCGGCCCTTGATATTGCTCGCTTGAAGACCATGCCCGAACTGCACCTCGAACCGCTGGCAGCGCCGCTGTGGCCGCTGCTCAACAAGTTTTACCGTAGCCATGATTCGTCGATGAAGGCCATCAAAGGTGGGCGTTTATGGGTGGCGCGCGACGGCGAAATCGTGGCCGGGTTGTGCCTGAGCCCGGTGGTGGGTGGGCAGTGGCTGACCGGGGTGTTTGTGGACCCCGCGTATCGCGGCAACGGGTTGGCGGCGCGGCTGATTCTGCAGGCTGTGGCCGAGGTGGAAGGCACAGTCTGGCTGCTGTGCCATCCGGATCTGGAAGGTGTGTACCAGCGCATGGGCTTCACTCAGGACACGGTGCTGCCACAATCGCTCAGCGAGCGGCTGGTGCGCTATAAACGCAATAAACCCATGATCGCCATGGGGCTTATAACCAAGGGTGAGGTGCACCTCGGATAATGTGTGATCGCCCGGTAGAGGGCCCATGCTAGCCTCGACGGCACAGTGGCCCCTTACAGGATGATCATGAAAACGACGCTTGCAGCTCTGTCCCTCACCGCCCTCCTCGCCCCAACGCTCAGCCAGGCAGCCGACGCACCGATTACCGCCGCGCAGTACGCCAGCGTGCTTGCCAGCAGCTGGCGCGACCCGGCCAACAGCGCGCGCGATGTTTACCGTCATCCGCAGCAAACGTTGGAATTCTTCGGCCTGGGCGCCCAGCAGACGGTGATCGAAATCACCCCGGGCGGCGGCTGGTACAGCGAGGTGCTGGCGCCGTTGCTCAAGGACCATGGGCATTACGTGGCCGCCGTGCAGGCTGCGAGCAGCAGTGCTTACGCCGCGACGTCCGAACAGAACCTGAAAAACAAATTCGCCGCCGACCCTGCGCGTTATGCCAAGGCCGCGGTTGTCGAATTCGATCCCAAGGCGCCGGTGTTCGGCAAGCCTGCGTCGGCCGATGCCGTACTGACCTTTCGCAATGTGCATAACTGGGTTGACGCGGGCACCGCGCCGACCACCTTCAGCGCGTTCTACACGGTGCTCAAGCCCGGTGGAGTGCTGGGCGTGGAAGATCATCGGGCCAAGGACGGGGCGGATCTGGAAGCGATCAAGGACAGTGGTTACCTGACCACCGCGCAGGTGGTGAAGCTGGCAACGGACGCCGGGTTCAAGCTGGCGGGGCAAAGCGAGGTGAATGCCAACCCGAAGGACACCAAGGATTACCCCGGTGGGGTGTGGACCTTGCCGCCGGCATTGAAGTTGGGTGAGCAGGACAAGGCCAAGTATGTGGCGATTGGCGAGTCGGATCGGATGACG
>NZ_JANLOF010000033.1:0-35928 GCF_025466135.1 Pseudomonas sp. 14P_5.3_Bac1 | reverse complement strand
GCTGCTTCGCAGCCCAACGCGGGGCAAGCCCGCTCGCCACCGTAAACGTATCGTTTTTGCGAACTTACGATGAGCAACTAATTTCCAAATGCTTGCCCCAATCCGGCGGCCGCTGGGCGTATTGCTCCATCCCCACCTGCTCTTCAAAGGGTTTGCTCAGCACTTCATGCAATCGACGTACTTCGCTGTAGTCGCCTGACTCGGCGGCGGCGATGGCGTTTTGTGCAAGGTAGTTGCGCAGGATGTACAGCGGGTTTACCGCGTGCATGCGCTCACGGCGCTGCACTTCGCTGTAGTCCCCGTCTCGCGCAACGCGGGCTTTGTAGCGTTCGGCCCAAGCATCAAATCCTGCGAGGTCGACGAAGTCATCGCGCAGCCGCGCCACGGCCAACGCCGCTGACTCATCACCCAAGCGGCGGAAGAACAGGGTGTAATCGACGCCGCTGTTCTGCATCAGCTTGAGCAACTGCTCCACCAGCTTCTGGTCATCGTCTTCGGCGGTGGTCAGTCCTAGCCGGCGGCGCATCAGGTCCAGGTAATGGGCCTGGTACAGCGGCAGGTAAAGGCCAAGCGCCTCTTTCAAGGCGTCAACGCTGATAAACGGCGTGAGCGCCTGGGCCAGCGCGCTGAGGTTCCACTGCCCAATGGGTACCTGATTACTGAAGGAATAGCGCCCTTCGTGATCGGAGTGGTTGCAGATGAAGTGCGCGTCAAAGTCATCGAGAAACGCAAAAGGCCCGAAGTCGAAGGTGATGCCCAGGATCGACATGTTGTCGGTGTTCATCACGCCGTGGCAGAAGCCATAGGCCTGCCATTTGGCGATCATTTCGGCATTGCGCTCGACAATTTCGCGGAACATCGCCATGTACGGCTCGGGCTGCTCGCGGCACTCGGGGTAGTGCAGGTTCAACACGTGTTCGGCCAGTTCAGCCTGCTGCTCGGGCTTTTTGGTGTAGTAAAAATATTCGAAATGCCCGAAGCGGATATGGCTGTGCGCAAGGCGCAGCACCATGGCGCCGCGTTCCTGTTTCTCGCGCCAGACGGGTGTGCTGGAGCCGATCACGCACAAGGCGCGGCTGCTGGGAATGCCCAGCGCATGCAAGGCCTCGGAAGCGAGAAACTCACGGATCGAAGAGCGCAGCACCGCGCGGCCGTCGCCCATGCGCGAATAAGGCGTCATCCCGGCGCCTTTGAGGTGCAAGTCCCAGTGTTCGCCGGCCTCGTTGTACACCTCGCCCAGCAACAGCCCACGGCCGTCGCCCAGTTGCGGGGTGTAGCCGCCAAACTGGTGACCGGAATAGACCATCGCTCGCGGCTCCGCTTCGGCCCACAGCTTGTGCCCGCTGAACAGCTCGGCAAACACCGGCGTTTCGGCCACCGCCGGGTCGAGGTCGAGCAGCGCCATGGCGGCGTTGCTCGCCACCACAAGGCGCGGCTCATCAAGGGGTTCAGGCAGTACGTGGGTTGAGAACGCGTCGCCCAGGCGTGCGAAGCGGTTGTCGAAGGTCAGTTCGTCGAGGGCTTTCACCGGCCATCTCCAGCAGAATGTCCGAGCATTCTGCTGGGGATAGGCGCGTTAGTCGAGTTTGCTCGGCGGTGGTTCTTGCACGCCGCCGTCGTTGGCGGGTTTGGCTGGGGTATCGACTTCCACCAGTTTGTATTCCTGGCCGTGGAGGTTCTTGAGGTAAACCTCCATCTGGCGGAACGAGATGTTGATGTGGTGGTTCTTGAACTCGCGGTTGATAAAGCGGTTCACCTCGTCGATCACCGGGTTGCGGTCACCGAGGTCGCGCACGTGCATGCGCAGTTCGTGGTCGAGGGTGCTTTCGCCGAAGTTGAGGAAGTACACGTGGGGTTCCGGCTCTTTCAACACGCGCGGGTTTTCTCGCGCCGCCTTGAGTAAGAGTTCCTTCACCAGGTCCAGGTCGGAGCCGTAGTCCACGCCCAGTTTCAGGGTCACGCGGGTGATGGTGTCGGTCAGCGACCAGTTGATCAGTTGCCCGGTAATAAACGTCTTGTTCGGGACGATGATGTCTTTGCGGTCAAAGTCGGTGATGGTCGTCGCACGGATGCGGATCTTGCTGACCGTGCCCGACAGGTTGCCGATGGTGATGGTGTCGCCGATACGCACCGGGCGTTCGAACAGGATCATGATGCCGGAGATAAAGTTGGCGAAGATCTCCTGCATCCCGAAGCCCAACCCCACCGACAGCGCTGCCACCAGCCATTGCAACTTGTCCCAGCTCACGCCGAGCGTGGACAGGGTGGAGACAAAGCCGACGCCGGCAATCACGTACGACAGCAAGGTGGTTGTGGCGTAGGCGCTGCCTTGAGCCAGGTCCAGCTTGGACAGCACCAGCACTTCCAGCAAACCCGGCAAGTTGCGCGCCAGGGCGAAGGTGATGCCGATGATGATCGACGCACCCAGCAAGTCGCCGAAGCTGATCGGCACCATGCTGATGTTGGCGCCGGTGCCGCTGGTGTATTCGTACAGGGTGATGTTGTCCAGGTAGGAGAACACGGTGATCAGGTCTTTCCACACCCAGTACAGCGCCGCGATAAAGCCGCCGAGCAGGGCCAGGCGGATCAGGCGCATGGACTGTTCGTTGACCTGTTCGATATCCAGGGTCGGTTCTTCGATCACCGCTTCGCCATCCCCGGCTTCCTTGGCTGCCTGGCGTTTGGCCAGTGCGCGCGCGTAGGCCAGGCGCCGTGCGGCGACGCCCAGGCCGCGCACGAAGGTGGCTTCGATCACCAGCCAGAACATCAGCAGGTACAGGGTATTGATCAAGCGGTCGCTGAGTTTGAGCGCGGTGTAGTAATAGCCAAAGCACACCGCCAGAAACAGGGCGACGGGCAGGGCGGTGAACACCAGGCCCACGGCTTTACGAAACAGTGAGGCTTTCTCGTGGGTCGGGCTGTTCAGCAGCAGGCGGCCCAGCAACCAGGCCATCAACGCGTAGCACGTCAGCACCACACCGATGCCCAGTACGTCGTCGGCCAGCGCCTCGGGTTGGTGCTCGGCGATGGCCACTACGGCCACCAATGCCAGCACTACCAGGCCGAGTTTGCGCACCCAGCCTTGCAGGAATTCAACCTGGGGTTTCTCCCAGCGAAAGTGCAGTTCCGCCACGCCGCCCGGCGCCAGGATGCGGTAGGCGGTGTAGAACACCAGCCACGCTTGGGCGATCTGCAGCAGTGCATCGCCCAGGTTGGCGTTTTGCCCGCGGGCGTCGATCTGCAGCGCGTAGCCGCACAGCGCCAGGCCCAGGGACACCGGCATCGCCAGCAGAATGTTGATCAGGATGGCTTGCGGCGTGTGCCACTGGCTGTCGCGCTTGAAGTGGCCGATGTCCAGGTGAACCTTGTTCAGCCGCTGGTACAGCGCTTTACGCCGCCACAACAATGCACCGATCAACAGCAGCAGGGGCAGGAACAACAGCGGGCGCTGGGTCAGGCCGTCGTAGAGTTCGCTGACGCTGGAGGCCCACGGCAGAGTGGTGATCTGTTTGTTCAGGTGCGCCGGTACGGTTTCCAGCCACTCGGTGTCCAGCGGCTTATTGCTGGGGATCCAGAACATTTGCTCATCCAGCGTCGCGCGCAGGGTGGTGGCGGTGCTGAGCAGTTGTTTCTGGTTCAGTTGCAGGGTGATCGATTCGTTCAACAGTGCGCTCAGCTCACGGCTCAGGCGCTCGAGCAAGTCGCTGCGGGTGATCGCCAATTCCAGCAAGGTGCGGCGCAGTTGCGGCGTCACGTCTTCCGGTGGCTGGTTGGCCAGCAAGTTATCCACATAGGCACTGGGTGAGTTGATCTGCTCACGTTGCTGGTTGATCTCGAACTGGTACAGGCGAATGTTGGCGATATCGTCTGCCAGGTCGCGGTCGACCGTGAGACGGGGCAGCGCCTGTTTCTGCTTGTAGAGGATCTTGGAGAGCAGCAGGCTGCCCTTGAGCACGTTGATTTGCTCGTCCAGGGCCGAGTCGCTTTGCGTCACTGCGTCCAATTGCTGCTTGGTCTTGAGGTTGGCCTGGGTCAGCTCGTTAAGGCGGTCGGTACTCTTGAGCAGGTAGTCGGACAGTTTGAGGTTGGCCGCGCTTTCCGAGGCCAGCAGGCTGCTGCCCCCGGCTTTCTGCGCTTCGATGGACTGTTGGGTCACGGTCTGCTGGGACTGGGCCAGGCGTTTCTGGTTGATCAGCGTTTGCAGGTCCTGGATTTCCTGCTCCAGGCGGCTGGTTTTCTCGGTTGCCAGGTCGCGCTGGCTATTGCCCAGGTCTTGCAGTTGGCTGTTGCCGGCCAGTTCCTGGCGGCGCAGTGGAATCAGGGCATTGAGGGCGGCCAGTTCGGCATTCAGCTGGTTGCGCTGGTCGCCGGTGAGGGTCTTGCCGTTGTCTTTGCCCGCCTTGAGGATCGAATTGATCTGCTGAATGCGCGTCTGGCTGTTGCTGATTTCGGTCTGGGCGCGTTCGGGGCGGGTCTGGGCGGCGACGGACATGCTGTTGGCGTCGGCCACGGTTTTTTGCAGATCGCCTTGCTGGGTGGTGCGTTGCACCAGCAATTGCTCAAGCTGCGGCACCGGCAGGGTGGCGTAGCGCTGCGCCACCGGGATGATTTTAGTGGCCTTGAGCCGCACCAGTTCGCGCTGGTTTTCAGTGGTCTGGCGCGGAGCGTCTTCGAGCTGGCGCTTGAGGTCGACAAGGCGCTGCTCGTAATCCTGCTTGTTGCCCAGGTAGGTCAGGGTCTGTTGCAGGATGGTTTGCAGCGCCTTCATGTCGGCGTCGGGCAGCTTGCGGTCGGGCAGTTTGTCCAGGGTTTGCTGGATGGACTCGGCGCTGGGCGGGTCGGCGGCGTAAACGCTGCCGACACAGAGGGTCAGACCCAGCAGGGCAGTGGCTAAAAAGGTGCGCAGAGTTGTCATGGATACCGGTCGAGCAAGGTAAAGAAGGTGGGGGCGTGGCGCCATAGCCCCGCAGTTTAGAGGAAGAGTCCAGGGCCTGGACGACTTCCTTCGGGGAATTTGACGCCGACTTTTCCGATTCTGTTCCCGTCCATGACCGCGACGGTCCACAGCGTGTTGTTCCATTCCACTTGGTCGCCCACCACTGGCGCGCCGCCGACCTTCTGGGTGATGAAGCGACTCAGCGGCATATCCGGGTCGATACCCTCAAGCTTGAGGCCGTACAGCGCCGACACCGCGCCCAGCTGGGCGTCGCCTTCGAGCACAAAGTCGCCGAAGAAGCGCAGGTCGAGACCGCGTTGCGGCGCCTGGCTGAACAGTTTGCCCAGGGCCGGCAGGTTGTGCTCGTGGCCGATCACACAGAGCAAATCGTCGACTTCAAGCACCGTACTGCCCGACGGATGGAGCAGTTGCTGACCACGGAACAGCGCGGCGATCCGCGTGCCTTCGGGCATTTTCAGTTCGCGCAGGGCCGCGCCGATGCACCATTTTTCTGCGCCCAGGCGGTAGACGAACAGCTCCCACTCGCTGGTAACGTGCACTTCCAGGGCAGCGCGGGAGATCGGCGCAGGGTCTGGCGGTACGGTCACTTTCAGCAGTTTGGCCACCCACGGCAGGCTCGTGCCCTGCACCAGCAGCGAAACCAGCACGATAAAGAACGCCAGGTTAAAATACAGCTGCGCGTGCGGCAGGCCGGCCATCAGCGGGAACACCGCCAGAATGATCGGTACCGCGCCGCGCAGGCCGACCCAGGCGATAAACGCTTTTTCGCGCCCGTGGAACGCCTTGAACGGCAGCAGGCCGACCATCACCGACAGCGGCCGCGCAAACAGGATCATCCACAGCGCCAGGCCCAGGGCGGGCAGGGCGATGGGCAGCAAGTCATGCGGCGTGACCAGCAGGCCCAGCACCAGGAACATGCCGATCTGTGCCAGCCAGGCCATGCCGTCGAGCATATGCAAAATGCCATGGCGGCTGCGCACCGGCCGGTTGCCGATTACCAGGCCGCACAGGTACACGGCGAGAAAGCCGCTGCCGTGCAGGGCGTTGGTCAGCGCGAACACCACCAGGCCACCGGCGATCACCAGGATCGGGTACAGGCCGGTGGCCAGGTTGATGCGGTTGACCATCTGCAGCATCAGCCAGCCGCCGCCCAAACCGACGATGCCGCCGATGCCGAACTCGCGAATCAGGTGGGTCAGCAGGCTCCAATGCAGGCCGGTCTGGCCGGTGGCGAGCATGTCGATCAGGGTCACGGTGAGAAACACCGCCATCGGGTCGTTGCTGCCGGATTCGATTTCCAGGCTGGCGGTCACCCGTTCGTTCAGGCCTTTGCCGCCCAGCAGGGAGAACACCGCGGCGGCGTCGGTTGAGCCGACAATCGCGCCGATCAGCAAGCCTTGAATGATATTGAGGTTGAATAGCCACGCTGCGGCCATGCCGGTGAGGCCCGTGGTGATCAACACCCCAACCGTGGCCAGCGACAACGCCGGCCAGAGTGCCACGCGAAAACTCGCCACCCGTGTGCGCAAGCCGCCGTCGAGCAGGATCACTGCCAAGGCAAGGTTGCCCACCAGGTAGGCGGTCGGGTAATTGTCGAAGATAATGCCGCCGCCATCGACGCCGGCGATCATGCCCACGGCCAGGATGATCACCAGAATCGGGATCCCCAGGCGGGACGAAAGAGAACTCACCAGAATGCTCGCACCCACCAGCAACGCGCCGATCAAGAACAGGCTGTTGATGGTCGTCGCATTCAAAGGCAGTACTCCAGAACTGGGAAGACAGGGCGCAAACTGACCATGCAGTCTGCGTGCCAGCGATTCTAACCTGTTGAATTGCTGTGCTGTCAAAAAGCTTTTTCTGAATCGCACAGATCCAAATGTGGGAGCTGGCTTGCCTGCGATTGCGGTGTGTCAGTCACTGGGGTATCGACTGTTAGATTGCTATCGCAGGCAAGCCAGCTCCCACAAAGGATCACCGCAGTCAGTTACAGGCGAAAGCGCCCCACCATCCCATTTAAATCCACTGCCAGGCGCGACAACTCGCTGCTTGCTGCACTGGTTTGGCTGGCGCCGGTGGCCGATTGCACCGACAGATCACGAATGTTCACCAGGTTGCGGTCCACTTCCCGCGCCACCTGTGCCTGTTCTTCTGCCGCGCTGGCGATCACCAGGTTGCGCTCGTTGATCTCGACAATCGCGGTATTGATGGTGTCCAGCGACAGGCCCGCGCCTTTGGCGATGTTCAATGTCGATTCGGCGCGTTCGGTGCTGTTACGCATCGAATCCACCGCGTGTTCGGTGCCGGCCTGAATGCTGCCAATCATCCGCTCGATCTCGCTGGTCGACTGCTGGGTGCGATGGGCCAGGGCGCGCACTTCATCAGCCACCACGGCAAACCCGCGCCCGGCTTCACCGGCACGTGCGGCTTCAATTGCGGCGTTCAGCGCCAGCAGGTTGGTCTGGTCGGCCAGGCCTCGAATCACGTCCAGCACCTTGCCGATGTCACGCGATTCATTGGCCAGGTCGCCAATCAGCGTGGCGGTGGCCTGCACATCACCGCTCATGCGCTCGATGGCGCTGACGGTTTCCTGCACCAGATCACGGCCGTCACCCGCTGACGTGGTGGCATTGCGCGAGGCTTCCGAAGTGCTCACCGCATTGCGCGCGACTTCTTCCACGGCGCTGGTCATCTCGTTCACCGCTGTGGCGGCTTGTTCGATTTCGTTGTTTTGCTGGGTCAGGCCGCGAGCGCTTTCGTCGGTAACGGCGTTCAGCTCCTCGGCGGCGGAGGCCAGCTGCGTGGCGGAACCGGCAATGCGTTGCAGCGTGTCGCGCAATTTTTCCTGCATCTTGGCCATCGCCGCCAGCAGGCGTCCGGCCTCGTCGTTGCCGTCGACCTTGATCGGGCGGGTCAGGTTGCCTTCGGCCACTTCTTCCGCTGCTTCCAATGCCTGGGAAATGGGCAGGGTGATGCTGCGGGTCAGCAGCCAGGCGAACAACAGGGTCAGCAGGGTAGCGATCACCAACAGGCTCACCACCATATTGAAGGCCATGTTGTATTGGTCCTCGGCGTCCTTATTGGTGGTCAGGGCCATTTTGTTGTTGAGCTCCAGCAGGCGCGTGAGCACGGCATTGACCTGCTCGGAGTTGCTGAGCAATTCGGTGTTGAGCAATTTGCGCAGATCGTCGACTTGATTGGCCTGGGAGAAGCTCTTCATGCGCTCTTCAATCTGATGGTATTGACCGAGCAAGCGCACGTACTCGTCGTAGGCCGAACGCTCTTCAGCACCCTCGATGAGTTTTTCGTAGACAGCCTGGGCGGTGCGGATCTGCTGATTACGCAGCTCAAAAGCTTCGAGGGTTTTTTGCTGGATCTCCGGCTCGCGGTTGGTCAGCAGGCGGTACGACAATACCCGCAGGCGCAGGGTCAGTTGGGTGAACTCGTCGAGGGCGCGGATGCTCGGCACGCTGGCCAGGGTGATGTCTTCCGTGGCAGCACGTATCTTGCTCATTTGGTTCAGGGCGAACACACCGAGAAACAACATCAACGCGCCAATCAACGCAAAGCCGAGGAAGGCCCTCGGAGCGATATTCATATTACGAAGCGACATGCGGGAATCCTGGGGGAGAGCGCGATCCGTGCGGCCATGAGACGGTCAGTCCACCTCTATCGGTCGTAGGACTAAAGTCTAAAGGGGCCTGTGCGTTTTTGTCGCATCTGACGAGGGGTTGGGCGGATTCAGGAACCAGATCGGGTAAATGCAGTCACTAAGGCTCGAAAGTGCGGCCCGGCCCTTAAATATCGGGCTGCGCGCCTGGGATAACCCTGGCATCCGAGGTGAATTTTCTTTATCGTCACCGCCCTTTGAAAAAGCCCGAGAAATCAAAATGTTAGAAGCATCCCTCAGCCAACTGGAACAACTGGTCAGCGACCTGGTACAGCAGAATCAGGACCTACTGGGCAGCAACGAATCCCTCAAGGCCGAACTGGCCCGCGCCAAGGATGAAAACGACAGCCTGCAACTGAACCTGATGGAACAGGAAGAAAAGCACGGCGCTACCGCCGCACGCATCCAGGCCCTGGTTGAGCGTGTGAGCGCAGGTCCTGTCGGCGCATGAATGAAGGCATAAAGGTCGTTTCGATTCTCGGAGAGGATTACTCGATCAAGGCGCCGGACGGGGAAGATCAAACCCTGATGCACGCCGTGACCATGCTCAAGGCCTCCCTGGCCACCACCAAGAAAAAGTACCCGACCCTGATCGGTGACAAATTATTGGTACTGGCTGCGCTGAACCTGTGCGCCGAGCAGATCGAAATGCAAAAGCACCACCAGCAGGAACTCGACCGTTACCAAGAGCAAGTCAGCGCCACGGTCGAAGTGATTTCCAAGGCGATCGGAACGCCTTAGAACCACGCATCCTGCATCCCCAGGCACGTGTCATCGCGTGCCTCCAGAATCGCCAGTTCATGATGGCAGCTCGGCACTTCCCAGGTCAGGAAGTACCGAGCGGCCTGGAGCTTGCCTTTATAGAAGGCAACATCCGCCGCATTGCCCTTGGCCAGGCCTTCCTCGGCGCGAATCGCCTGTTCCAGCCAGCGCCAGCCAATCACCGTGTGCCCGAACACCTTCAAATACAGTGCCGAATTCGCCAGGCTGCTGTTGACCTTGCCTTGGGCGAGATCGGTCAGCAGGCCGAGTGTGACGCGCTGCAGGTTGGTCACTAATACTTCCAGTGGTTCTCGCAGTGCGGTCAGTGATGGGTATTGCTGTGCTCGAGCGCCTGTCTCGGCGATCAGGCGGATCAGTTGCTTGAGGCCCGCGCCGCCATTCTGCGCCAGCTTGCGCCCGAGCAAATCCAGGGACTGGATGCCGTGGGTGCCTTCGTGGATCGGGTTCAGGCGGTTGTCGCGGTAGTACTGCTCCACCGGGTATTCGCGGGTGTAACCGTGGCCGCCGAGAATCTGGATCGCCAGCTCGTTGGCCTTGAGGCAGAACTCCGACGGCCAGGATTTGACGATGGGCGTGAGCAGGTCGAGCAGTTCGTGGGCTTGCTTGCGCTCGCTTTCGGTTTCCAGCGTGGTGGTGTCATCGAACAACCGTGCGGCATACAGGCCGAGGTCGAAGGCGCCTTCGACGTAGGCTTTTTGTGTCAGCAGCATGCGCTTGATATCGGCGTGCTGGATGATCGAAACCGGCGCGGTGCCTGGGTCTTTGCTGTCGGGCAGGCGACCTTGTGGGCGTTCGCGGGCGTATTCCAGCGAATAGAGGTAGCCGGCGTAACCGAGCATGACTGCGCCCATGCCCACGCCGATGCGCGCCTCGTTCATCATCTGGAACATGCAGCTCAGACCCTGATGCGGCTTGCCGACCAGATAGCCGACGCAATTGCCGTTATCGCCGAAGTTAAGCGCCGTGGACGTGGTGCCGCGCCAGCCCATCTTGTGGAACAACCCGGCCAGCAGCACATCGTTGCGCGCGCCCAGGCTGCCATCCTCGTTGACCAGGAACTTGGGCACGATAAACAGCGAAATACCCTTCACCCCGGCCGGCGCATCCGGCAGCTTGGCCAGCACCATGTGCACGATGTTTTCCGACAGCGAATGGTCGCCGCCGGAGATGAAGATCTTGTTGCCCTTGAGGCGATAACTGCCGTCAGCCGCTGGCTCTGCCCGCGTACGAATATCCGACAGGGATGAACCGGCATGTGGCTCGGTCAGTGCCATGGTGCCGAAAAAGCGGCCCTCGATCATTGGCTGCAGGAAGCGCTGCTTCTGCGCTTCGGTGCCGAAGCTTTCGATCAGGTTGGCGGCGCCCATGGTCAGGAACGGGTAGGAGGTCGAGGCCGCGTTGGCCGACTGGAAGTGCGCAAAACAGGCTTGCGACAGCAGGGTCGGCAACTGCATGCCGCCGGCGTCGAAGCTGCGCGCGGCGTTGAGAAAGCCGGCTTCGAGGAACGCGTCCACGGCGGGTTTGACGTCCGGGATCAGGATCGCCTTGCCGTCTTCATAGCGCGGTTCATTTTCGTCGTTTTTGCGGTTGTGCGGCGCGAAGTACTTTTCGGCAATGCTGCGCGCGGTGCTGATGGCGGCATCGAACGTTTCGCGGTTGTGCTCGGCAAACCGCTCGCGCTGGGTCAGGCCCTCGGCATCGAGGACTTCGTACAGCTCGAAAGCCAGATTGCGGGAACTGAGCAGCGTCTCGGACATGGCGGCTTACCTTTTAAGGGAATGGCCGGAGTCTAAGTGCGCAAATAGAGGCTGGATAGCAAGATTGATTTGCGTGATGCAGAGCCAGAACGCGAGAAGGGCGTTGCGAACGCGGTCAATGTGGGAGCTGGCTTGCCTGCGATGAGGCAGTGCCAGCCGACATCTTTGTCACTGACCCGCCGCTATCGCAGGCAAGCCAGCTCCCACATTTTTCCGCGTTTCGTCAGTTAGCCGATAGTCATCAGGCTGGCGTTACCGCCCGCCGCAGCGGTGTTAACACTCAACGCCCGCTCAATTACCAGACGCTCCAGCGCAATCGCCGTCTCGCCCTGTGACAAACCATGCACCCCGACAATCGCCCCACCACGCTGCGCCACTTGCTGGCACACCGCACGCAATTGATCGGAATCACCGTGGTGCAGGACCGCGTCGAATACCACCTCATCTTTGGTCCAGTCAGCCACGCGCTTGATCTTCGCCTGAACTTCCCTCGGCAGGCGTGGGAACAACGCTTTAGTCAGGTCAGTTTCCGGCCATACTGCCGAACCGCCGACGGCCAATACCGCCGCCAGTTGCGTCAGCAGATCACCTTCCACGTCCGCCAGACACAGCACGTGCTCGCGGGGCAGGATCGCGTAGCTGTTGCGCTCGCCGGTCGGGCCGGCCAGCTGGCGGGTAATACCGCTTTGCGACTGCGCGGCGAACTGGTTGCACAGGGCGCTCAGTTCGCTGAACTTGTGGCTGTCGGCCCAGGTTTTCAGGGCGGTCAGCGGTTGGCTCATGGCATCGCGCAGACGCACGTCCGGCGCGGCCAGCTTGTCGCCACGTGCGAAGGATTGTTCGATCGCATCGGTAGGACGCGTCGACAGCAGACGGTACAGGTACAGCGGCCCACCGGCTTTCGGGCCAGTGCCCGACAAGCCTTCGCCGCCGAATGGCTGCACGCCAACCACCGCGCCCACGATGTTGCGGTTCACATAGACGTTACCGGCGTGAACATTGTCGATCACCTTGGCGATGGTCTCGTCAATGCGGGTGTGCACGCCCAGCGTCAGGCCGTAGCCGGAGGCATTGATCTGCGCGATGAGCTGGTCGATCTCTTTGCGCTTGTAACGCACCACGTGCAGCACCGGGCCGAAGATCTCGCGTTGCAGTTCGTCGAAGCTTTCCAGCTCGATCAGGGTGGGCATCACGAAGGTGCCGCGCTTGATCTCCTCGCCATCGGCAATCGCCACCTGGTACACGTTGCGACCTTTGTCACGCATGGCCTGGATGTGTTTCTCGATGCCAGCCTTGGCTTCGGCGTCGATCACCGGGCCGATGTCTACCGACAGGCGCTCCGGGTTGCCCAGACGGCATTCAGCCATGGCACCCTTGAGCATTTCGATCACACGGTCTGCCGAATCTTCCTGCAGGCACAGAACGCGCAGGGCCGAGCAGCGCTGGCCGGCGCTGTCGAAGGCCGAGGACACAACGTCGATGACCACTTGCTCGGTCAGCGCCGAAGAGTCGACGATCATTGCGTTCTGGCCACCGGTTTCGGCGATCAGCGGAATCGGGCGGCCCTGGGCATCCAGGCGGCCCGCAACGCTGCGTTGCAGCAGGCGCGCCACTTCGGTGGAGCCGGTGAACATCACGCCTTTGACGCGATCATCTCCCACCAGGCGGGCACCGACGCTTTCGCCCTGGCCCGGCAGCAGTTGCAGCACGCCTTGCGGAATGCCGGCTTCGAGCAAAATGCGCACAGCTTGTGCCGCCACCAGCGGGGTTTGCTCGGCAGGCTTGGCCAATACCGGGTTACCGGCAGCCAGTGCGGCAGCCACTTGGCCGCTGAAGATCGCCAGCGGGAAGTTCCACGGGCTGATGCACACCACTGGGCCCAATGGGCGGTGGGCGTCGTTGGTGAAATCGTTACGGGCCTGTACCGCGTAGTAGCGCAGGAAATCCACGGCTTCGCGCACTTCGGCGATGGCGTTGGCGAAAGTCTTGCCGGCCTCGCGGGCCAGCAGGCCCATCAACGGCTGGATCTCACCTTCCATCAAGTCGGCGGCACGCTCCAGGATCGCGGCGCGCTCGGCGGGCGGGGTGGCCTGCCAGATCGGGCCGGCATTGATCGCGCATTGAGTGGCGTTGTCGACGTCTTCGACGGTGGCTTCCTGTACATGGCCCACCACGTCACGCAGGTCGGAGGGGTTCAGCACAGGTGCGGCCGGCTCATTGCTGGAGGCGCAACCCAGCATCGGCGCGGCTTTCCAGTCGTTATGCGCGGTAGCCAGCAAGGCGCAGGACAACGACGCCAGGCGGTGTTCGTTCGCCAGGTCGATACCGGCCGAGTTGGCGCGGTCGCTGCCATACAG
Organism: Pseudomonas sp. 14P_5.3_Bac1; assembly: GCF_025466135.1. Classification (NCBI taxonomy): domain Bacteria; kingdom Pseudomonadati; phylum Pseudomonadota; class Gammaproteobacteria; order Pseudomonadales; family Pseudomonadaceae; genus Pseudomonas; species Pseudomonas sp. 14P_5.3_Bac1. The sequence continues at coordinate 22,404 of NZ_JANLOF010000033.1, read as the reverse complement.
GTCACGCGGCAGTGGAATACGCGGGTGCGGCAGGCCGAAGCCGCCTTCCAGCGTGGCCATCTGCTCGATGCTGGCCACTGGGTCGGCCACCAGTTCCTGAATCGAAATAGTGTGGTCCGCAATACGGTTGACGAACGAGGTGTTGGCGCCGTTTTCCAGCAGGCGACGCACCAGGTAGGCCAGCAGTGTTTCGTGGGTACCGACCGGTGCGTACACGCGGCACGGACGGTTCAGCTTGCCCTCGGAAACCTTGCCTACAACCTGCTCGTACAGCGGTTCACCCATGCCGTGCAGGCATTGGAACTCGTACTGGCCGGGGTAATAGTTCTGACCGGCGATGTGGTAAATGGCCGACAGGGTGTGGGCGTTGTGCGTGGCGAACTGTGGGTAGATGGCTTCCGGCACCGACAGCAGTTTGCGTGCGCAGGCAATGTAGGAAACGTCGGTGTACACCTTGCGGGTGTACACCGGGTAGCCTTCCAGGCCTTCAACTTGGGCGCGCTTGATCTCGCTGTCCCAGTACGCGCCTTTTACCAGGCGGATCATCAGGCGATGGCGGCTGCGGCGTGCCAGGTCGATGACGTAGTCGATCACATACGGGCAGCGTTTCTGGTAGGCCTGGATCACGAAGCCGATGCCGTTCCAGCCGGTCAGTTGCGGCTCGAAGCACAGGCGTTCGAGCAGGTCGAGCGACAGCTCCAGACGGTCGGCTTCTTCGGCGTCGATGTTCAGGCCAATGTCGTAGTGCTTGGCCAGCAACGTCAGCGACAGCAGGCGCGGGTACAGCTCGTCCATCACACGCTCGTACTGAGCACGGCTGTAACGCGGGTGCAGCGCCGAGAGCTTGATGGAAATGCCCGGGCCTTCATAAATCCCACGGCCGTGAGAGGCTTTGCCGATGGAGTGAATGGCTTGTTCGTACGAGGCCAGGTACTTCTGGGCGTCGTGTTCGGTCAGCGCGGCTTCGCCGAGCATGTCGTAGGAATAGCGGAAGCCCTTGGCTTCGAACTTGCTCGCATTGGCCAGGGCTTCGGCGATGGTTTCGCCGGTGACGAACTGCTCGCCCATCAGGCGCATGGCCATGTCGACGCCCTTGCGAATCATCGGCTCGCCGCTCTTGCCTATAATGCGGCTCAGGGACGAGGTCAAACCCGCTTCGTTGTGCGTGGCGACCAGTTTGCCGGTCAGCAGCAGGCCCCAAGTGGCGGCGTTGACGAACAGCGACGGGCTGTTGCCCAGGTGCGGTTGCCAGTTGCCGGTGCTGATTTTGTCGCGGATCAGTGCGTCGCGCGTGCCCTTGTCCGGGATGCGCAGCAGCGCTTCGGCCAGGCACATCAGGGCCACGCCTTCCTGGGACGACAGGGAAAATTCTTGCAGCAGGCCTTGAACAATACCGGCACGGCCGCCGGCGCTCTTCTGATTGCGCAACTTCTCGGCAATCGAGGCGGCCAGCTTATTGGTGGCTTCGGCCATCTGCTGCGGCAGGCGCGCCTGCTCGATCAGCATCGGCACCACTTCCGGTTCCGGGCGGCGGTAGGCGGCGGTGATCGAGGCGCGCAGTACCGATTGCGGCAGGATGCTTTCGGCGAACTCCAGGAAGCACTGGTGGGCGTGGTCAGGCTGAACCTCGCCAGCGTCCTCCGCGTCCTTGCTGCCCAAGCCATTGAGCTCGTTCAGGGTTGCACCACCCTCCAGTTTCTCCAGGTAATTGAAAATCGCCTGCTTGATCAGCCAGTGAGGCGTGCGATCAATGGAGGTCGCGGCGGCCTTGAGGCGTTCGCGGGTCGGGTCGTCGAGTTTGACCCCAAGGGTGGTCGTTGCCATCTTTTTATCCTCATGGGTGCCACTACTGCGTGGCATCTGCTGGCGGCAAGATTAGCTTTGCCCATGCAGAGGTGCAACCGGGTGCAACCCAAATTGTTCAGGAAATTTTTGATCGTGATCGGGAAAAAATCCGGCCTTCAGCAAAATCTGCTTTCCCTTGGTGCGTTTACTTCTGAGGTCGGCTGTTCTTGCTCCGAAAAGGAGCAAAAAACCATGGGTTTGGCCTAAACATGTCTAGGTGCAACTTATTCTCAAGAAACTGGTTGCACCTTATTTGCTTTGTTGAATAGCATTCGCGCCCAAGGTGCAACCGCCTGCAAGGTTCGGTTCATCGGCTGGCGGCTTTCCTGGGGAAACGCCAGTCATAAATGCACGGCACGCAGTCTCGTCTATCCGCTTATCAACGGGTGGCCGTCTGACACAGACCGTCGCTACATAAAAACAAAGCCAGGGCGTCACTCTTATGAGCGTAAGTAATCCTACCCTGATCACATTTGTGATCTACATCGCAGCAATGGTGTTGATCGGCTTCATGGCCTATCGCTCCACCAACAACCTCTCTGACTACATCCTCGGCGGTCGCAGCCTCGGCAGCGTGGTCACCGCGTTGTCCGCCGGTGCTTCCGATATGAGCGGCTGGTTGTTGATGGGCCTGCCGGGCGCCATCTACATGTCCGGTCTGTCGGAAAGCTGGATCGCCATCGGCCTGATCGTCGGCGCGTACCTGAATTGGTTGTTCGTGGCCGGCCGCCTGCGGGTGCAGACCGAGCACAACGGCGACGCCCTGACGCTGCCGGATTACTTCTCCAGCCGTTTCGAAGACAAAAGCGGCCTGCTGCGAATCATCTCTGCGGTGGTGATTCTGGTGTTCTTCACCATTTATTGCGCTTCCGGCATCGTGGCCGGCGCCCGTCTGTTTGAAAGCACTTTCGGCATGTCCTACGAGACCGCGCTGTGGGCCGGTGCTGCCGCGACAATTGCCTACACCTTCGTCGGTGGTTTCCTGGCAGTCAGTTGGACAGATACCGTACAAGCCACGCTGATGATCTTCGCGCTGATCCTGACGCCGATCATTGTGTTGCTGGCCACCGGTGGCATCGACACCACGTTCCTGGCGATCGAAGCCAAGAACCCCGACAACTTCAACATGCTGAAAAACACCACCTTCATCGGCATCATTTCGCTGATGGGCTGGGGCCTGGGTTACTTCGGCCAGCCGCACATCCTCGCGCGGTTCATGGCGGCGGATTCGGTGAAGTCGATTGCCAAGGCGCGTCGCATCTCCATGACCTGGATGATCCTGTGCCTGGGCGGCACCGTGGCGGTGGGTTTCTTCGGCATCGCTTACTTCTCGGCGCACCCGGAAGTGGCCGGCCCGGTCAACGAGAACCACGAACGTGTGTTCATCGAACTGGCCAAGCTGCTGTTCAACCCGTGGATCGCCGGCGTGCTGTTGTCGGCCATTCTGGCTGCGGTCATGAGTACCCTGAGTTGCCAGTTGCTGGTGTGCTCGAGCGCGCTGACCGAAGACTTCTACAAAACTTTCCTGCGCAAAAACGCCTCCCAGGTTGAGCTGGTGTGGGTCGGCCGCGCGATGGTGCTGCTGGTTGCCCTGATCGCGATTGCCATGGCGGCCAACCCGAACAACCGCGTGCTGGGTCTGGTGAGCTACGCCTGGGCCGGTTTCGGCGCCGCGTTCGGGCCTGTGGTGCTGATCTCGGTGATCTGGAAACAGATGACCCGCAACGGCGCACTGGCCGGCATCCTGGTCGGCGCGGTCACTGTGATTGTGTGGAAGCACTTCGAGCTGCTGGGCCTGTACGAAATCATCCCGGGCTTTATCTTCGCCAGCCTGGCGATCTACGTCGTCAGCAAGCTGGGCGCACCGACTCCCGGTATGGTCGAGCGTTTTGACGCGGCGGAAAGAGACTACAACCTCAACAAGTAATTCGTCGGGTGTTAAGCGCCCGTTGAATTGGAAAAAAGGCCCGCGTCCTACGGATTGCGGGCCTTTTTTTGCGTGTGATTTGGGTTGGTCCGAAGAACTTTCTGATGCGCGCGCGTAGGGATTTACTGATTTGTCTGGGGCGTGCTCAGCAGGGCGCACCCGTAGTGCAGAATCGGCCGCCTACCCTTCGCAGAGAAACACCGGATGTTCGCTCCTGCCAATCAAAGTGCGTTTAACCTGACCCTGGATGGGGTTGCCAGCGACCTCAAGGTCTACAGCTTCCAGGGTGAGGAGGCGCTGAGTCAGCCTTACTGTATCGACCTTGAACTGGTCAGCGAACAGCCCGATCTCGATTTGGAAAGCTTGCTGCATCGCCAGGCCTATCTGGGGTTCGATGAGCAGGGGCATGGGGTGCATGGCCTGGTCTATCGAGTCGGGCAGGGCGAGTCGGGGCGGCGCCTGACGCGTTATCAGATCCGTCTTGTGCCGCATCTTAAGTACCTGGCGCACAGCAGTCATCAGCGTATTTTTCAGCACAAGAGTGTGCCGCAGATTGTGGCGCTGGTTTTGGTCGGGCAAGGCATCCTGAGCGACCGCTTTGAGTTTCGCCTGAGCGGTACTTATCCACTGCGCGAGTATTGCGTGCAGTTCGGCGAGACTGATCTGGCGTTCATTCAACGTCTGTGCGCCGAGGTGGGCATCCACTACCACTTCCAGCATTCGCCCGATGGGCACCTGCTGGTATTCGGTGATGACCAGACGGTGTTTGCTGAGGCCGAACACCCCACTCCCTACAGCCCCGGTTCCGGGATGGTGGCGGCAACACCGGCGATCAAGCGCTTTGCGATGCAACTGGAAACCCGCACAACAGGGGTAAACCTGCGCGATTATGATTTTCGTAAGCCGCGCCTGACGCTGGAAAGTGCCGTGGCTGGCGAGCAGCTTCCGCGCCTTGAAATGCAGCAGTATCCCGGCCACTTTTCCGATCGCCCCCATGGCAAATACCTTGCGCATCGAGGCTTGGAGCGCCTGCGCAGAGACTCGAAAGCCGCCCAGGGTGAAGGCGATGATCCCGCCTTGGGCAGTGGCCGGTTCCTCAGGCTTGGCGGGCACCCGCGAGAAAGCTGGAATGATTTGTGGCTGGTCACCCAGGTTTCCCATCAGGGCAAACAACCTCAGGTGCTGGAAGAGGCTGTTGCTGAGGTGGCAGGGGGAGATTTTCGTCAGGGCTACCACAACACGTTTATCGCCGTGCCATGGGATGTGATTTTCCGCCCGCCCTTGCCTGAACTGCCACGCCCGAGCATCGGCGGTTATCAACACGCGGTGGTTACCGGGCCTGCCGACAGTGAAATCCATTGCGACGAATACGGTCGGGTCAAGGTGCAACTGGCCTGGGACCGTGACGGGGAACACAACGAGCACTCCAGCTGCTGGCTGCGTGTCGCCAGTGGCTGGGCGCATGATCGTTACGGCTCGGTGCTGATACCCAGGGTCGGTATGGAAGTGCTGGTGGGGTTCGCCAATGGTGACCTGGACATGCCGCTGGTGATGGGCTGCCTGCCCAACGCGGCAACGCCGGTGCCCCTTGACCTGCCGGCAGACAAGACCCGCAGCATCTTTCGCAGCCAGAGCAGCCCGGGGGGTGGCGGTTACAACGAGCTGCGCATCGAAGACCGCAAAGGCGCCGAGGAAATCTACCTGCGCGCCCAGCGCGATTGGACTCAGCATGTGCTGCATAACCAGCAAGTGCAGGTGGATAACCAGCGCCGGGTGAAAGTGGGCGGCGAGTCGCACCATGAACTGCAAGGCGAAGAGCAGCGCATTACCCATGGCAACCGCCTGACTGAACTCAAGCAGGACGATCATTTGGTGGTCGGTGGCTCGCAGCAGATGCGTGCAGGTCGCACCATCCAGATCGGAGCGGGGCAGAGCATCGTCATCGACGCCGGTGCGAGCGTGACAATCCAGGCCGGAGGGCAGTCGATCACGCTGTCGGCGGGTGGGATTTTCAGCAGCGTGCCGATCCAGCTTGGCGGCGCGCCGGCTGCCGCGACTGCGCCGTTAATGCCGGGGATAAAGGAAAAGCTGCTGGCGGTTGTTCCCGCCCCATTAAGCCGCGTGCAAGTGGCCAGCCTGAAACGTAGCGCACCTTTTTGCGAAGAGTGCGAGCGCTGCAAGAACGGCCAGTGTGACCTCCCGCAGCATGGGAATAAAGGTCCGGGACCCTCTGCCGGGAAAGCTGCTGGCGTCGAGCCGGGGTTTCATATCGTGCAGCGCGCAATGTCTCGGGATGCCTTGGAAAAGTCGCTGTTCGAATCGCCCAGTGCGATCGTGCTGGAGCGGTTTCGCAGCCTCAATCCACAACTCACGCAGTACGCCAGGCCGGGGCAAATGCTCGTCCTCAGCGACCCGCTTAACAGCCAATGCACGCGTGAAGAGGCATTGCTGATGGAGGCGGCGAAAGAAGTGAACGATTCACTGACGCCGATGAGCGATGACGAGGCGGCGTTTATGGTTGAGCACCAGCAAGAGGTTGGTGCTTTTTTGGCGCAGAGTTCGATGGCGTTGGGGGTGGGGATCCAGCATGGTGGAAAATCATTTAACGCGGACCAAGTCCGTCCTCGTAGATCTTGAAAAGTTGCACGTCAAAGCCTTTCAGGCTCAGGGCAATTTGCAAGGTGCAGAATTTTTCGCTAAACGTCAGAAGCTGTTAACTCAACTGGATAACAGCCTCGGGCCTCTGGTACGCAAAGGTGTTGGCATTGCCGATCACCCAAAGCTCAAAAAAGCATTGGGGATTTCCAGTCGTAGTTTGGTTCATCATTGGAGCAAAGCGGGGGTGTCAGGGGATTCCTGGATATGCGACGCATATTCAAAGTGTGGCGCGGGCGAGCCAGTATATGAAGGTCGGTGGGTTTATCGGTATTGGGCTAGGGGGATCAGCGTCCGCATTGAAGGTGAAGGAAGCGTGTCGAGTTGGAAGTAAAGATAATTGTCAAAGAGTGAAATATACAGAAGGAGGGAATTTTGTCAGGAACGCCGCGGTTGGCTGGTTAGGTGGTGCTTCCGCAGCAGCGGGTGCAGGAACAGTGTGTGTTGCTATAGGTGCAGGTACTGCGGGTTTAGGAGGCATTTTATGTATTTTGGTTGTTGTAGGTGCAGGCACTGCTGCCGGTGGCGCCGTTGGTGCGCTTGCTGGAGAGAGGATCGGAGATTTTATTTATGAGGTGGGGAAGTAATGAAGGGTGAATTTTACGCATTTTATATGTGGTGCTGGATAGGCGTATTTGTGTTCATTTTTTTTACATTTTTGGTTCAGGTTTATTTTTCTTACTCTAAAGTTAATGAAATATTGGAATGCCTAGGTGAGTCAAATATTGTATTGGGTCGTCAATTTATTCTTGGGGACGGGATTTTCAGTAGGTCGTTTTTTGTACTGTCGATTGCGGGGATGCTTGTGTTTCCTGAAACGCATATAAAAGACGGCGGGTTTACTCGTGAGGAGTTTGAAGGCGTTCCTTATCGGCTTAGATTTCAACTAAAAGCACTGGTGTATGTTTTGTTTTTTTCGGTTGGGGTTTGCATAGCTTTATTGTGTATTGGTGAGTATATGGGTTGGCTTAATAAACATTCTTAGACGCTCGGTTATTCGCCGATTGTTTTGCCATATTTTGTCGTGAAGGAGCATTATTTTATGCTAATGCAGTCCATACCCCGCACATGGCTATTCCACTCCCCGATTCAACCAGCCGAAAAAACTCTTCGTCATGTTTAGCAGCGCCAGCGCCGCCAGGCCTTTGGACGCTTGGCGAACCCTTTCAGCCGGTCTACCGCCCCATCCAATCTGGGCAGGTACGGTTTACAGCGAATGGACTGAGGTCATGCATTGCGTCGCCATGATCGAGCCCGAAAGCCCATTCTTCGACTGGATAGCAACCACCGAATCTACGGATTGGGGCTGGCTGGCGGTATCCAGTATATGAAGGTCGGCGGGTTTATCGGTATTGAGCTAGGGGGATCAGCGTCCGCATTGAAGGTGAAGGAAACGTGTCGAGTTGGAAGTTCTGCGGAGTGTAAGAAAGTGAAACTCATGGAGGGCGGAAGCTTTTTAGGTTTTGTTGGAGGCAGTGGGGCGGGTGCGTATTTGGGCGCATTAGGGGCCACTTCTATGTGTATAGCTATAGGTGTAGGAACGCTTGGTGTTGGTGGGTTAGTTTGCGGCGTGGTGGTGGTGGTGGTGGTGGTGGTGGTGGTGGGAGCTGCATCGGCAATCGGGGGGAGTGCCGGGTCTGGCCTGGGGGGGAAGTTGGGGGAGATCGTATATGAAGGGATAAAGTAATTATGGAAGACGCTAGCGTTTTATATTCGTATTGCCTATTGGTTGCGGCGGCATGGGGTGTTCTTGTTTTAATAGGACAGGTATATTTTTCATATCGTAAAATCGATGAAATATTGCAGTGTTTGGGTAATTCAAGATTGGTCTCTTATCGTAAGCTTTTTGTGGGTGCTAATTTTTTCAGCAAGATGTTGTTCCTAAATACTGTCGCGGGAATGTTTGTCTTTCAAAAATTGCACATTAAGGATGGAGCCGTAACGCGTGAGGAGTTGGATAACGTCCCTCGTCGACTAATGCTTGAGTTAAGGCTGTGGGGGTTTTTTTTGATGGGCATGGGAGGGTACGCTGTTGCGTTGTGGGGTATAGGTAAATATGTTGGCTGGCTTGGGTAACGCTCTCTTAAGTGAGGGGATCAAGGTGCATATAAATGACGCGCAGGATGTCTATTTTATTTTTTCGATTTCGTTTTTTTATTGATGTGTGTCGTGCCCGTGTGGGCTTTGTATCTTTCTTATTTTAAGATGGAAAAGATACGGAAGAACTTAAGGCGTAGTTGGTATGTTATAAGTTCGGGTGGAAGTATCGGTTGGGATCCTATAAGTAGATCGTGGGCGATAAGGGCTGTGATCGGTGCTTTCGCCTTTCCCGCACACTCTATAAAACACGGATGTCTTAGTGCTGAGGACTACGCTGAGTTTCCGAAGATGCTCAAATTTATTTTGAAAAGTCTAGGTGTCTGTTCAGTGGCCTCCGTCCTTGGCATTTTTATTTTGCTTGTAATAGGAGAGCTTGTGGGATGGGAGGATGTTGAAATTGGCCCTAGATTAGGCGAGAGCTTTTCAAAATGTAATTGTTGACGCTTTGTTTGTGACAGCAATTGTTATGAAAAACGAATCATTGCTTGCGTCCTCCTTTGATTGGAATGTACCTAATGCCGAATCAGTTGTTACCAGAAACTTGGTTAACCCATTGTCCCCTTCAGACGACTGAGAATGCCGTCGTCATTCTCAGTAACGCCAGCGACGCAAAGCCGGTAGATGTCTGGCAAAAAATGGCAGCTGGTATGCCGCCCCAGCCCATCTGGGCAAGCACGGCCTATGCTGAGTGGACTGAGGTCATGCCTTACGTCGCCATCATCGAGCCCGAAAGCCCATTCCTCGACTGGATAGCAACCACCGAATCTACGGACTGGGGTTGGCTGGCCGTATCGTCCAGCCCGCTGGAAACAGTGGTCGCGCACCTGCAAAGCTTGACCAAGGTGCTGTTGCCCGAGGGGCAGGAAGTATTTTTGCGCTTCTGGGATGGCGGTCAATTTCTGGCGATTGTGCAAAACATCGGCGATGAGGCGGGGAAGGTGTTGCCGGTATTTCAACGTTACCTGATCAACGGCCAACCGCTAACGGTTGCGACTGGCCCGGTCACTGCCGCCAAAACCAGCCCATGGTGGCAAGTGCCTGCCTCGTTGCTGGAGCATCTGGCAGAGCAATCACCCCACGTGCTGATCGACAACTTGCTGCAATGGCTCGAAGAGCAGCGCCCCGACCTGCATACCGCTTTCAAGCCTGCGATCTTGCGCCACAAGGTCGCCTGCTTTGCGCGCGGGGCGGATGTCAGCCATGGGGCGCTGGCCGACTATCTGGCCTCAGAGTTGAGTTGACGCAGCGCCTGCTGGAAATAGTCATCAGTGTGAGGGGTTGTTGTGGCGAGCAGGCTTGCCCTGCGTCGGGCTGCGTAGCGGCCCCAAAACCTGCCAATGAGTTCTGGCAAAAAAAGAACGCGGTGACCTTATCCAGGGCTGCTGCGCAGCCCAACGCGGGGTGAGCCCGCTCGCCACACTCTGCCCCTTTGCTCCTGTAGAAGGTAAACTTCGCCCCCTGCGCAGGAGCAACCATGAATTATCGTCACGCCTTTCACGCCGGCAACCACGCCGATGTCTTCAAACACCTGACCTTGACCCGCCTCATCGCCCTGATGTCGCGCAAGGAGCAGCCGTTCGCCTACCTCGACACCCACGCCGGGATCGGGCTGTACGACCTGCAAGGTGATCAGGCCAACCGCACCGGTGAATACCTGGAAGGCATCGCCCGCTTGTGGGGCGAGAGCGACCTGCCGCCGCTGACCGCCGACTACATGCGCGTGTTGCATGAGATGAACCCGGATGGCCAGTTGCGCTACTACCCGGGCTCGCCAGAACTGGCGCGCCGCCTCACGCGGCCTCAGGATCGTGTGCTGCTGAATGAAAAACACCCGGAAGACGGCGTGCTGCTCAAGGACAACATGAAGGGCGATCGCCGCGTCAAAGTGCACTTGGGCGAAGGCTGGCATGTGCCGCGTGCCTTGCTGCCGGTGCCGGAAAAGCGCGCGTTGATGCTGATCGATCCGCCGTTTGAAAAGCTCGACGAAATGCAGCGCTGCGCGGCGTCCCTCAAGGAAGCGGTCAGCCGCATGCGCCAGACCGTTGCGGCGATCTGGTACCCGGTGAAAGACCAGCGCATGTTGCGCCGCTTCTACCAGGACCTGGCCGGCACCGGCGCGCCGAAGTTGCTGCGGGTGGAGTTGCTGGTGCATCCACTGGACACGCCCAACACCCTGACCGGCTCGGGCCTGGCGATTGCCAACCCGCCGTGGGGTTTGGAAGAGGAGTTGCGTGAGCTGCTGCCATGGCTGTCCAAGAAACTTGGCCAGACCCAGGGTGGGTGGCAGATGGATTGGCTCATCGCTGAGTAATCAGATCTCAAGCCAAGCACAAGACTAAATGTGGGAGCGGGCTTGCTCGCGAAAGCGGAGTGTCAGTTAACAGATATGTCGACTGATATACCGCATTCGCGAGCAAGCCCGCTCCCACATTTTTTGATCTGCGTTGTGCTTAGATCGGGCAGGTCACGCCCGTGCCGCCGATCCCGCAGTAGCCCTGCGGGTTCTTCGCCAGGTACTGCTGGTGATACGCCTCGGCGAAGTACACCGTCGGTGCTTCTTCGATTTCTGTGGTGATGGTGCCCAGGCCGGCCTTGGTCAGCTCGCCCTGATACGCCTCGGCGCTGGCCTTGGCCGCTTCCAGGTGCTCAGGCTTCACGGCGTAGATCACCGAACGGTACTGGCTGCCGATGTCGTTGCCCTGGCGCATGCCCTGGGTCGGATTGTGCAGCTCCCAGAACATTTTCAGCAGCTCTTCGTAGCTGATCTTGTCCTGGTCGAACACCACCAGTACCACTTCGCTATGGCCGGTCAGGCCCGAGCAGACTTCTTCGTAAGTGGGGTTCGGCGTGTAGCCGCCGGCGTAGCCGACCACGGTGCTGACCACACCGTCGCGCTGCCAGAACCGGCGTTCGGCACCCCAGAAACAACCGAGGCCGAAGATCGCGAACTCGACGTTGTCGACAAAGGGGCCGAGCAGCGGGTTGCCGTTGACGAAATGCGTCTCTGGCAGTGCCATCGGGGTTTCACGGCCAGGCAAAGCTTGTTCTTGAGTGGGCAACACGTTTTTGTTCACCAGAATTTCCGAGCGCAAGACCATGAGCAGTCCTCTCGTCAGGTTGAGTTAGCGGTAAAGATTCAGACAGCCAGTGTGCCCGAGTGTTACAGCGCTGTCAGGCGATTGGCCCGCGCGGGTAGCGTTTAAGCTTCTCGAGCAGCTCTGCACCGGGGATCGGCCGGTCGAACAAATAGCCCTGGCCCACATCGCAACGATGCCGGCGCAGGAAGGCCAGTTGCTCGGAGGTTTCGATGCCCTCGGCCACCACTTTGAGCTTGAGGTTGTGGGCCATGGCGATCACTGCCGAGGTGATTTCCATGTCGTCCTGGTTGTCCGGGATTTCGTGGATAAAGCTGCGATCGATCTTGATGATGTCGATGGGGAATTTCTTCAGGTAGCTCAGCGACGAATAGCCGGTACCGAAGTCATCCATGGCCAGGGTCAGGCCAAAGCTCTTCAGCTGGTCCAGTTGAAGGCGCGTGTCTTCGGTGGCTTCCAGCAGCAAACCTTCGGTCAGCTCCAGCTCCAGCAGTTTCGCGGGTAACTGTTCTTCCTTGAGGATGGTGGCAATCGAGGCCACCAGGTCCGGGTCGGAGAATTGCTTGGGCGACAGGTTGATCGCCACCTGCAAGTTGCCCATGCCGGCGGCGCTCAATTGCTTGCTCATGCGGCAGGCCTGGCGCGCGATCCATTTGCCGATGGGGATGATCAGCCCGGTTTCTTCCGCCACGCTGATGAACTGGTCGGGACGGATCATGCCCTTTTCCGGGTGGTTCCAGCGCAACAGCGCTTCCATGCCCAGCAGCCGGCCGCTGCGCAGGCACAGCTTGGGCTGGTAGAACACGTCCAGCTCGTTTTGGGTCAGGGCGCGGCGCAGGTTGTTTTCCACAAACAGTTTGTAACTGGCCTCGGCGTTCAGCGCCTCGGTAAACACCTGTACCTGGTGTTTACCATTGGCCTTTGCCTTGTGCAGGGCCAGCCCGGCGTTACGCATCAGGGTTTGCGGGTCGCGGCCGTGCAACGGCGCACAGGCCAGGCCCACGGAGCCGGTGACACTGATCAGTTGGTTGTCGACGAACATCGGTTTGTCGAGGGTTGCCAGCAACTGGCTGGCGACCTGTTGGCCACTCTCCAGGTCGGTGTCGTCGAGCAACACCGCGAACTCGTTACTGGCAAACCGCGCCAGGCTGCCGCTGGCACTCAGGCTGTTGCGCAGGCGCCGGGCCAGGCTGATCAGCAACTTGTCGCCGGTCTGGTGGCCGAGGCTGTCGTTGATCCGCTTGAAATTGTCGATGTCCACCAGCAACAGGCTGATCGGGCTGTCGCTGTCGCGCGCGAAGCGCTCATCCAGGTTGCGGATAAACGCCGGACGGTTGCCCAGGTTGGTCAGGTTGTCGGTGTAGGCCAGGCGCTCGATGCGCTGCTGGGCCAGCTTGGTCTGGGTGATGTCTTCGTAGATGCCGATGTAGTGGGTCAACTCACGGTTGTCGCCATACACCTTGGAAATCGACAGCTGGCCCCAGTAGGGTTCGAGGTTTTTGCGTCGGCTCTTGAACTCACCTTGCCAGCTGTTGCTCTTGGCCAGGCTCGACGGTGCGTCGAAGAGCATTTCGCTGAGGTTTTCCAGGGCCGGCAACTGCGCCAGTCGATGGCCATGGACTTCTTCGGCGCTGTACTGGGTGATCGCGGTAAAGCTTGGGTTGACGTACTCGACCACGCCGTCGCAATTGACCAGCAGAAACGCGTTGGCGCTTTGCTCCACGGCACGCTGGAACAAGTGCAGCGCGCTGGTGGCGGCGCGCCGGTTGTGGTTGTTGATCACTTGCGCGAACTGGTCCGCCAGCTCGCCGGCGAAGGCGATCTCATCAGCCTGCCAGGCACGCGAGCTGCCGCTTTGTTCCAGGCACAGCACGCCGATGACTTGGCCATCCACACGGATGCTCGCGTCGAGCATCGCGTGCACGTCCTTGGCGCGCAGGCTTTCGGCCATTTCCCGGGTGCGCGGGTCACGCAACGCATGGGTGGCGTCGATGGCGCGGCTCGAGTGCAGGGCTTCCAGGTAGTCCGGGAAGCCGCTGGCGTCGATCGCTTCAGGCAAGTGGTGCTGTTGGTTGTCGCGGTGGTACGCCGAGATCGGCACCAGGCGTTGGCCTTCCAGGTTCCAGATGCTCGCGCAATCGATCTGGTAGATGTCGCACGCGCTGCGGGTGATCAGCTCGGCGGCTTCCTGCAGCGAGTTGGGCGTGGTGTAGCGCTGGCGTGCCAGCAGCAGGATCAGCTCCTGTTGGGCGCGCACGCGCTCCAGGTGCTGCAACTGTTCCTGCTGGGCACGCTGGTTGAGTTCCAGGGCGATCTGCAGGCGGCTGTTCTGGTTTTCCAGGTCTGCGGTCGGGACGGCAGTGGGGATTTCGCTAAACAGTCCGTCGACCACCATCAGGTAGCCGCGCAGCAGGTGGCGATTGTGCTGTTTGTAGGTCTCGCCCATTTCCAGCAGGCTCAAAGGCCCGTCGCTGGTGTGCAAGGTGTAGCGCACCAGGTAATGCGGGCTCTGGGTCAGTTGTTGCTGGATGGCGTCGTGCAGTTGGTAGCGCGCCTGCGGTTCCATCAAGCTGGCGTAGGGCGTGCCGACCAGGGCGCACAGTTCGACCGCCGGCAGACCAAACTGGCGCTCGCAATTGGGGTCGAGGTACAGCAGCGCCCAGCTTGCCTCATTAAGCCGTTCGAAACGCAGCATGCCGAGGCGCGAAGGCACCGGTAACTGCGTCACTACCTCGGCCGCCATACGGGCGGCATCGGGTTGGCTTTTCATGGGGAAACTCGCTTGGAAAAATGCGCACGGCGCCGGGCTCACGCCCTCTTTACTGTCGCCTGCGGCAAGGTTGCATCATGCAGCACGCACTGACAAGAGAGGATGAAGGCTAAGTGCTATATGGCTGTTATCGGCCGCGGGAGCGGTTTCTACAATCCAGGTGATGGGTGGCGAGTTGACGCACGCGCTACAGCCCTTACCCCGACAAAAAAGCAGGCCAAAAAAAGCCCCGCCAAGTGGCGGGGTTGAGGTACGAGCGTGGCGCTCGGAAATCGGAGCAGCCAGGCCTCCCCGGTGAAAGGGAGGCCCGTTTGCGGCTTACAGCAGGATGGTGCGGATGTCGTTCAGCAGTTGGCTCAGACGCTGCGTGAAGCGTGCAGCGGCGGCGCCGTTGATCACACGGTGATCGTAGGACAACGACAGCGGCAGCATCAGCTTCGGTTGGAACGCTTTACCGTCCCACACAGGCTGGATAGTGGCCTTGGACACACCCAGAATCGCCACTTCCGGCGCGTTGACGATCGGCGTGAAGCCAGTGCCGCCAATGTGCCCGAGGCTGGAGATGGTGAAGCACGCGCCTTGCATGTCGTCTGCAGTCAGCTTCTTGTCACGGGCCTTGGCGGCCAGTGCAGCCGCTTCAGCAGCCAGTTGCAGCAGGCTCTTCTGATCAACGTTCTTGATCACAGGCACCAGCAGGCCGTCCGGGGTATCAACTGCAAAACCGATGTGCACGTATTTCTTGCGAATAATCGCTTTACCGCTTGGCGCCAGCGAACTGTTGAAGTCCGGCAGTTCCTTGAGCAGGTGCGCGCAGGCCTTGAGCAGCAGTGGCAGCACGGTCAGTTTCACGCCGGCCTTCTCGGCCACGGCTTTCTGCGCAACGCGGAAAGCTTCCAGGTCGGTGATGTCGGCCTGGTCGAACTGGGTCACGTGCGGAATGTTCAGCCAGCTGCGGTGCAGGCTCGACGCGCCGATTTGCATCAGGCGGGTCATCGGCACTTCTTCGGTTTCGCCGAAGCGGCTGAAGTCCACGACCGGAATCGGCGGAATCCCAGCGCCACCGGTAGCAGCGCCGGCAGCCGGAGCTTCCTTGGCCTTCTGCATCATGGCCTTGACGTAAACCTGCACGTCTTCTTTCAGCACACGACCGTGCGGGCCAGTGGCCGACACAGCATTGAGCTCAACACCGAACTCACGGGCCAGCTGACGCACGGCTGGGCCGGCGTGAACCTTGGCACCGCGTGGCGCAGGTGCGGCAGCCGCAGGAGCCGGTGCAGCCTCGGCTTTCGCAGCCGGTGCAGGGGCGGCAGCAGCCGGAGCCGCTTCAGCTTTTGCAGCAGGTGCAGCCGCAGCCGGTGCTGGAGCAGCAGCCGGCGCAGCGCCTTGTACTTTGAGCTTGAGGATGAAGTCGCCAGTGCCGACTTCGTCTTCGAGCTTGACCGCGATGCTTTCCACCACGCCGGCAGCCGGCGATGGGATTTCCATGGAGGCCTTGTCGGACTCCAGGGTGATCAGCGACTGGTCGGCTTCGACGGTGTCGCCGACCTTGACCAGCAGCTCGATGATCTTGGCCTTGCCCGACGAACCGATGTCCGGGACGTGAATGTCCTGAACAGAGGCCTCAGCCGGAGCAGCGGCCGGGGCTGCAGGAGCCTCGGCAGCGGCGGCAGGCTTTTCAGCAGCCGGTGCAGGTGCAGCAGCGGCAGCAGGAGCCGCCGCAGGGGCCGCGTCAGCGGCGCCTTCGATTTCCAGTTCCAGCAGTTCGTCGCCTTCTTTCAGGCGGTCGCCCAGCTTCACTTTCAGGCTTTTGACCACGCCGGCCTTGGGAGCAGGGATTTCCATGCTCGCCTTGTCCGATTCCAGGGTCAGGATGCTCTGGTCGGCTTCGACGGTGTCGCCGACCTTCACAAACAGCTCGATTACTTCACCTTCACCGCTGCCGATGTCAGGTACGCGAATGAGTTCGCTCACAAAAAATCTCCTCAGCAGTCCAGTGGGTTGCGTTTTTCCGGGTTGATCCCGAACTTGACGATAGCGTCAGCCACCACCTTAGGTTCGATCTCACCACGGTCAGCCAAGGCTTCCAGGGCTGCCAACACCACGAAGTGACGGTCAACTTCGAAGAAGTGACGCAGCTTCTTGCGGCTGTCACTGCGGCCGAAACCGTCGGTGCCCAGGACTTTGAATTCCTTGGACGGGACCCACTGGCGAATCTGTTCAGCAAACAGCTTCATGTAGTCGGTAGAGGCAATGACTGGACCTTTACGGCCGGCCAGGCACTCTTCGACGTAGCTTTTCGCTGGCTTCTGACCTGGGTGCAGGCGGTTGTTACGCTCCACTGCCAGGCCGTCGCGACGCAGTTCGTTGAAGCTGGTAACGCTCCACACGTCAGCGCCGACGTTGAACTCGTCACGCAGGATCTTCGCCGCTTCACGCACTTCACGCAGGATGGTGCCGGAGCCCATCAGCTGTACGTGGTGCGCCGCTTCCTTGGTGTCTTCTTCGAGCAGGTACATGCCCTTGATGATGCCTTCCTCGACACCGGCCGGCATGGCTGGCTGCTGGTAGGACTCGTTCATCACGGTGATGTAGTAGAAAACGTCCTGCTGCTCTTCGGTCATCTTCTTCATGCCGTCCTGGATGATCACCGCCAGCTCATAGCCGTAGGTTGGATCAAAGGTGCGGCAGTTCGGGATGGTGGCAGCCAGGATGTGGCTGTGACCGTCTTCGTGTTGCAGGCCTTCGCCGTTCAGCGTGGTCCGGCCGGCGGTACCGCCGATCAGGAAGCCACGGGTACGGCTGTCGCCTGCTGCCCACGCCAGGTCGCCGATACGCTGGAAGCCGAACATCGAGTAGAAGATGTAGAACGGCAGCATCGGCTGGTTGTGGCTGGAGTACGAAGTGCCGGCAGCGATGAAGGAGCTCATGGCGCCCGCTTCGTTGATGCCTTCTTCGAGGATCTGGCCCTTTTTGTCTTCCTTGTAGAACATCACCTGGTCTTTATCGACTGGCTCGTAGAGCTGGCCGACGGAGGAGTAGATGCCCAACTGACGGAACATGCCTTCCATACCGAAGGTACGGGCTTCGTCCGGGATGATCGGGACGATACGCGAACCGATTTCCTTGTCCTTGACCAGCTGCGCGAGTATCCGCACGAAGGCCATGGTGGTGGAGATTTCACGGTCGCCCGAGCCGTCCAGGATAGCCTTGAGGGTATCGAGTGGCGGTGTCGGGATGTTGAAGCTCTTGGCGCGGCGCTGTGGCACGAAACCGCCCAGTGCAGTGCGACGCTCGCTGAGGTAGCGGGCTTCGGCGCTGTTTGGCTCTGGCTTGAAGAACGGCAGGTTCTCCAGCTCTTCGTCCTTGACCGGGATGTCGAAGCGGTCGCGGAACAGCTTCAGGCTTTCAACATCAACCTTCTTGGTGTTGTGCGCAGTGTTCTTCGCTTCGCCGGCACCGGTGCCATAACCCTTGATGGTCTTGGCCAGGATGACGGTCGGTTGTTCTTTGTGGTTGACCGCTTCGTGGTACGCCGCGTAGACCTTGTACGGGTCGTGGCCGCCACGGTTGAGTTTCCAGATCTCGTCGTCGGACAGGTCTGCAACCATTGCCTTGAGTTCAGGCGTGTTGAAGAAGTGTTCACGTACGAACGCGCCGTCTTTGGCTTTGTAGTTCTGGTACTCGCCGTCGATGACTTCGTCCATGCGACGTTGCAGGATACCGTCGACGTCTTTGGCCAGCAGTGGGTCCCAGAAACGGCCCCAGATGACTTTGGTCACGTTCCACTGAGCACCGCGGAATACGCCTTCGAGTTCCTGGATGATCTTGCCGTTGCCGCGAACCGGGCCGTCGAGGCGCTGCAGGTTGCAGTTGATGACGAAGATCAGGTTGTCGAGCTTCTCGCGGCCGGCCAGGGAGATGGCGCCCAGGGATTCCGGCTCGTCACACTCGCCGTCGCCCAGGAAGCACCAGACTTTCTGCTTGCCTTCAGGGATGAAGCCACGCGCTTCCAGGTACTTCATGAAGCGTGCCTGGTAGATCGCCTGGATCGGGCCCAAGCCCATGGATACAGTCGGGAACTGCCAGAAATCAGGCATCAGCCAAGGGTGCGGGTACGACGACAGGCCGTTACCGTCCACTTCCTGGCGGAAGTTGTTCATGTGTTCTTCGGTGATGCGGCCTTCCATGAACGCACGGGCGTAAACGCCTGGAGAAGTGTGGCCCTGGAAGTAGATCAGGTCGCCGCCGTGTTCGTCGGTCGGGGCCTGGAAGAAGTAGTTGAAGCCGATGTCATACAGGGTTGCGCTGGAAGCGAAGCTGGAGATGTGACCGCCCAGGTCAGAATCTTTCAAGTTCGTGCGCATTACCATCGCCATGGCGTTCCAGCGTACCAACGAGCGAATGCGGCGTTCCATGAACAGGTCGCCAGGCATGCGTGCTTCGTGGGTAACGGGGATGGTGTTGCGGTATGGCGTGGTGATGGCGTAAGGCAATTGCGAGCCGCTGCGGGTCGCGAGTTCACCCATACGGGTCATCAGGTAGTGAGCACGGTCTTCGCCTTCTTTGTCGAGAACCGATTCCAGGGCGTCCAGCCATTCCTGGGTTTCGACGGGATCGAGGTCTTGCATGGCTTGCTCCAGGGCGGAAAGGCTACCAGAATCGGTTGCCTGAAGTTTGCGACTGGCCTTGTGGGCAGACGACATAAATTCTTGGATGGCCGAAGGTTGCTTCGGCGTCCTGTAGTTTTACTACAAATCGTCGGCCATTTCAGCCTTTCGAATGTATATACGAGTAGTAAAACTACACAAGACCGAGTGGATTGCTCGGTCTGGCTGGTGAGCATAATCGTTATTGTTGATCTTTTGCGAACAAGAAAAGGTGAAAGTTTGATGTTGCCTGCCAAGATTAATTTAATTTCAGCTATTTATAACCTTTGTTCGACAGTCCTTCACCGAGCGTGGTTCTTGCGTTCACAGCAACAAGCCTTTTACGCGCCGATCAAGGATAGACCATGAGCCTTCCAACGCTGGCCCCATTACCGGCCATTCTCTTGCCTTTTGCCCAGCGGGCCGAGCAGTCATTTCGTGACGCAGTGGCCGCGCTGGACGACGATCATGGACTTTCTGCCTGGACGCCGCAACGGTGGGCTGACTTCGCCCGCGTGTGCGCCGCCAGTGATTTTGTCATTGAGCAGAGCTTGCGTGACCCTTTGATGTTGCTCGAGCTGGTGGCCTGGGGCGAGCTGGACCGCGGCTTTGCGCCCGGCGAGCTGTGCGGCCAGATCGCCGGCGCCGTGCAACAGGCCGAAACAGAAGATGAGCTGGGTCGCGTGCTGCGTCGCCAGCGTACCCGCCAGCAAGTGCGCATCATCTGGCGCGACCTGACGCGCCAGGCCGACCTAGTGCAAACCTGTCGCGACCTTTCCGACATGGCTGACGCCAGCATCGACCAAGCCTACCAGTGGCTGTACCAGCGCCATTGCGTGCAATTCGGCACCCCCACCGGCCGACGCAGCGGCGAAGCCCAGCACATGGTCATCCTCGGCATGGGCAAGCTCGGCGCCGTGGAGCTGAACCTGTCCTCTGATATCGACCTGATCTTCGCCTACCCCGAGGGTGGCGAAACGGTGGGCGTGAAGCGCGCGCTGGATAACCAGGAATTTTTCATCCGGCTTGGTCAAAAACTGATCAAGGCGCTCGACCCGATGACGGTCGACGGGTTTGTGTTCCGCGTCGACATGCGCCTGCGCCCCTACGGTTCGGCTGGCGCCCTGGTGCTCAGCTTCAACGCGCTGGAACAGTACTATCAGGACCAGGGCCGCGACTGGGAGCGCTACGCGATGATCAAGGCGCGCGTGGTTGCCGGTGACCAAGTGGCCGGTGCGCAACTGCTGGATATGCTGCGCCCGTTCGTCTATCGGCGTTACCTGGACTTTTCGGCCATCGAAGCGCTGCGCACCATGAAGCAGCTGATCCAGCAGGAAGTGCGGCGCAAAGGCATGGCCGACAACATCAAGCTGGGCTCGGGTGGTATTCGCGAGGTGGAATTTATTGCCCAGGCGTTCCAGCTGATCCACGGCGGCCGCGACCTGAGCCTGCAACAACGGCCATTGCTCAAGGTGCTCGGCACGCTCGAAGGGCAGGGTTATTTGCCTGTGGCAGTCATCGCCGAGTTGCGCAACGGCTATGAATTCTTGCGTTACACCGAGCATGCGATTCAGGCGATCGCCGACCGCCAGACGCAAATGCTCCCGGACACCCCGGAAGATCAGGCGCGTATCGCCTTTATGCTGGGCTTTGCCGATTGGTCCGCGTTCCATGAGCGCCTGATGTATTGGCGTGGTCGGGTGGACTGGCACTTCCGCCAAGTCATCGCCGACCCTGACGAAGAAGAAGGCGCAGAGAGTGAGTTGGTCGTAGGCGGCGAGTGGCTGCCACTGTGGGAAGAGTCTCAGGAGGAAGACGCCGCTCGCCTGCAATTGCAGGAAGGTGGCTTCACCGACGCGCCCAAAGCCCTCAAAGCCCTGGCCGGCTTGCGCGGCAGCCCGCAATTGCGTGCCATGCAGCGCCTGGGGCGGGAGCGGTTGGATGCCTTTATTCCGCGTCTGCTGGCCCAGGCCGTCGAACACGCCAACCCGGATTTAGTGCTTGAACGTGTACTGCCGCTGGTCGAAGCCGTCGCCCGCCGTTCCGCTTATCTGGTGCTGCTCACCGAAAACCCCGACGCGTTGCGCCGTCTGCTCACACTGTGCGCCGCCAGCCCGTGGATTGCCGAACAGATCACGCGCTTCCCGTTGTTGCTCGACGAACTGCTCAACGAAGGCCGCCTGTTTAAGCCGCCGTTGGCGCCGGAACTCGCCGCCGAGCTGCGCGAGCGCCTCACGCGCATTCCCGAGGATGACCTTGAGCAGCAGATGGAGGCACTGCGCCACTTCAAGCTGGCTCACCGTCTGCGCGTGGCCGCTTCGGAAATCGCCGGCAGCCTGCCGCTGATGAAAGTCAGCGA
Source organism: Pseudomonas sp. 14P_5.3_Bac1 (assembly GCF_025466135.1). Lineage (NCBI taxonomy): Bacteria > Pseudomonadati > Pseudomonadota > Gammaproteobacteria > Pseudomonadales > Pseudomonadaceae > Pseudomonas > Pseudomonas sp. 14P_5.3_Bac1. The sequence continues at coordinate 1,007 of NZ_JANLOF010000033.1, read as the reverse complement.
CTACCTGACGTGGCTTGCCGAAGCCATTCTCGAACAAGTACTGGCCCTGGCGTGGCGCCAGACCGTGGCCCGCCACGGCTCGCCGCAGCGGCTTGACGGTACGCTGTGCGACCCGGGGTTCATCATTGTTGGTTATGGCAAGGTTGGCGGCATCGAGCTGGGACATGGTTCCGACTTGGACCTGGTGTTTATCCACGACGGTGATCCGCAGGCCGAGACTGACGGCGCCAAGCCGATCGACGGCGCGCAGTTCTTCACGCGCCTGGGCCAGCGCATCATCCACTTGCTGACCACCCAGACCAACTCCGGCCAGCTGTATGAGGTCGACATGCGCCTGCGCCCATCCGGCGCGTCGGGTTTGCTGGTGAGTTCACTGGGAGCCTTCGAGCGCTATCAGCAAAATGAAGCCTGGACCTGGGAACATCAGGCGCTGATCCGCGCGCGGGTGCTGGTGGGCAGTCAGGATGTGGGCCAGGCGTTCGAGCAGGTCCGCGCTAAAGTACTCGGGCGTGAGCGCGACCTGGTCAAGCTGCGCCAGGAGGTCAGTGAGATGCGCGCCAAGATGCGCGACAACCTGGGCACCCGGTCTACGGCGGCCGGCACCGGCGCCAATGCCTTTGAGCCCACGGTGGTGTTCGACCTCAAGCAGGACGCCGGAGGTATCGTCGATATTGAATTTATGGTGCAATACGCGGCTTTGGCGTGGTCTGCGCAACATCCATCGTTGCTGCGCTACACCGACAATATCCGCATTCTGGAGGGCCTGGAGCAGGTCGGGCTGATGCCCGCCGCCGATGCCCATTTGCTGCGCGAGGTGTATAAAGCCTACCGTTCCGCCGCGCACCGCCAGGCCTTGCAAAATGAGGCTGGCACGGTAGCCGGGGATCAGTTCGCCGACGAACGGCGCCAGGTGATGCGAATCTGGCAGGCGCTGGGGTTAAGCTGATACTCGATTAATTGAGCGATGCCTATCTAATGTGGAAACCAGCCTTGTGTGGGAGCGGGCT
>NZ_JANLOF010000091.1:0-250444 GCF_025466135.1 Pseudomonas sp. 14P_5.3_Bac1 | reverse complement strand
AGTTTTGTGGTGGGGCAGATTACTGCGGCAGCGGCGTCAACACCTCAGCCTTGTCATCCAGCACCATCACCACCAGCAGCTTGGCCGGCTGGGTCTGGCTGGCGTTGCTTGATTCGAAGTGTCGCGAGCCGGCCGCTTCATAGAACGACTCACCGACCTTGTAGGTAATCGCCTTTTCATCGTTGACCCGCGAGGTGATCTCACCCTCCAGCACATACGCCACGGCAGTGCCGGTGTGGCTGTGCGGCACGGTGGCCTGGCCGGGGGCGTAATCGACGGTGAGCATGATGGTTTTCTTGCCGGGCACATTGGTCAAGGCGTGTTCCTGCAGCACCTTGATGGATTCCTGGTTGTAAACCGGCTCGTGGGCGAGGGCGCTGAGCGAGGCGAGCATCAGGGTGGCAGCGAGCAGTCGTTTCATGATGAGGTTTCCGAGAAGTTCGAGACCTCTTCACCCTACGCCGCCGAGTGCACCTGACCAATGACCAATGCGCGGGAAAACCCGCTAGCCAATCTGCTGCAGAATATCGCGCAGCCGGTCCAGCGCCGGGTCGATGTCGAGCAATTCGATGGCGCCGAAGCCGATGATCAACCCTTGGCGCACAGGGGTGTCATGGAAGAACACATCCACCGGGTACACGCCCACTTCCACGCGCCGCGCCAGTTCCATCAGCAACGGGATATCCACCGGCACCTTGCACAGCGCCGCCATGTGAAACCCCGCCACGCTGGGCACCGCTTCAAACCAGGGCGCCAAGTCACCTGCCAGGCGCTGCAGGATGCGTTCGCGGCGCCCGGCGTACACCGTGTGGCAGCGGCGAATGTGCTTGAGCAAGTAGCCTTCGCTGATGAACTTGGCCAGTGCCCATTGCGGCAGGGTGGAGCTGTGCTGGTCGGTCAGTTGCTTGGCCTTGAGCACCGCGCCGTAAATGGCCGGCGGCAGCACCGCATAGCCCAGGCGCAACTCCGGCAGCAGGGTTTTCGAAAAGGTCCCGACGTACGTGACCACGCCACGGCTGTCCATGCTTTGCAGGGAATCGGTGGGGCGGCCTTCGTAGCGAAATTCGCTGTCGTAGTCGTCTTCAATGATGATCGCGCCCAGCTCGAACGCGCGCGCCAGCAAGGCTTCGCGGCGCGCCAGGCTCATGGGCATGCCCAAAGGGAATTGGTGGGACGGGGTCACGTAGATCAGCCGTGTGCCGTCCGGGATCAGGTCGATCTGAATGCCTTGCGCGTCGACCGGCACGCCGGCAACGTGGGCGCCCATGGCCATGAACAACTGGCGCGCGGGGCTGTAGCCGGGGTCTTCCATGGCGACGGTGGTGCCCGGTTCGAGCACCACGCGGGCGATCAGGTCCAGCGCCTGCTGCGCGCCATTGGTGACCACGATGTCGTCGGCGCGGCATTTCACCCCGCGCGAAAACGCGACGTGCCCGGCGATGGCCTCGCGCAGCGCGGGCAAACCTTCCGGTTGACTGTAAAAGCCGCTGTCTCGGGCGATACGCCGTAACGCATCCTGGGTACAGCGCCGCCATTCATCCTGGGGGAACTGATTGCGGGTGGTGGCGCCTCCGATAAATTCATAGCGCAGGGTGCTGTCGCGCGTGGGATGGCGCATGGGCGAAGGCAGCGCCGCCCATTTGCCCAGGTTGGCGGCACAAGCCAGGTCGGCGGCGGTTTGCACGCGCTCGGTTTGCACGGTATGGGCGTTGACGAAAGTGCCGCGGCCGGTCTTGCCCACCAGCAGGCCTTCGTACGTCAGGGTGGCGTAGGTGTCGGACACGGTTTTGCGCGACACGCCGATTTGCTCGGCCAACAAGCGGCTGGGCGGCAGTTGCGCGCCGACCGCCAGGCGTCCGGACGCAATGGCTTCACGCAACTGCCGGTACAGCTGTTCGGCCAGGTCTTTGCGGCCGTTGATCACCACGTGCAGTTCCATGTTTCATCCCAAGGCATTCACTCTGGGCCAAGACTACTCGCTCGCGCAGCGCGCTCAAAATGGTCTGCGCATAAACCGCCCGATTGGCTATAGGGCTTATGGAGCGGGGGCTCTAGGCTAGCGCACACTGACTTGCCCGCCCGAGAACCGCCCATGGAACGCCGTCTGGATTACTACACCGCCTCACCGCAAGCGCTTAAAGGTATGTTGATGCTGGAGGCGGCGACCTTTGAACTGTCCATCGAAAAACCGCTGCTGGAGTTGATCAAGATCCGCGTCTCGCAGCTCAACCACTGCGGGTTTTGCACCGATATGCATTCGATGGCAGCGCGCCAGCGGGGTGAGAGTGAGCGACGCCTGTTTGCGCTGTGCGTATGGCGTGATTCGCCGTTTTTCAGCGCGCGGGAAAAGGCCGCGTTGGCCTGGAGCGAGTCGGTGTCGACGCTGCCGACATCAAGTGTCTCGGATGAACTCTACACGGCAGTGCGCGTGGAGTTCAGCGAGCAGGAATTGGTGGACCTGACCATGGCGGTGTCCAGCATCAGTGGCTGGAACCGCCTGGCGGTGAGCTTTCGCCAGCAACCGCCTAACCCTTGATCAGGACAGGAAACCGCCGTCCACGTTCAGTGACACGCCGGTGGTGTAGCTGGAGGCGTCGCTGGCCAGAAACAGCACCGCGCCGGCCATTTCGCTCGGGTCGGCCACGCGTTTGAGCGGGATCTGCGCCAGCGCCATTTTCAGGATCGAATCGTTCTTCACCAGCGCCGAGGCGAACTTGGTGTCGGTCAGGCCCGGCAGCAGGGCGTTGCAACGAATGCCGAACGCTGCACATTCCTTGGCGAACACTTTGGTCATGTTGATCACAGCGGCCTTGGTCACCGAGTAGATGCCCTGGAACACGCCAGGGGAAATGCCGTTGATCGACGCCACGTTGATGATGCTGCCGCCACCGTTCTCGCGCATCAGCTTGCCGGCTTCCACCGACATGAAGAAGTAGCCGCGAATGTTTACGTCCACAGTCTTCTGGAAGGCGCCGAGGTCGGTGTCCAGCACGTTGCAGAACTGCGGGTTGGTGGCGGCGTTGTTGACCAGGATATCCAGGCGGCCGAACTGTTCACGGATACCGGCAAACACCTGGGTGATCTGCTCCATTTCACCAATGTGGCAGGCCACGGCCGTGGCTTTGCCACCGTCGGCGATGATTGCATCCGCCACGTGCTGGCAGCCTTCCAGCTTGCGGCTGGACACGATCACGTGGGCGCCTTGCTGGGCCAGCAACTTGGCGATGGCTTCACCGATACCGCGGCTGGCGCCGGACACAAAAGCAATCTTGCCGTCGAGGTCGAACAGGTGGGTCTTGGACATGAAGGGTTCCTTGTTCTTGCAGTCAGAGGGCTGATTTGGCGATGACGTTCAGGCTCATTTGCTCCAGCAGCGTGTTCATGTGGATGAACTGCGCAAAGCGTTTGTCCTGGGTCTGGCCGTGGAAGAAGCGGTAGTAGATCTGTTGCACGATGCCGGCCAGGCGGAACAGGCCATAGGTGTAGTAGAAGTCGAAATTGTCGATCTGTAGGCCCGAGCGCTCGGCGTAATAATCGACGAACTGGCGGCGGGTCAGCATGCCGGGGGCGTTGCTTGGCTGGCGACGCATCAGTTGCACCGGTGCCGGGTCGGCGGCTTCGATCCAGTAGGCGAGGGTGTTGCCCAAGTCCATCAGCGGGTCGCCCAGGGTGGTGAGTTCCCAGTCCAGCACGCCAATGATCTGCATCGGGTTTTGCGGGTCGAGGATCACGTTGTCGAAGCGGTAGTCGTTGTGCACGATGCTGGAGGTCGGATGGTCGGCCGGCATCTTGTCGTTGAGCCAGGCGCGCACTTTCTCCCAGCTCGGGGCATCTGGGGTCAGGGCTTTCTCGTAGCGATCACTCCAGCCGCGAATCTGACGCTCTACATACCCTTCAGGCTTGCCCAGGTCGGCCAGGCCGCAGGCGGCGTAATCCACCTGGTGCAGTTCGACGAACTTGTCGATAAAGCTTTTGCACAGCGCCTCGGTCTTGGCGGCGTCCAGGCCCAGTTCGGACGGCAGGTCGGAGCGCAGGATGATGCCGTTGACGCGCTCCATCACATAGAACTCGGCGCCGATCACCGACTCATCGGTGCAATGCACATAGGCCTTGGGGCAGTACGGGAAGCCATCTTTCAACTGGTTGAGAATGCGGTATTCGCGGCCCATGTCGTGGGCGGACTTGGCCTTGTGGCCAAAGGGTGGGCGGCGCAGCACGAATTCCCGGTCCGGGTATTCGAGCAAGTAAGTCAGGTTGGACGCGCCACCGGGGAACTGGCTGATCTTGACCGCGCCGTGCAGGCCCGCAATATGCGCCTTGAGGTAGGGATCGATGAGGCTGGCATCAAGTTCTTCGCCTGGGCGAATCTGGGTCGATTGGTCGTTAAGCGCCATGCTTATCCCTTCTGCTTATTCTAAAGGCCTTGGACTATTGGCTAATCTAATGCGCACCGCCGTCCAGCGACAAGGTCGGGGCGGCTTAATAGGTTAGCGTGTTGGATGATGATCAGCGGGCCTGATGCGCTCAAATCACCAGCATCGCCCGGCCACCGGGGTTGCAGGACAGGTTGGCACCGATTTCGACTTTTGCCAGGTCAATGCCAAGGCCGGCGAGCAGGTTATTGACGATGGGATCGAGAAGCGGGCCGAGTACCCCGCCAATCACGCCCCCAAGCATTGAAAGCAAGCCATTGAGCAGGCCCGTGACCAGGCCCAGCACAGCGCCCAACAGGCTGGCGATTTTTGGCGGGTGGTTGATCAGTTGGATGCCGGTGAGTGTTTCCTTGAGGCTGCTGACGACGTTCGAGGCGGCGAATTGATAATACGTCGGGGTCAGATTGACCGCCGGCGGGTTGGTGTAGGTGTGCGCGCGTTCGGTCCGGGCCACATCGCTGTCGACGCGCACGCCCAGCCCGCCTGCCGCGAAGGCTTGCCGGTCGCTACAGACGCCGGTGCCGCGCTTGCAGGTCTTGGTACCGATATCCACCACCGGGTACTCGTCGACGTGCAGCGTTTGGGTGGATGAAAACAGGTTTTTGGGGTCAACCTGGCCGATCATCGCGCGCAGGGCCGAGGTTTCGCCAAGCACCGACAATGATTTTTTACCACTGTCGCAACTGTAATCCGTGACCTTGGCGCTGCCACCGGCGGCCTCCAGCGCAATGTCGAGTGTGTCGCCGATCTCAAGGCTGGTGACCAGGCAACAATTGGGGTCAAGCAGCCCCAACAAGCCGCTCAGTACTTCATTCAACGCCTGCACCACGCCCCCCAGCGCGTTATTGACCAGCGTGACGATCGGCAGCTTGACCGAAATCAAGGTGCGCACTTGCGCGGTTCGCACATAAATGGGCTGCGTGGCGATGTTCTTCGGGTCGCCGATGCTTGAGAGTTGCCCAGGCTCGATCACTTTGGTCGAGACGGTGACGCCGAGCAGCCCCAGCACATCCACCGGCAGCTCAACGGCAACGGCGCTGGCCTTGTTCGACAACTGCACAAGGCCCTGGATCAGGTTGAACAGCTGCAGTTTCACATCCAGTGCACTTTTGTCCGTGCCGTTCTGGATGTTGATCAGGTCGCCCAAGTGCAGGATTTGCGTGCCCGGCGCAATCAGCTTGATGGCTTCGAGGTTGTTGATGACGAGCGTGACCGCATCGCCACCGAGCTTGAGCACGTCGATGGCGGCCTGGACCAGTTGGCCGACGGTGGCGTCGGTCTTGAGCAACTGATCGTAATTGCCGGCGCTGACGTTCAAGCGGATCGCCAGGGCATCCAAGTACTTGAGCAAACTGATATCGGTGTTGATCAAACCGTTCCAGCCCACCGCGTCGAGCTGCAACTTGCCGCCCAGCAAGCCGCCGATCAAGGCGTTGAGGGCCACGGACTTGGTGCTGTCGACGGTCAACAAGGTGCTGCGCACGGTGAGTGACGCCACCGTTGGGGTTGGCGCGGCGGCGACCGCAGTGGCGCTCAAGAGCGTCATCATGTTGAGGGGTTGAGCCGAGAACAGCGTGAGTAAGCCATGGGCGAGGCTGGTGTGCACACGGTGGGTGGCGATGACCCGGATGGCCTCGGTTTTGGCAGGGTCGGCGCTGAAGGTGCGCATGAAGTCGGCACCGGTGGTCAGGGTGCCGCAGGCAACGGCCAGCGTGCGATTGTCGTCGACAGTGAAGTGGTTGCGCGCTGCGCTTTGGGTCGCAAACTGGGCCGCATTGTTAGTGGGCGCCGCGCACGTGCCGCCGCGGCTGACCGCTTCGAGCGCCGCTGTGTCGACCACCCGCTGTAACTTGCGCTTCTCCAGGTACAAACGGCCGCTGTCGACCACCAGCAATAGAAACAACAGCGCAATCCCAAGGGTCACCGCGCCGATCAAACCGATGGCGCCGCGCTGGCGGGCCGGGCCGAGTCCATGGCCAAACATTCTGCGTTCCTTCGCCGGTCATGCACCGACGTCCTGAGCATCCCCGCAAAGCAGTGTAGTCAGGTTTTACGTCGGCACTGGCTATTCGCTACTAGTTGCGTGGCGGCAGCGTCACCGGTGTAAGCACTGGGCGGCCGGCAAAGTATTCCACCAGGTTGTCGGCCACACGCTGCACCGTATCGTGGGCGGCTTCGGGAGACAGGCCGGCCACGTGGGAGGTGAGTACGGTATTGCTCAGGCGCTTGAGAGCGTCCGGCACTTTGGGCTCGTCGTCGAACACATCCAGCGCCGCGCCGCCGATACGCCGTTGCTCAAGAGCAGCCACCAGGTCTGCCGTGACTACCACGCTGCCGCGTCCGATGTTCACCAGGTAGCCGTTCGGCCCCAGCGCATCCAGGGCGTGGCGATCAATCAGGTGACGGGTGCTTGCACCGCCGGGCGTGGCCAGAATCAGGAAGTCCGAGGTGCGCGCCAGCTCAACGGCGGTGGCGCAATAGGTGTAGTCCACGTCATCGCGGGGCTGGCGGTTGTGATAACTCACCTCCATGCCGAACCCGAGCGCCGCGCGCCTGGCGATCTCCATGCCAACCGCGCCGAGCCCGAGAATCCCCAGCTGCTTGCCGCCCAGGGACGGGCGCATCACCTTCGGCCATTCGCCGCGCCGCACGGCCGCGTCGGTCTGGGGGACGCCGCGCACCAGCGACAGCAGCAACGCCATGGCGTGGTCGGCCACCGACGGCGCATTCACCCCGGCGCCGTTGGTGACGACGATCCCGCGATTGCTCGCCGCCTGCAGGTCCACATGCTCGTAACCGGCACCGATCACGCAGATGATCTCGAGCAAGGGCAATGCGGCGATTTCCTCCGCATACAGCCCCAGCGGGCCACGGGTGAGCACGGCCTTGATCTGCCCGCCATGTGCCTTGATTGCCTGGGCGCGTTCGGCCGGCGTCGGCGCCAGAATCACGTGAAAGTCGTTGCTCTCGATGATTTGCAGGTATTCGTTGATGGTTTCAACCAGGACCAGAACAGTGGTGGACATCGGAAGGCGCTTCCTGAAGGGTTTGAAGAGTGAGTATGCGGGATTTGTAAGACAGAACGTTTTGTTCCGCCAGAAAAATCCCGCATAGACGCCGTTAGAACGCGATGCTGTGCGCTTTCACCCGTTTCACAAACGCCCCGGCCAGGGTTTCGTTGTGATGCTCGATGATCGCCTCGGCAGGCAACGCGTTGGTGTTCATGCAGGTATGGCCGTCCTCGGGCAATGTCACCGAAAACCCAAGTTCGACTGCGACTCGGCAGGTAGTGTCGATGCAGAACTGGGTTTTCATCCCCACAATCACCAGTTCATCGACCTGCGCCGCCGCCAGTTGCTGCGCCAGATCAGTTCCCAGAAAACAGCTGGGGCGGGTCTTGTTGAAGACATGGTCGCGAGCGGCGTCGACCTGCAGGCCCGGCCACAACTGCCACAACGGGCTGCCGGCTTCTATCGGGGAGCCTGAGGGACCGGTGTGTTGGGCCACGAAGATCGGCGCGTGGGCGCTGCGCGCGCGTTGAATGAGTTGATTGATGGTGCCCAGCACCCGTTCGCGCTCGAAAGGCTTGTCGGGCCCGTCGTACAAGCCGTTTTGCATATCGATGATCAGCAGGGCGTTTGCCATGGTCTTGCTCCTTGCAGTGGCCAGATGGCGGGGCAATAAAAAGGCCCCGTCCATTGCTGGCGGGGCCTTGGGTTGAATCCGGGGTGTTTTAGTTCAAGCACCCACAGCCACCACACGACCCGCCATAAGCGGTCGTGGTGGTGGTGCGGGTGAGGTGCAGCGCAATAGGCTTCATGGGCCCGATCATGCTGGGACGGGCGCAGGGCTGTCAACGGGCGCGTCCGATTTCGCCTCGGGTAGCAGCGTATTTCGTGCAGCCTCCAGGAATTCGTCTGACAGGCTACTGCCGCGTGTCGCACGAGCGAGGGTGACGGCGCCGATCATCATCGCGTAGTTGGCCAGCATGGCCTGACGGTCTTGAGCCTGCAACTGCGCAAAGATTTCCAGCGACCGTTCAACACCGGCGATGAAGGTACGCTGTAATTGCGTGTTGGCGGGCTCATGGCACATGTCCGGGGTAAAGGCCGATATCGGGCAGCCGTCGCCGGGATTGTCGCGGTGGGTGGCCGAAAAATAGTGGCGCAAGATGGTCTCGCATGCCGATTGCGGGTCTTCACTGCGCTCGATTTTTTCCTGCCAGCCCTGGTTCGAATGCTCAAATGCCTGCTGGCAAGCCTCGGTGGCCAAGGCTTCCTTGGAAGCAAAGTGCCCGTAGAAACCGCCGTGGGTCAGGCCGGCGGCGGCCATCACGTCCGCCAGGCTGATGCCGTGCAGCCCGCGCTCACGAAACAGGTGCGTGGCAGCCTCGACGATGATTTCACGGTTGAGTTCGGCTTGTTTGCGGGACACGCGAGGCATGGCGGGGCTCTCAGAATAAAGGCGGGCGTTGCCTGAAAAGTACAGCAAAGCCCGCGATTCCAAAATAGATTTGTTTGGGCATGTATTACTTCGACGCTGCTGCAGCCCTCTGGAACCGCTGCCTGCAGCGATCTCGACTGATCTGCATTGGGGCACCGTTCCTCAGCTAAGTCTTTGCTTATTCAGGAGAATCCCGGACAATCGCGCGCTTGTTATGGTCGGGGCGCTGCCTGTCAGGTTTTTCTGACTCGTCCCGGCTGTGGAAATGCGGAGATCCGACCGGATGAATGATCAGGCCAATAGCGTCGACGAACGCTATGCAACGACACCTGCAACCCTCACAGGCTGGAGCCGCCAGGACACCACCTGGATGCTCGGGCTGTTCGGCACCGCCATCGGCGCCGGTACTTTGTTTTTGCCTATCAACGCGGGCCTCGGGGGCTTCTGGCCGCTGGTGATCCTGGCGTTGCTGGCATTCCCGATGACGTTCTTTGCCCACCGTGGCCTGACCCGTTTCGTCCTGTCCGGCCGTGAAGGTTCCGACATTACCGACGTGGTCGAAGAGCATTTCGGTCTCAAGGCCGGCGCACTGATCACTTTGCTGTACTTCTTCGCCATCTTCCCGATCCTGCTGATCTACAGCGTGGCCCTGACCAACACCGTCAGCAGCTTCATGGAGCACCAGCTGCACATCATGCCGCCGCCGCGCGCGATCCTGGCATTTGTGCTGATCCTCGGCCTGTTGGCCGTGGTGCGGTGCGGCGAGCAGGTGATCGTCAAGGCCATGAGCCTGATGGTGTATCCGTTTATCGTCGCGTTGCTGTTTCTGGCCGTGTACCTGATCCCGCACTGGACCGGCGGCATTCTCAGCACCGCCCGTGAAGTCCCGGCGCCGTCGGCGTTGCTCAACACGTTGTGGCTGGCGATTCCGGTGATGGTGTTCTCGTTCAACCATTCGCCGATCATCTCGGCCTTTGCGGTGGACCAGAAGCGCCAGTACGGCGCCAACGCGGATGAGCGCAGCTCGCAGATCCTGTGCCGCGCACACCTGTTGATGGTGGTGATGGTGCTGTTCTTCGTGTTCAGCTGTGTACTGACCCTGACGCCGGCGCAGCTGGCCGAAGCGAAAGCACAGAACCTGTCGATCCTGTCGTACCTGGCCAACCACTTCGACAACCCGACCATCGCCTTCGCCGCGCCGTTGATTGCATTCGTGGCGATTGCCAAGTCGTTCCTGGGCCACTACATCGGCGCCAGCGAAGGCCTCAAGGGTCTGGTGCTCAAGACCGGTCGCCGCCCGGCGGCCAAGTCCCTGGACCGCATGACCGCCGCCTTCATGCTGGTGGTGTGCTGGCTCGTCGCCACGCTGAACCCGAGCATTCTCGGCATGATCGAGACGCTGGGCGGCCCGATCATCGCGTCGATCCTGTTCCTGATGCCGATGTATGCGATCCGCAAGGTACCGGCCATGGCCAAGTACCGCGGGCAGGCGTCCAACGTGTTTGTTACCGCAGTTGGTCTGGTCGCGATTACCGCGTTGGTTTACTCGCTGCTGTCCTGACACCGAGCTGTACACCCCAAGGCCGATTCGCGCATTGCGTGAATCGGCTTTTTTGTGCCTGGAAACCCTGTCCTGGCTCAACCGCTGACGGGCAATGGAGGCTAAGCTGACGCAGGTTTTATTTGCCAGGATGGGCTGATTGAAAACTGCAATTGATGTGACGTCGTCCAGTCGTACCCAGGACCTACTCGCCGGGTTATCCATTGCCGGATTGCTGCTGCCGGAGGCTGTGGCTTATGCCAGCATCGCCGCGCTGCCGCCCCAGGCCGGGGTGATTGCGCTGTTTGCCGGGCTGGTGTGTTACGGCCTGTTCGGCACCAGCCGCTTTGCGATTGTCTCGGCCACCTCGTCTTCGGCAGCAGTACTGGCCGCCGCCACCGCCAGCCTGGCGGGCGGTGACTCGGCGCTGAGGCTGGCGCTGGCGTTCGGGTTGGTGTTGAGCACCGGGGTGTTGTTCCTGCTGGCCGGGCTGTTCAAGCTTGGCGGTGTTACTTCCTTTATCGCTAAACCGGTGTTGCGCGGGTTTGCCTTCGGCCTGGCGCTGACCATCATTCTCAAGCAGCTGGCCAACGTGGTCGGTGTGCACTTGACCGACAACAACTTGATCCGCTTCCTGCCGCAACTGATGGAGCAACTGCCCCGGTGGAACTGGCCGGCTGCGCTGGTCGCGGCGATTGCGTTGGGAGTGCTTTGGTTGTGCGCGCGTATTCCGCGCCTGCCGGGCGGGCTGCTGGTGGTGATCCTGGGCATTGTTGCCGGGCAGTACCTGGATTTACAGGCCCATGGTGTGGCGTTGATCGGTCTGATCGACTTGCGCTTGGAGTTCGGGCATTTGCCGGTGCTGCCATTCGCCGATTGGCTGCGCCTGGGTGAGCTGGCGTTTGCCTTGGTCATGATCCTGTATGCGGAGTCCTATGGCTCTATCAGCTCGTTCGCGCTTAAGCACGGCGACCGCGTGACATCCAACCGCGACTTGCTTGCGCTGGGTGCGGCCAACCTGATCTCCGGGCTGTTTCACGGCATGCCGGCCGGTGCCGGCTATTCCGCAACCTCGGCCAATGAGGCCGCCGGTGCCGGTTCACGCCTGGCCGGAATCGTTGCCGCTCTGGTGGTGCTGTTGATCGTGCTGACCGTGCTGCCCTATGTCGCGCTGACCCCGGAACCGGTGCTTGCCGCCATCGTCATCTACGCGTTGGGCCGTGGTTTGAGCCTGCAGCCGCTGGGGCGTTACTTTTTCTGGCGGCGCGATCGTCTGCTGGTGATCTGTGCCGTGGCGGCAGTGCTGGTGCTAGGCGTGCTGGATGGCTTGCTGGTGTCGGTAGCGATCAGCGTGGTGCTGATGCTGCGCCAGATGTCATCGGCTGATATCCAGGTGCTGGGGCGCTTGGGTGACAGCCATGATTTTGTCGATCGTCAACACCACGCCGATGCAGTGGAAGTGCCGGGCCTGTTGATCGTGCGGCCCAGCGAGGCGCTGTTTTTTGCCAATGCCGAACGCATTCTGGGTGCGGCATTGCGCTTGATGCGCCAGTCGCCGGTGGAGGCGGTGGTGCTGAGCCTGGAAGAATCTCCGGATCTGGATGGCACCAGTATCGAAGCGCTGGCGGCGTTTTTCGCGCAGGTGCGCGGGGAGGGCAAGCGCTTGGTGCTGGCGCGCGTGCGGCATGAGGCGTTGGACGTGCTGCAAGCCTTGCCGGAGGCGCTTGCGCCACAGGTCTTGCTCAGTGGCTTAAGCGTTGACGGTGCGGTGCAGTTGGCGCTGCGGCACCAGTCCTGAGTGTGGAACACGTCAACTGTGGGAGCTGGCTTGCCTGCGATAGCGGTAGATCAGCCAAAGATGCATCAACTGACGGACAGCTATCGCAGGCAAGCCAGCTCCCACAGGTATTTTGTGGTGGTGTCGAGGTTGTATTCCAGGCATAAAAAAACGCCGCGTACCTTGCGATACGCGGCGTCCTTTATGTCAACACACCTTAGGCTTGAATCACCGGGATGTTGGCGCTTGCTGCGATTTTGCGGAACTCGGCGATCTGGTCGAAGTTCAGGTAGCGGTAAACGTCACTGGCCATGGTGTCCAGTTTGGCCGCGTAGACCATGTACTCTTCGACGGTCGGCAGGCGACCCAGCGTGGAGGCCACTGCCGCCAGCTCAGCCGAGGCCAGGTAGACGTTGGCACCATCACCCAGACGGTTCGGGAAGTTACGGGTCGAGGTCGACACAACGGTCGAGTTCGGTTCTACGCGTGCCTGGTTACCCATGCACAGCGAGCAGCCCGGCATTTCCATGCGCGCGCCAGCCTTGCCGTAGATGCCGTAGTAGCCTTCTTCGGTCAGTTGGTGAGCGTCCATCTTGGTCGGCGGCGACAGCCACAGACGGGTTGGCAGCTGACCCTTGACCTGTTCCAGCAACTTACCGGCCGCGCGGAAGTGACCGATGTTGGTCATGCACGAACCGATGAACACTTCGTCGATCTTCTCGCCGGCAACGCTGGACAACAGACGGGCATCGTCCGGGTCGTTGGGTGCGCAGAGGATCGGCTCGTTGATTTCAGCCAGGTCGATTTCGATGATTTCGGCGTATTCCGCGTCGGCATCGGCTTCCATCAGCTCAGGGTTGGCAACCCAGGCTTCCATCGCTTGGGCGCGACGTTCCAGGGTACGTGCATCGCCGTAGCCTTCGCCGATCATCCAGCGCAGCAGGGTGATGTTGGAGTTCAGGTACTCGGTGACGGAGTCTTTCGACAGCTTGATGGTGCAACCGGCAGCCGAACGTTCGGCCGAGGCGTCGGACAGCTCGAAAGCCTGTTCCAGCGTCAGGTCGTTCAGGCCTTCGATCTCCAGGATGCGGCCGGAGAAGGCGTTCTTCTTGCCTTTCTTCTCTACGGTCAACAGGCCAGCCTGGATCGCGTAGTAAGGAATGGCGTGAACCAGGTCACGCAGGGTGATGCCTGGTTGCATTTTGCCTTTGAAGCGCACCAGGATCGATTCCGGCATGTCCAGCGGCATGACGCCGGTGGCTGCGGCGAACGCGACCAGACCGGAACCGGCCGGGAACGAGATGCCCATCGGGAAGCGGGTGTGGGAGTCGCCACCGGTGCCGACGGTGTCCGGCAGCAGCATGCGGTTCAGCCAGCTGTGGATGATGCCGTCGCCTGGACGCAGCGATACACCGCCACGGGTCATGATGAAGTCAGGCAGGGTGTGGTGGGTGGTCACGTCGATCGGCTTGGGGTAAGCCGCGGTGTGGCAGAACGACTGCATCACCAGATCGGTCGAGAAGCCCAGGCACGCCAGGTCTTTGAGTTCATCACGGGTCATGGGACCGGTGGTGTCCTGGGAGCCCACGGTGGTCATCTTCGGTTCGCAGTAGGTGCCAGGACGAACGCCTTTGCCTTCTGCCAGACCGCAGGCGCGACCGACCATTTTTTGCGCCAGGGTGAAGCCCTTGTCGCTTTCAGCCGGCGCTTCCGGCAGCTTGAACAGGGTCGAAGGCGGCAGGCCGAGTTCGGCACGTGCCTTCTCGGTCAGGCCACGGCCGATGATCAGCGGGATACGGCCGCCGGCACGGACTTCGTCCAACAGCACCGGCGTCTTCATTTCGAAGGTGGTCAGGACTTCATCGGTGCCGTGTTTGCAGACTTTGCCAGCATGCGGGTACAGGTCGATCACGTCGCCCATGTTCATGTTGGTGACGTCGAATTCGATTGGCAGTGCGCCGGCATCTTCCATGGTGTTGTAGAAGATGGGAGCGATTTTGCTGCCGAAGCAGAAGCCGCCAGCGCGCTTGTTCGGCACGTAAGGAACGTCGTCGCCGAAGAACCACAGTACGGAGTTGGTCGCCGATTTACGCGACGAACCGGTACCGACCACGTCACCGACGTAGGCGATCGGGAAGCCTTGGCCGCGCATCTCTTCGATCTGCTTCATCGGGCCGGTCTTGCCTTGCTCGTCCGGCACGATGCCTTCGCGAGCCATTTTCAGCATGGCCAGGGCGTGCAGCGGGATGTCAGGGCGGGACCAGGCGTCCGGGGCAGGGGACAGGTCGTCGGTGTTGGTTTCGCCGGTGACCTTGAACACGCGCAGGCTGATCTTGTCGGCCAGGGTAGGGCGGTTCTTGAACCACTCGCCGTCAGCCCAGGATTGCAGCACGGCTTTGGCGTGCTCGTTGCCGTTCTTGGCTTTTTCAGCCACGTCGTGGAACGCATCGAACATCAGCAGGGTGTGCTTGAGCTGGGCGGCAGCGACAGGCGCCAACTCGGCGTCGTCCAGCAGCTCGACCAACGTCACGATGTTGTAGCCGCCTTGCATGGTGCCAAGCAGTTCAACCGCGCGTTTTTTGTCGATCAGGGGAGAAGTGGCTTCGCCCTTGGCCAGGGCAGACAGGAAACCGGCCTTGACGTAGGCAGCTTCGTCAACGCCTGGTGGAATGCGGTTGGTGATCAGGTCAACGAGGAATTCTTCTTCGCCAGCCGGGGGATTTTTCAGCAGCTCGACCAGGCCTGCGGTTTGTTCGGCGTTAAGCGGCTGGGGAACGATACCCAGTGCTGCACGCTCTTCGATATGTTTGCGGTAGGCTTCAAGCACAGTTATTACCCTCATCAGTGGTCCCACGGGACGCTCATCCAGAAATGAACGGCACGCATGCGCTCGGGGGCTTTTTGGGCCGCAAAGCCAGCGCTGCCGGCATTCCTCACAGAAGCTGCTTTCAAAGTTTTACGCCTGCAGAACGGAGCTGATGAGGGTTGGCGCTGGCATTTACCTACCGGGTAATAACCATCGCCAACACCGTTCTGAAGGAACGACTGTGCTCGTGACGCTTTGAAAACAGCTTCCAGCGGATTATTGGCGCCTTACAAGGCCGGATGATTCTACGGCAAAAAAAATCTAAAGGTAAGTTGCCTAACCAAGTTTGCTGGGTGATCAACCTTAGACAAAGGGCTAACATGCGGCATTGTTTCGCGGATTTGTGTGTCGTTGCCTATGCCCAACCAAACCATCAAGACCCCCTGCGTCGGCCTGTGCTCCACGGTTTACGGCGACCTCGTGTGCCGTGGCTGCAAGCGCTTCCACCACGAAGTGATCCTGTGGAATGGCTACAACGAGGAAGAAAAACGCGCGGTATGGCTGCGGCTCGAGCAACTGCTGGTGCAGGTGATGGCCGGTAAACTCGAAGTGTTCGACCCCAAGATGCTGCGCGGGCAGTTGGAGCAGCGCAAGATTCGCTTTGTGCCGCACCAGTCCGAGTACTGTTGGGCCTATCAATTGATCGCCCGTGGCGCGCGGGTGATTTCCAACCTGGAAGCCTATGGCATGGTGCTGCTGCCAGAGTTTCGCGACTGGGCGTTGCCGGAGCTGCGCGATGCGATTGATCGGGAGTTTTTTATCCTCTCGGAGGCGCACTACCAGCGCTATATCGCCCCGGGGTTCCTGAAAGACGCGTTGGGGCACTGACGGTAGCGGGCAATGTGGGAGCTGGCTTGCCTGCGATGGCGACCTGTCAGTCGATACACCGTTGTCTGATCTACCGCTATCGCAGGCAAGCCAGCTCCCACCATGATCTTGGTTGCCTGAAGGGTATGGGTCAGGCCCTGGTCGCCAGTTCTTCCAGGTGATCCATCAGTTCCTGCGGCTTGAGCACCAGCACATCGCTTTCCACCGCATCCAGCACCACTTCCGCCGTATTGCCAATAAGCGCCCCGGAAATCCCCGTGCGCGCCACGGTGCCGATAATTGTCACCGCCGCCTGCCACTTATGCGCCGCATGGGGAATCAGCACATCCGCCGGGCCTTCTTCGATGTGCAGATGGGTGTCGTCGATATCGAACTCGGCCTGGAACGCCTTGCACTGCTCGCGATAGCGCGCCTCGATGGTTTCCTTGAGCTGAAACGTCGGGTCACTGGCCGACAGCATCGGCGAGGGATGGGCGCTGATCACGTGCAATTGCGCCTTGGCCAGGCTCGCAATTTCGAAGCCGTGATCAATGATGGTGTTGTGCAGCGCCAGATGTTCACTGTCGTGGTTGCCCACATCGATTGCCGCCAGCACCACCTTGTCGGCCCACGGCGTCGAGGTTTTCACCAGCAGCACAGGCGTTGGGCAATAGCGCAGCAGCTTCCAGTCGGCCGGCGTCAACAAGGCCTTTTTCAGCGGGCTGTCGGCGAAGTGCTGCTTGATCACCAGCCCACAGCCCTCGGCTTGCTGCACATCGATGATGGTTTCATGCAGGCTCTCATTCCACGCCTGCTCGGTGGTCACGCTGTAGCCGTCTTCATGCAGGCCGGACTTGAGCAGGCTCAGCAGCGCCGAATGCTCGTGTTTCTTGTCGCAGACCAGCAAATGCAGGTGCGCGCCGGTGACCCCGGCGATCAGCTTGGCGCGCTTGAGCGCCAGGCTTTCCGAGTGCTCGGGCTCGATGACCACCAGGATGCTGCGGATAGCTTGCATGGACGGATCTCCAGAGACGCAAAAAAGGGGCCTTGCACAACTATAGTTGCTGCCCGCCAGACGTCATGTTGATGCACATCAAAGCCAGTGGCTGGTGGTCTGCGGCGGGGTCGGTATAATCGGCGCCCTTTTGTGATCTATTTGCCCGTGAGCCCGATGAACCTGCCCGAAATCCACGAATTCCTCGGCTGCCGCACCCCCGACGCCTGGGTCCAGGCTGCCTTGGCCGATCAGGCAACCCTGCTGATCGACCACAAGAACTGCGAATTCAAAGCCGCCAGCACCGCCTTGAGCCTGATTGCCAAGTACCACGCGCATGTTGACCTGATCAATATGATGTCGCGCCTGGCGCGCGAAGAGCTGGTGCACCACGAGCAAGTCATGCGCCTGATCAAAAAGCGCAAAGTCGAGCTGCGCCAACTGCACGCCGGCCGTTATGCCTCGGGTTTGCGCAAAGTGGTGCGCAGCCATGAACCGGTCAAACTGGTGGACACCCTGGTGGTCGGCGCCTTCATTGAAGCGCGCAGTTGCGAGCGTTTCGAAGCACTGGTGCCGCATTTGGACGAAGAACTCGGCAAGTTCTATTTCGGTTTGCTCAAAAGCGAGGCGCGGCACTTCCAGGGTTATTTGAAACTGGCCTACCAGTACGGCGACGCCAAAGACATCGCCCAAGTGATCGAGCGGGTCAGGGCGACCGAGCAGGCGCTGATCGAATCACCCGACATCGAGTTCCGCTTTCACAGTGGCGTGCCAGCGATCTAATCGAATGTATTCCTAGTCGCGCTGGCATCGTTTTAAATTTTATTTATCCACTAATTGTACTCAAACGCGAGCCGCTCCCGGCCACCGCGCTATGGCGCGCCGTGTAATTTTGATGTTTATAGATGGAGGCGTTCACCTTAATGGAAGAAGTTATGCTGCAGTGGTTGTCTGAGCCTTCATTTTGGAGCACTACCGTTCTGCTTGTATGTTTGGTGCCCACCATACTTGGAATGTTGTTTGGAACGCCTAAAAGACGCTCAGTAGAAGCGGTGTGGCTTTATCGTGGCGCAGGCGTCGAAGTACTTTTCGTGCTTTTACCTTTTGTCCTTTATGCAGTAGGCAACTCGCTCAATGGGTCATTCGCTAAGTTTATGGCAAGCCCAGAGCTGCCGATGGCCGCAATGGTGCTTTTTGCGATGACCTTATTTTCAATGTTCAAAGGAATTTATGCGTCCCAAGGTCGCGTCGCAATAGAGGCTTTTTTAGTAGGGCTGGTTATCTCTATTTTTCTAGTGACCACCTGTGGCGTGTATGTTTTTTGGCTCGCTTTCAAGCAGGATGTCTGGCTATGGTTCGGGCCTATAAATGCTGTTTTGATTGTTCTTGCAGCGATGTTCTCTTTTGCTATCACTGCATCAATGGCTTATTTGGGCCGGTTCCCGGAACACTTTGGCGCCGAAGCTGATACGCAGTCTTGAAGCTTTTCAAAAAAAGCGCACTGTTCACCTTAAATAATGTTGTGAGCTTATACCCTCCGGTTGTGAATCGAATCACCCGACATCGAGTTCCGCTTTCACAGTGGCGTGCCAGCCTGAGGCGACGGCCACGCCCAGCAGTGCGGTGATCCCGGTCAGCAGCAGGATCACCGTTTGTGTGCCCAGCGGCGCCGCCAGCACGCCAATCAACAAACCCGCCAACGGCTGCGACAGGTTGTTGAGCAGCGTGATCACGCCCACGGTTTTGCCAAAATCCTGTACCGGAATCACGCGCTGACGGGTGCTGCGTAGGTACAGGTTAAACATCTTGTCGAAGCCGGTGATCAGCAGGAACCCAAAGGTGTAGGCCCATACGCTGGGGCTGATGGCCGTGATCAGTGCGCCCACGCCGATCATCGAATACGACAGGCCGCCCAGTACCTTCAACGGCAAGGTTGCGCGCGCCAGGTAAAACAGAATCCCGATCGTCACCACCGCGCCCGCAGCTTGCAGCAGGGCGTACGTATCCTTGCCGGCGCCATAGTGGCCGGTGACCATCGCCGCCGACGTGGCCAGCGTCACGCCAATAATCAGGTTCACGCCCACCGCCAGGGTGATGATCCGCTTCAATTCGGCGAGCGTGCGGATATGCCCGAAGGCAATGCGCAGCGGTTGCAGCCAGATGTCCCGGTGCTGCTCGAAGGTTGGCAGGCTCACCGCGCTGGTGCGCTGCCACAGCAGCATGGCCAGGTCCGCCAGCACAAACAGCCCGGCAACCCCCAGCACCACCCAATGCCAGGCCCACACTTCTAGCATCAGCGCCGCCAGCAGCGGGCCGAGCACCAGGCCACTCTGGTCGGCGATTTGTGAATAGGAAAGGGTCTTGGCGTAGGTGTACTGCTTGAAAATATGCGGCATCAACACTTCACGCGCCATGATGCCCTGGGTGGTCAGCACGCCGCACAGCGCCGAGAGCATGACGATCCAGTAAATGCCGTCGAACACGCCGTACAAGGCCACGGCCACCACGCAGGCCAGCGCCCGGTAAACCTGGCTGATATGCAGGATGCGCACGGGTGAAATTTTGTCGCACACCGCGCCACACACCGGGAAGGCCAGGTAACGCGGCAGCGACTCGAAAAAAAACGCCAGGCCGGCCCAGGACACACTCTGGGTGGTCTGGAACACGATCAGTGGCACGATAAACAACAGAATCTGGTCCGCCAGCCGCGACAGAAACAGCGAAACAAAGAACGCCAGGTAATCCTTGCGCATACAACTCCCTGTGAATGGCGTTAAAGATTGCAGGCTATTTGTTAAAAACTCTTAAAAGCATGAAGCTTGGTCGGCCACTGATGGCCAGCGGCTTCTGTTGAGCAGCTTGCCACCTATAATGCCCGCACTTCAATCCGCGCAGCCACACTGAGAATTTATGGAAAACCTGGGTCTGGGCAAGGTCTTGCTCGTTGAGGACGATGAAAAGCTGGCAGGGCTGATCGCGCACTTCCTGTCGCAACACGGTTTCGAGGTGCGGGTGGTGCACCGCGGTGACGAAGCCTTGGCGGCGTTTCTCGACTTCAAGCCGAAAATCGTCGTGCTCGACCTGATGCTGCCCGGCCAGAGCGGCCTGCACGTGTGTCGCGGGATTCGTAACCTGTCCGACACGCCCATCGTGATCCTGACCGCCAAGGAAGACGACCTGGACCATATCCTCGGCCTTGAGTCCGGTGCCGACGACTACGTCATCAAACCCATAAAACCTCCGGTGCTGCTGGCGCGATTGCGTGCGCTGCAACGTCGCCAGGTGCCCGAACCCACCGTGCGCGGCTCGCTGGAGTTTGGCCGGCTGGCGATTGACCGCAGTTGCCGGGTGGTCAGCCTGGCCGGTGAGAAGATCGACCTCACCACCATGGAATTCGAACTGCTTTGGCTGCTGGCCAGCAGCGCGGGCAAGATCCTCTCGCGCGACGACATTCTTAACCGCATGCGCGGCATTGCCTTCGATGGCCTGAACCGCAGCGTCGACGTGTACATCAGCAAACTGCGCAGCAAACTCAATGACAACCCGCGTGAGCCGGTGTGCATCAAGACCATCTGGGGCAAGGGCTATCTGTTCAATCCATTTGCGTGGGAGGTTTAGATGCTGCGGCTGTTTCTGCGCCTGTATGTGATCCTGGCGCTGGGGTTGGCGGGCGCGATCTGGCTGGTCAACTACACCTTCGACGAGTTACTGCCCGAGGCCAACGAAACCTATAACCGCGATGCGCTGCGCGGTCCGGCCTATGGCCTGGTGGAGCAGTTGCGGCCCTTGCAAGGCGAGGCCCGGCAGGCGCGCCTGGCCCAACTGCAGCCTCATTATGGTTTGCGCCTCAAGCTGGTGCAGAGCGACACCCAGGCGCTGACCGAGCGCGAACAGCAGCTGTTGGCCGACGGCTTGCTGGTGGTGCGCGGGGATTTCATGGAGTTCCTGACCAATATCGACGGCGGGCCGCAACTGCTGGAAATCAAACTGCCGGAAGAGCCCAAGTGGCTGTACCTGTGGGCCTATGGTTTTCTCGGTGTGTGCCTGGCCATCGTCCTGTATTTCTGGGTTCGTCCGCACTGGCGCGACCTGGAGCATATCCGGCTGGCCGCGCAACGCTTTGGTGACAACGACCTGGCGTCGCGCATCCTGCTGCCGCGCCGTTCCACCGTGCGTGAGCTGGCCGGGCACTTCAACCAGATGGCCGAGCGCATCGAAAGCCTGATCGCCAACCAGCGCGAACTGACCAACGCCGTTTCCCACGAACTGCGCACGCCGATTGCGCGCTTGTCGTTCGAGCTTGATCAACTCAGACAACAGGCCGACCCGCGCCAGAGCCGTGAGCTGATCGCCGACATGTACGCCGACCTGGGCGAACTGGAGGAAATGGTTTCCGAACTGTTGACCTACGCCAGCCTGGAGCGCGGCGCCACCCAGGTTACCCGTGAAAACATTGAGGCTCACAGTTGGCTCGACAGCGTGATCGGCAGCGTGGCCCTGGAGGCTGAGGCGGCGGGTGTGCAGCTGTCGCTGCGTACCTGTGAGGTCGACTTTATCCAAATCGAACCGCGCTTTATGGCGCGTGCCGTGATCAATCTGCTGCGCAACGCCATTCGCTACGCCGAGCGCCGTGTCGAAGTGTCGTTGATCAGTTTTGGCAGCGGTTACGAAGTGCGCGTCAATGACGACGGCCCCGGTGTGCCGATGGACGGGCGGGCAAAGATCTTCGAACCCTTCCTGCGCCTCGACGCCAGCCGCGACCGCCGCACAGGCGGCTTCGGCCTGGGCCTGGCCTTGGTAAAACGGGTCAGCCAGTGGCATGGCGGACACGTGGAAGTGCTGGATTCGGAGTGGGGCGGAGCGTCGTTTCGAATGACCTGGGCGTATGCCGAGTAAGGCTTGGCGTGGATTCAGCAATGCCCATGTGGGAAAGGCCTTGCCAGCTCCCACATTTGACCGAGTACAAACGAGCAGCACACCCATCTACCTGATGCACTGAGATCCAACTGTGGGAGCGGGCTTGCTCGCGAAGGCGGTGGTTCAGTCAGCTCATGTGTCACTGACATACCGCTTTCGCGAGCAAGCCCGCTCCCACAGGTTGACCGCGTTCAGCTGTCAGCACCGCACGGCTTTGCTTTTCTGTGGGAGCTGGCTTGCCTGCGATGCAGGCACCTCGGTGTACCAGTGAAACCGAGTCGATGCCATCGCAGGCAAGCCAGCTCCCACCTTTGACCATCTACCTGATGCACTTCGAATGCTAGGGCTGCGCGGGCCAACAATCTTTGGGCGCTTTGTCGGGAAACGGTCAAAGACTGTTAACGGCTCAACCCGAGGCGCTCATGCCATTGGGCGATGGATTCTTCGGGGTATTCGTCGAACTGCAGGTCGCCTTTGCGCACGCTGACTTCAACCCAGGGCGCCCTGGAGCCGAGCATCAAGTGCGTGTGTTCCGGCGGCACCGGCAACGGCGTGTCGATGGCTGAGGCGAATGGATGAATCAGCTCCGGCCACTGCGGGCTGAACAGCCACAGTGCGCTGCCGCATTGCGAGCAGAAATGCCGTTCGGCGGTGCTCGCATGTGCACGCCTGGCGCCCTCGGGCTTGAGCCTGGCGTGGTAGATCGAAATCTGTTTACGCCCCTGGACCTTCAGGCTTTGCGTATCGCCGGCAAGGTTGATCGCATAACCGCCGCCGCCTTGGGTTTTGCGGCAGATCGAGCAGTAGCAGCGCTGGTAGGGATACGGGTGCTGGCTGGTCAGACTGAACGTTACGGCGCCGCAATGGCAGGATCCTTCGAGTTGCATGGCAGTCTCCTCTGGCAAGGTGACTGTTCAGCTTAGGCGCTTTGCGGCATCAAGGTAGCAATCAGCGCCCGAATGGTGCCCGGCAGTGCTTCCAGTTCGCGCACCAGAATACTGCGCTCGCGAATGGCCCAGGGTTCATCCAGTTTGACCGCCACCAACTGCATGGTCCGGCTGTGCCGCACAGCCGCAGACTCGGGAATGATGCCGATGCCCACGCCAGCCTCGACCATCCGGCAGATCGCCTCAAAGCTCGACACCTGGATACGCAGCGACAAATGCTTGCCGAGCCGTTCCACGTGCTCGCGCAAAAAGGTTAACAACGTGCTGCCTTCGTGCAGGCCGATATGTTGGTAGGCAAGGGTTTGTTCCAGCGTCACCGACGGCTGGTCGGCCAAGGGGTGGCCGACCGGCACCATCAGCACCAGTTCATCGGTGCTGAAATGCAGCACCTGCAAACCTGCCGCTTCAACCGGCCCGGCGATGATGCCCATGTCGCTGGTGCCATCGAGCACACCGCGCACGATATCGCGCGACAGGCGCTCTTGCAGGTCGACGGTCACGCCGGGACGCTGGGACAGAAAGCCCGCCAGCACCTCCGGCAAAAACTCGGTGACCGCCGTGGTGTTGGCGAAGATGCGGATATGCCCGGCCGAATCCACGCCGTATTGGGTGAACTCGCTCTTGAGGTAATCCACCTGGCGCATGATCAGCCGCGCATGGTGCAGCAAGCGTTCGCCCGCCGGGGTGATCTCCACGCCCCGGCTGTCGCGGTACAGCAGGCGCGTGTCGAGCTGGCCTTCCAGCGCCTTGATCCGCGCACTGGCGGCAGCGGGCGAGAGAAACGCGCGTTTCGCGCCTTGGGTCAGGCTGGGGGATTCGGCGATATGGATAAACAGGCGCAGGTCGGCGAGATCGAAGTGCATGCAGAACACCTATTCGGCAACGGTGAAGATCAATTGTGGGAGCTGGCTTGCCTGCGATAGCGGTGGATCGGGCGATGCATGTGCAACCTGACGCAACGCCATCGCAGGCAAGCCAGCTCCCACAGTGGATTGGAGGTGTGACAAGCGGCGTTCAGCATAACCGAACGCTGGTTTATTGAAATGCAAATTCTCAGAACGGGCAGGCGCTTGCATGATCCGGGGCAGACCACCACTGCCAGAGGATGTGTACCCGATGAGCGCCACCGATTGGATCGGCCGAAGTGAAACCGCCCACGACCACCTGAGCCACAACCTGCTCAAGCGTATTGCCGCGACCTTCGGCGAAGCGGTGCCCCAGGATGGCGAGGCCGTTCCACCGTTGTGGCAGTGGTGTTTTTTTCAAGACCCGCTGCCCGAATCGGCCCTGGGCACCGACGGCCACCCGGCGCGTGGCGGCTTCCTGCCACCGGCGGACAACCGCAATCGCATGTGGGCCGGTGGGCGCATCGAGTTCCTGCACGCCTTGCGCGCCGGTGAGGTGGCCACCCGCGAATCGACCATCACTCAGGTCGAAGAAAAGACCGGCCGCACCGGTTCGCTGCTGTTTGTCACCGTGCGCCATGACTATTCCCAGGGCGGTCGCCTGGCGATTCGCGAAGAACAGGACATTGTCTACCGCGAACCCACGCCACCCAAGCAGGGCAGCGGCGAGGCACTGGCCCAGGGTGAATGGCAGGAGACCGTCCTGCCCACGCCAACCCTGCTGTTTCGCTACAGCGCCGTGACCTTCAACGGCCACCGCATCCATTACGACTACCCCTATGTCACCGGCACCGAAGGCTACTCGGGCCTGGTGGTGCATGGGCCGTTGATCGCCACCTTGAGCCTGCGCGCGTTTTGCCGCGCCCATCCGCAAGCCACCCTGCGCCGGTTGGCCTATCGCGGCGTGCGCCCGTTGATCGCGCCGCAACCGTTTGCACTGAGCGGACGCGTGACGGCACCCGGCGTGGCGCAGTTGTGGGCCGGCAATGCCGAGGGCGTGGCGCAAACAGCCGAACTGCATTTCGAATAAACCAGAACAACAGGCGGAGAGCCGTTAATGAACCCCAATGACAACGAAGAACTCAATGCCATCCGCGAAGGCGTGCGCGCCCTGTGCGCCGAATTCGATGCCGCTTACTGGCGCAGGATCGACGAACAAAAAGGCTTCCCCGAAGCCTTCGTCAAAGCGCTGACCGACGCCGGCTGGCTGTCGGCGATGATCCCGGAAGAATACGGCGGCTCCGGCCTGGGCCTGGCTGAAGCCTCGGTGATTCTTGAGGAGGTGAACCGCTGCGGCGGCAATTCCGGCACGGTTCACGGCCAGATGTACAACATGTTCACCTTGCTGCGCCATGGCAGCGACGCGCAGAAAAGCTTCTACCTGCCCAAGCTCGCCAGCGGCGAACTGCGTCTGCAATCGATGGGTGTCACCGAGCCCACCACCGGCACCGACACCACCAAGATCAAGACCACCGCGATTCAGCGCGGCGACAAATACGTGATCAATGGCCAGAAAGTCTGGATCTCACGCGTGCAGCATTCCGACCTGATGATCCTGCTGGCGCGCACCACGCCACTGGCCGAGGTGAAGAAAAAGTCCGAGGGCATGTCGATCTTCCTGGTGGACCTGCGCGAAGCCATCGGCAACGGCCTGACCGTGCAGCCCATCGCCAACATGGTCAACCACGAAACCAACGAGCTGTTCTTCGACAACCTGGAGCTGCCCAAGGGCAGCTTGATCGGCGAGGAGGGCAAGGGCTTCAAATACATCCTCGACGGCCTGAATGCCGAGCGCACGCTGATTGCCGCCGAATGCATCGGCGACGGCCGCTGGTTTATCGAAAAGGCCAGCGCCTATGCCCGCGACCGCGTGGTATTTGGCCGGCCTATCGGGCAGAACCAGGGCGTGCAGTTCCCGATTGCCGAAGCGCACATCGAGATCGAAGCGGCAGACCTGATGCGCTGGCGCGCGTGCGCGGAGTACGACAGCGGCCAGAATGCCGGGGCCAGCGCCAACATGGCCAAGTACCTGGCAGCCAAGGCGTCCTGGGAAGCGGCCAACGCCTGCCTGCAAACCCACGGCGGTTTCGGGTTTGCCTGCGAGTACGACGTGGAGCGCAAATTCCGCGAAACCCGCCTGTACCAAGTGGCGCCGATCTCCACCAACCTGATCCTGTCCTACGTGGCCGAGCATTTGCTCGAACTGCCACGCAGCTTCTGAGGGCCTGACCATGAGCCATACCCAAGCCCTGTGTCGGTTCCTCGCCGAGTTGAACTACGAACACTTGCCCGAAAACGTGCTGGCGCGCACCGAAGACCTGTATCTGGATTGGCTCGCCTCTGCGTTGGCGAGCAAGGGCGCGCACCCGATTCCTTTGTTCGAGCGCTACGCGCAAAAGATGGGCCCGAGCAGCGGCCCGGCGCAGATCATCGTCAGTGGCGCCAGCAGCAGCGCGTATTTCGCCGCGCTGGTCAACGGCGCCGCGTCCCATCTGGTGGAGCAGGATGACCTGCACAACAGCTCGGTGCTGCACCCGGCCACCGTGGTGTTCCCGGCTGCCTTGGCTGCCGCGCAAGACCTCGGCAAATCCGGCCGCGAGTTGCTGCTGGCGTCGGTGGCCGGTTATGAAGCCGGGATTCGCATCGGCGAATTCATGGGGCGTTCTCACTACCGTATCTTCCACACCACGGCGACTGTCGGCACCCTGGCGGCGGCCATTGCCGTGGGCAAACTGCTGGATTTCAACGAAGAACAATTCATCAACCTGCTCGGCAGCGCCGGCACTCAGGCCGCGGGGCTGTGGGAATTCCTGCGCGACGCTGCCGACTCCAAGCAACTGCACACCGCCAAGGCCGCCGCCGATGGCTTGCTCGCCGCGTACCTGACCGCGGACGGCCTGACCGGCGCGCGCAATATTCTTGAAGGCGACCAAGGGTTGGCGGCGGGCATGTCCAGTGATGCGCAGCCGAGCAAATTGTCGGCCGACCTGGGCACGCGCTGGGCGCTGCTGGAAACCTCGTTCAAGTTCCACGCGTCGTGCCGCCATACCCATCCTGCCGCCGATGCGCTGTTGGATTTGATGCAGCGCGAAGGGCTGGGCGCTGAACAGATCGCCCGTGTGCAAACCCGTGTGCACCAGGGCGCCATCGATGTTCTGGGCCGCGTGGCAGTGCCCGCGACCGTGCACCAGGCCAAGTTTTCCATGGGCACGGTGCTCGGCCTGATCGCCGTGCATGGCAAGGCCGGGCTCACCGAGTTTCACCAACTGGCGCTGACCGATCCCGCCGTTGCGAGCTTTCGCGACAAGGTCAGCATGACGCTGGACCCTGAAGTGGACGGCGCCTACCCGCAACGCTGGCTGGGCCGCGTCACCGTCACCACGGTCGACGGCCGCACGCTGCACGGCGCCATTGATGAGCCCAAGGGCGACCCGGGCAACACCTTGAGCCGTGAGGCGCTGGCGGACAAGTTTCAGCGCCTGACCCACTTCAGCGGCGCCCGCACGCCGGCCCAGGCGGATGCACTGATCGACAAGGCCTGGAACCTGCGTAACGCCGCGTCCATGGCCCACTGGCTTTGAGGATTTGTGATGAATAATCAACGACCGCTGGACGGCATCACTGTCGTCAGCCTGGAACACGCGATTGCCGCGCCATTCTGCACACGTCAATTGGCCGATTTGGGCGCCCGCGTCATCAAGATCGAACGCCCTGGCGCCGGTGATTTTGCGCGTGATTACGACGAGCGCGTGCGCGGCCTGGCCTCACATTTCGTGTGGACCAACCGCTCCAAGGAAAGCCTGACCCTGGACCTCAAGCAGGACGAGGCGGGCGCCATCCTCGACACCCTGCTGGCCGACGCCGATGTACTGGTGCAGAACCTCGCACCCGGCGCGGCGGCGCGCATGGGCTTGTCGTTTGAAGCGCTGCACGCGCGTTTCCCACGGCTGATCGTCTGCGATATTTCCGGCTATGGCGAAGGCGGGCCTTACGAGAAGAAAAAGGCCTATGACTTGCTGATCCAGAGCGAGGGCGGCTTTCTATCGGTGACCGGCGGCCCCGGTGACGACCAGATGGCCAAGGCCGGTTGCTCCATCGCCGATATCTCTGCGGGCATGTACGCCTACAGCGGCATCCTCTCGGCGCTGCTGCTGCGCGGCAAAACGGGCAAGGGCAGCCGCATCGATGTGAGCATGCTCGAAAGCCTGGTGGAGTGGATGGGCTACCCGATGTATTACGCGTTCGACGGCGCGCCGCAACCCCCGCGCGCCGGGGCGGCGCACTCGACGATTTACCCGTATGGGCCGTTTCCCACCGGCGACGGCGGCACGGTAATGCTTGGTTTACAGAACGAACGCGAATGGGCGGCGTTCTGCGACAAGGTGCTGCTCACGCCGCAATTGGCCACCGATGAGCGTTTCTCGGCCAACTTCAAGCGTTCGGCCAACCGTGAAGTGCTGCGCCAGATCATTGTCGATAGCTTTGCGCAGCTGGACGCCGAGGCGGTGATCCAGCGTTTGGAAGACGCGCAGATTGCCAGTGCGCGTGTCAACGACATGCAGGGCGTGTGGGACCATCCGCAGCTCAAGGCGCGCGACAGCTGGCGTGAAGTCCAGAGCCCGGCCGGGCCGTTGCCGTCGCTGCTGCCACCGGCGCGCAATGCCGCGTTCACGCCGCGAATGGACGCTGTGCCGGCACTCGGGCAGCACAGCCAGAGCATCCTTGATCAGCTCGGCTATTCGGGTGAAGCCATCGACACTCTGCGTGCACGCGGCGTTATCTAATAAGGAATTCAAGTGATGCCAAAGCCTTTGGTTCGTTCGGCCTTGTTTGTGCCGGGCAGTCGCCCGGAGCGGTTTGCCAAAGCGTTGGCCAGTGGCGCCGATGCGGTGATTGTCGATTTTGAAGACGCGGTCGAAGAGCCGCTCAAACGCCAGGCGCGGGATAATCTTGGGGCGTTTCTGCAAGGCCATCCCGAGGCGCAGGTGTGGGTGCGTATCAACGCGCCGGAGCATGCCGAGCATTTCGAAGACGTGGCGTTCTGCAAAGCCCATGCAAATGTGGCAGGCGTGCTATTGCCCAAAGTCGAGAGCGCGGCGCAGGTGGCGGTGGTGGCGGCCACCGGCAAAATGATCTGGCCGATTATCGAAAGTGCGCGGGGTTTGTTGGCGGTGGCTGAAATCGCTCGGGCGCCGCAGGTGGAGCGCCTGTCGTTCGGGGGCCTGGACCTGGCGCTGGACTTGAACCTGAGCAGCCATTCCGCGGCCGCGCAGTTCGCCCTCGACCAGGCACGCCTGGCGTTGATCGTGCATTCGCGTGCGGCAGGGCTGGTTGCGCCG
This sequence comes from Pseudomonas sp. 14P_5.3_Bac1, assembly GCF_025466135.1. NCBI lineage: Bacteria > Pseudomonadati > Pseudomonadota > Gammaproteobacteria > Pseudomonadales > Pseudomonadaceae > Pseudomonas > Pseudomonas sp. 14P_5.3_Bac1. Next base: position 221,476 of record NZ_JANLOF010000091.1, on the reverse strand, counting down.
CTGGATGGCGTGCACCCGGCTATCGATGACCCTGAAGGTTTACGGCGTTCGATCCGGCACGCCTACGAGATGGGCTTTGCCGGGGCGCTGTGTATTCATCCCAGGCAGGTGGCGGTGATCCACGAGGCCCTGGCGCCGAGCGCCGATGATTTGGCCTGGGCCAAGCGCGTGGTAGAGGCCGGGGCGCACGGGGCAGGGGCCTATCAGATTGATGGGCAGATGGTGGATGCGCCGGTGCTGCTGCGCGCGCAGAGGTTGCTGGCGGCCAAGATATAGCTGACGAAACCGAATCAAAAACTGTGGGAGCTGGCTTGCCTGCGATTGCGGTGGCTCAGCTAACAAATCTACTGCCTGACACACCGCTATCGCAGGCAAGCCAGCTCCCACACTTGATCTTTATTGTTCTGAAGATTGGCGTTCGTCCTAGCCGAACGCAGGTATCTAAAATTCGAAATTCACTACACACGTGACATCAGGCACCTTGCCCTACAACACAACAATAAGAAGGTGATCGTCCATGCTCAAGCTTTCTCGGGCGCTGCTGTGCGCCGCCACGTTGTTTGCCGCGGGCCTGGCCCAGGCGGCGGACCCGATTGTGATCAAGTTCGCCCACGTGGTCGCCGAAAACACCCCCAAAGGCCAGGGCGCGCTGCTGTTCAAGAAGCTCGCCGAAGAGCGCCTGCCGGGCCGCGTCAAGGTTGAGGTGTACCCCAACTCGTCGCTGTTCGGCGACGGCAAGGAGATGGAAGCGCTGCTGCTGGGCGACGTGCAGATGCTGGCGCCGTCGCTGGCCAAGTTCGAGCAGTACACCAAGCAAGTGCAGATATACAACCTGCCGTTTTTGTTCAACGACCTGGCCGCCGTCGACCGCTTCCAGGCCGCGCAGGGCAAAGCCCTGCTGACCTCGATGCAGGACAAGAACATCCTCGGCCTGGCGTATTGGCACAACGGCCTCAAGCAACTCTCCTCCAACAAAGCCCTGCACGAACCCAAGGACGCCCGTGGCCTGAAGTTCCGTGTGCAAGCCTCCAGCGTGCTTGAGGAGCAGTTCAAGGCGATCCGCGCCAACCCGCGCAAGATGAGCTTTGCCGAGGTCTACCAGGGCCTGCAGACCGGCACCGTGAATGGCACCGAGAACACCTGGTCGAACTATGAAAGCCAGAAGGTCAACGAGGTGCAGAAGTACTTCACCGAGTCCAACCACGGCCTGATCGACTACATGGTGATCACCAACGCCACGTTCTGGAACGGCCTGCCGCCGGACATCCGCACCACCCTGGACCAGATCATGCTCGAGGTCACTGTGGAGGTGAACAAGCAGGCCGAGGCGCTGAACCAGTCGGCCAAGCAGAAGATCATCGACGCCAAGACCAGCGAAATCATCGAACTGACCCCCGAGCAACGCCAGCTCTGGCGCGAAGCCATGCGCCCGGTGTGGCAGAAGTTTGAAGGCGAAATTGGCGCCGACCTGATCAAGGCGGCGGACGCGTCCAACCAGTAGTTGGGCCAGCACCCAAACCTGCTTTGGAAACCGCTTTAGGTGGGCGCTGGCTTGCCTGCGATGCAGGCAACTCGGTGTATCTGCAGAACCGAGCTGCTCCCATCGCGGGCAAGCCCGGCTCCCACAGAGGTTCGCTCCCACAGGTTGAGCCGATTTCCACCCCGACATCATTCCCGCTTCGCGAGGTTTTGCCATGCAAACGCTAAGGCGCGTCTGGGAGCACCTGGAGGAAGGTTTTATCGCCTTCCTGCTGGCCGCCATGACCCTGGTGACATTTGTCTACGTCATGCTCAACAACATCTACACGCTGTTCTTTTCCCTGGCGGACAAGTGGGCGTGGAGCAGCCACTTCTTCAACGCCCTGGGCGACCACACCATGACCTGGGCCCAGGACATGACCTGGAGCGTGGCGCTGACCAAGGCCATGTTCGGCTGGCTGATTTTCTTCGGCATCTCCTACGGTGTGCGCACCGCCGGCCACCTCGGCGTGGACGCGCTGGTCAAGCTGACCAGGCGGCCGGTGCAACGCTTGCTCGGCATGCTCGCGTGCCTGTGCTGCCTGGCCTACGCGGGGCTGTTCATGGTCGCCAGCTACAAGTGGGTGAGCGCGGTAATGACCGCCCATATTGGCGCCGAAGACCTCGACCAATACGGCGTGGACGTGGGCGATATTGTGATCATCGTGCCCATCGGTTTCGCCCTGGTGTTCATCCGCTACCTGGAAATTTTCTACCGCATCTTTACCCACCGTCAGGTCGGCTTGGGGCTGGCCGATGAGGCCGGCGAGGCCAGCAAGTTGGCCGGCAGCCATGAGGAGCGTCACTGATGGCCGTGCTCTGTCTGTTTTTGCTGCTGTTCGTGTTCATGTTCCTCGGCGTGCCGATTGCGATTTCCCTCGGGCTGTCCGGCGCGGTGTCGATCCTGATGTTCAGCCAGGACTCGGTGAGTTCGCTGGCGATCAAACTGTTTGAAACCTCTGACGCCTACACCTTTCTGGCGATTCCGTTCTTCCTGTTGTCCGGTGCGTTCATGACCACCGGCGGCGTGGCGCAGCGCTTGATCGACTTTGCCAACGCCTGTGTCGGCCACATCCGTGGCGGCCTGGCGATTGCGGCGGTGTTGGCGTGCATGCTGTTTGCCGCGCTGTCGGGCTCATCGCCGGCGACGGTGGCAGCGGTGGGTTCGATTGCCGTGGCGGGCATGGTGCGCTCCGGTTACCCGAAGGAATTCGGCGCGGGGATCATCTGCAATGCCGGGACCCTGGGCATTCTGATTCCGCCCTCGATTGTGATGGTGGTTTACTCGGCGGCCACCGAAACCTCGGTGGGCAAGCTGTTTATGGCCGGTGTCATTCCGGGCTTGCTGCTGGGCCTGATGTTGATGGTCGCGATCTACATCGTTGCGCGCATCAAAAAACTGCCGGCTCAACCGCGTGCGACCTTTCGTGAGTGGCTGACCTGTGCGCGCCGGGCATTCTGGGGCTTGCTGTTGCTGGTGATCATCCTCGGCGGCATCTACAGCGGCATGTTCACCCCAACGGAGGCCGCGGCGGTGGCGGCGGTGTACTCGGCGTTCGTGGCGTTGTTCATCTACAAGGACATGAAATTTCGCGACTGCCCCAAGGTGCTGCTGGAGTCCGGGCGCCTGGCGATCATGCTGATGTTTATCATCGCCAACGCCATGCTGTTCGCCCACGTGCTGACCACCGAGCAGATCCCGCAGGAAATCACGGCCTGGGTGATCTCTGAAGGCCTCACGCCGATCGGCTTTCTGATCATGGTCAATATCGTGTTGCTGGTGGCGGGCAGCTTTATGGAGCCCTCGGCCATCGTGTTGATCCTGGCGCCGATCTTCTTCCCGATTGCCATGAAGTTGGGCATCGACCCGATTCACCTGGGGATCGTGATGGTGGTGAATATGGAAATCGGCCTGGTGCACCCACCCGTGGGGTTGAACCTGTTCGTGACCTCGGCGGTGACCGGCCTGACCCTGGGGCAGACCATCCGCGCGGCGTTGCCGTGGCTGATGATCCTGCTGGTGTTCCTGATTATGGTGACTTACTTGCCGTTCATTTCGCTGGCGTTGCCGCACTGGCTGGGGATGTAACACTCAACAACACAGTAATACTTTGTGGGAGCCGGGCTTGCCCGCGATGAGGGCGTGCCAGACGCTGCATTTGGCGACTGGCGCACCGCTACCGCGAGCAAGCCCGCTCCCACAGTTGATGTGTGCGAGGCTTTAGTGACCTATCGCGCTCAAGATCGCGTGCGCCACCTTGACCCGTTCAGCGTTGGGGTAATTCTTGTTCGCCAGCATCACCACGCCCATGTCCTTGCTCGGCACGTACACCACGTACGCCCCGAAACCGCCAGTCGAGCCGGTTTTGTTGTACAGCACGTTGGCCGGTTGCGGCTGTGCGGGCGTCAGCCAATTGACCTTGTGCGGCTCCATTGCCATAGGCGTGGAGTTGCCCTCCAGCAAGGCTTGCAGCGTGATCGGGTAAGGGTAGCGCTCCCAGCCCAGGCCCTGGGTCATGCCGTTCACGGTGTAGTAGCCCGCGTGGGTGGTGGCAATCGCCTGTTGCAGCGGCTTTTCCAGGGTTTGCGGGTGCAGGTTGACCATCACGTAGTGAGCCAGGTCGTGGGCGCTGGTCTTGATGCCGTAGGCTTCGCTGTCCAGCGCGCCGGGGCTGACGCGTACGGGCTTCTGGTTGTTGTCGTAGCCTTGGGCGTACAGCGCGGATTTGTCCGCGGGCACGCTGACGTGGGTGTTGGTCAAGCCCAGCTTGGGCAGCAGGGTTTTTTCCATGGCCACGTTGAACGGCTGGCCGAGGCTTTGCGCCGCCAGATAGCCGAACAGCCCGATGCTCGGGTTCGAATACAGGCGTTGTGCGCCCGGTGCGTAAGTCGGCTTCCAGTGCTGGAAGTAGCCGAGCATGGTCTCGGCGCTGTCGGCCGCGTCGGGAAATTGCAGGGGAAGGCCGCCGGCGGTGTAGGTTGCCAGCTGCAGCAGGCTGATCTTGTCGAAGGCGCTGCCGGCCAATGCGGGCAAGTGCTGGCTGGCGGTGTCCGAGAGCTTGAGCTTGCCGGTCGCCTGGGCGTAACCGCCGAGGGTGGCGGTGAAGGTTTTACTCACCGAGCCGACTTCAAACAGGGTGTTTTCGCTGACCGGCTGCTGGGTTTCTTTTGAGGCCGTGCCGTAGTTAAAGTATTGCACCTTGCCGTTCTGGACCACGGCGACCGCCAGGCCCGGAATGGCCTGTTGTTGCATCAACGGTTTTACGCTGGCGTCTACCACGGCCTGCAGGTCAGTTGCCGCCACGCAGTTGCCGGCAGCGATGAATACGGCCAGGGCGGTTAAATTACGCACTCCAAACAGAGAAAGTTGGGGCATGATGTCGCTTCCATGAGGTGATCGATTAAGTAGAAAGCCTGCGCAGGCGGGGCAAATGTAGGCAGTTTGCCGGTCGCGATCAAACGATCATATCTCGCACCAGCCATTAGAAAATCTAGGGTCAAGCATGCTGCGTTCCCATCTGCCGCTCAATGCCTTGCGCGCCTTCGAGGCGTCGGCCCGCCACTTGAGTTTTACCCGGGCCGCCATTGAGCTGTGTGTGACCCAGGCTGCGGTCAGCCATCAGGTGAAAAGCCTTGAAGCTCAACTCAATGTCACCTTGTTCAAGCGCCTGCCACGCGGCTTGATGCTCACCCGTGAGGGCGAGACCCTGCTGCCAGTGGTGCGCGAATCGTTTGACCGCATTGCCCAGACGCTCAGCCAGTTCGAAGGCGGGCATTACCGCGAAGTGCTCACCGTAGGCGCGGTGGGCACCTTTACCGTGGGTTGGCTGCTGCCACGCCTGCCGGACTTTCAGGCGCGCTACCCGTTTATCGACCTGCGCCTGTCCACCCACAACAACCGTGTGGACGTGGCCGCCGAAGGCCTGGATTACGCGATCCGCTTCGGCGCTGGCGCCTGGCACGGCACCGACGCCTGTGAATTGCTGGCGGCGCCGTTGACCGTGCTGTGTACACCCACGCTGGCCGAGCAATTGCGCACGCCGGCCGACCTGTTGAAACACACGCTGCTGCGCTCGTACCGCGCCGATGAGTGGACCCAATGGTTCCAGGCCGCAGGCCTGCCCGCCGACACCGTCGTACCGCGCAGCATCGTTTTCGATTCGTCGCTGGCAATGATGGAAGCGGCGCTGCAAGGCATCGGCGTGGCGCTGGCCCCGGCGATGATGTTCTCGCGGCAATTGGCGACGGATGTGATTCGCCAGCCGTTCGACGTTGGCATTACCACCGGCAGTTATTGGCTGACGCGTCTGCAGTCGCGGGCCGAAACCTCGGCGATGCTGGCGTTCAAGGGCTGGCTGCGAGCCGTATCCGCCGACGCCTGACTCGTGCCATTCTCGACCTGGGCCATCGAACTGATCAACAGGAGAGCCGATGCAGACTTCCGGCGTGGACATCCGTCAACTCAAGGCCTTTGTGGTGGTGGCCGAAGAGCTCAGCTTCGTGCGCGCCGCCACGCGCCTGCATGTGTCGCAACCGGCCTTGTCGCAGACCATTCGCCAGTTCGAGGCGCTGCTGGATGTGCAGCTGTTCGAACGTAATACCCGCAACGTTGCGCTGACTGGCGCCGGCCAGGCGCTGTTGCTGGAGGCGCGGGAAGTTGTGAATGGCGTCGGCCGCTTGGTGCAAACCGCCCGCGAGCACGCGCGCGGTGTGCGCGGTTGCTTGAACGTGGGCTTCCTGATCGGCGCCGGGGTCGACCTGATGCCGCAGATCCTCAGCGTGTTCGCCAAGCGCTACCCCGAGGTCGAACTGGTGGTGCGCGAGTACGACTTCGCTTCACCTCTGGCCGGCATCGATGCCGGCATGGACGTCGCGGTGCTGCGCCCACCGTTGGGGCTGCCGGCAATCGAGTTGCACACGTTGGTCGCCGAGCCTTGCGTGGCCTGCCTGGCATCCAGCCATCGACTCGCGGGCGAAAGCCGCGTCAGCGTGCATGACCTGCTCGATGAGCCGATCATTGCCGCGCCGGGCAGTGGCGTCTGGCGCAGTTACTGGACCGTCGATGCCTACCGCAACGGGCAGCCGGCGCGGATCGTGCACGAAGCCTCGACGGTGGAAACCGAATTGCAGGCGGTAGCGTCGGAGCGCGGAATCAGCATCACGGCACTCTCCACCGCACGTTTTTACGCACGGCCCGGCCTGGCGTTCCCGGTGATCAGCGACATGCCGATGTGCGAAGTGGCGGTGGCCTTGCCGCCGCACCCGAGCATGGCCGCGCGCAACTTCGCCGAACTGGCCGTGGAAGTGGCGAGCAGTCGCACCTAGTCAGGACAGGTCGTGCAGCGATTTGCCGTTCGGCGCGCTGACCTGCCATTCGCAAAAGCGCACTTCCAGGCCGCCGCGCTCAGGCGTGCAGCAGTACGGCCCGACCTGATACGACGGCGCGACAGGGAAGGGTGCCAGCCGCACCAGCGGCCAGCTCACGCCGTCCACCGAGACCTGCACGCGTAATACGCCGTTGGCCACGGTTGCGCGAATCCAGAAGGCTTGCGGGTCACCGGGGAACACGCCAGTGGCCCAGTCCGACACGCCATCGGTCAACACGCTGCTGAGCAGCGTCACGCCATCGGACAGCTCGGCGCCGACCTTCACCCACTGCGTTTCATCAATCCGCACCATCAGCCCGGCCTGATCGTACAAGTGCGCAAAGCCGCCCTGGATTTTCACCTGGGCGGTGAATTCCCCCGGCGTTTGCACAAACAGAAAATGGCCGTTGTCACGCACGAAGCCGTAGTGGGTTTCGCGCCAGAAATCGGTGTGGGCATCGGTGGTGACCGTCAGCCTGTCGTCTTCGCGGGTCCACTGTTGTGGCGGGTTGAGCCAGGTAGCCTGGGCAAACATCGATAGACCTCCTTGAGAGTGACAAGCAAAACCCCGTTGCCGGGGTTTTGTTTGTGGCTAGTGATCGAGCAACTGACTGTTCGGCCCCGCGCTGCCATTGTTGAGGCGCGTACGCAGTGAGAACAGCCACCACAGCACGCCGACCCCCAGTGTAACGCCGGTGGTGATCGCGCCGGTGCGGCTTTCTTCAGGCACGCTGAGGGTGAGGATCACCGCGATGGCCCAGGCGCCGCCCAGCAGGATCATCGGCAACAGCCAGCGGCCCAGGCTGAACACACCGTCCGGGGCGCCGGGCATGCGGCCGTTGCGGTAAGCGAGGAAGGCGGCGATCAAGGTCAGCAGGTAGGTGCAGTAGTAGGTCAGGCCGACCATCGAGTAGATCGCCGTGACAAACCCGCCGCTGGCCAGGTTGAGCAGCACGGCGATGGCGGTGATCAGCACGATGGCCGCCACTGGCGTGCCGAAGTGCGGGTTGATCTTCGCCAGCACCTTGGAGCCCGGCAGCATATTGTCCCGCGACAGCGCGAAGGTCATGCGCGTGGCCACTGCCATATTGGCGATCAGGCACGCGAGGATCGAGGCGAAGGCAATCACGATCATGCCGATGCCCGCCGCGTCGCCCAGTTGCAGGCGCACGATATTGATCACCGGGTTTTCACTGTGGCTGAGCAACTCGCTGACCGGGCCCGGTATCGCAATGCTCAGCAGCGCAAACACCACGAAACCCAGCACGCTGGACACCAGCACCGCGCGAATCATCGCCCGGGGTGCGGCGCGGCGCGGGTCTTTGGTTTCTTCGGACAGGTCAGCAGCGCCTTCCCAACCCAGCAGCACCGACACTGGCAACAAGGTGGCGAGGGCGAGGGTGGTGAAGCTGATGTCGCCGCCACTCACGGGCTTCGCCGAGGTCAGGATCGCCACGCCTTGGGTGTGTTCGAAGAAGAAAAACACGCCAAAGAACAAGGCAATCGCCAGCAGCACCGTGCCGATGATTTCGATGATCGCGCCGATGTCATTGATCCGTGTAGCCAGGCGAATCCCGCAGATATTCAGCAGCCCTACCACCAGCGTCGCGCCGATGCTCAGGCCCTGGATCTGGCCTTGTGTAGGGTTGGCCCAAATCTCGGGGGCGAACACCGTGCCGATGGCGGCCGAAGTGGCCGCCGTGCCGGCGACAAACGAGGTGAACGCTACCCAGCCAGTGAACCAGCCGAAGTGATTGCCGGCCAGGCGGCTCGACCACTGATAGGCGTAACCGGTAAGCGGGATACGCCCGGCCAAATGGCAGTAGACCATCACGATGCAGCACACCAGCGGGATCACCAGCAGCCATAGCAGGATGCCGATGCCGCCGACGCGGTTGAACGGGTCGGCAAACAGCGTGACCACGCCGGTGTTGATCGAGACCATGGAGAAGGCCAGGGCAAACGAGGTGAAGGCACTCATGGTGCGGTGCATCTTTTGCTCGTAGCCAAGGCTCGCCAGGTCGGCGTCGTCGCTGGACAGCGTGGCTTGGGTATTCGGTGGGGCGGTGACGGGGCTTTCGACAATTGTGCTCATGGCCGCTGCTCCTCGATGATGCCGATCACTTCATCCAGCACGTCGAGTGCCTTGGCCAGCAGTGGGCGCTCGATGTCCAGCGGCGGCTTGACCTTGATCAGGTTGCCCAGGCCCGCGTAACGGCTCTCGCCGAACAATACGCCGCGCTCCAGCCCAAGGCGATAGACCTCTTGGGACTCACGGCATGCGGGCTCTTTGGTGGCGCGGTCCTTGACCAGCTCAATGGAGGCCATCAGGCCCGGGCAGCGCACGTCGCCGATCAGCGGGTGACGGGTTTGCATCTCTTTGAGCCGTGCGGTGATGTATTCGCCCGAGTCGCGCGCCTTGTCGCACAGACCGTCGGCGACGATGGCTTCGACGGCGGCGTAACCTGCGGCCAGCGAAACGGGAAAGTGGCCAAAGGTCAGCGCTTCTTCACCTTCGTCAAACCACTTGAGTGTGTCGTCGGCCAGGATGCCGGCCAGCGGAAAGCCGCCGCCCACGCCTTTGCCGAACACGATGATGTCGGGCAGTACGTCGTAATAGTCCGCCGCCCACATCGTGCCCATGCGCCCGAAACCGGTTTGCACTTCATCGAAAATCAGTAACACGCCGAGGCGATCACAGATCTCGCGCACGCCTTTGTAGTACGAGCGCGGAAACTCGATGTGCCCGCCATTGCCCTGAATGGGCTCCATCATCACTGCTGCCACACCGCCGTCGACGCCTTTGAGAATGGTGTCTTCAAGCAGACCCAGGCACAGCTGGGACTCGGTTTCCGGGTCCAGCCCGAGTCGGGTGCGATACGGGTTCGGGTGCGGCACGCGGGTAAAGCGCGGCTGAATCGCCAGGAATGGGTTATTCGGGTGCGGCCAGCTGGCGCCGAGGGTGGCCAGGGAGCGGCCGTGGTAACCGTCTTGCAGCACCAGCAGGTTCTGCGCGCCGGGACGGTTTTTGAACGCCAGTTTCATCGCCATTTCACCGGCGAGGCTGCCATGCAGGGCAAAACCCATTTGGTTGAGCGAGACCGGCGAGACTTCGCGCAGCTTCGCCACCAGCCGGGTGTGGGCGGGGAGCCGAAGTTGGGGCGGATGTGGGTCATGTCGCGCAGTTGCGCAATCGCCGCCTCCACCACGCGCGGGTCGTTGGCCCCCAGGTTGTTCGACCATGCCTGGGCGGTGCAGTCGATGTATTCCTTGCCTTGGTCGTCCCACACCAGCGAGCCACGGGCCTTGACCAGGTTGATCTTGGTGGGCGCCTGGAGTGCAGTGTTCATCACGTCATTCATCTGCTTTATCTCTTTTTTTAGGGCGGCAGTGTTTGTGGATGTGTGCAGTTAGGGTTGTGACTCGCTGCATCGAGTAGGCCGATGCTAGCGCGCAGGGGCGGGCGATTAGAAAGACGGATTAGCGACGGATTATTTGGTGTGGCTTATGAATTGAAACAGGCTTTTTGCCAGTTTTTTTGAAACATAATGAAACATTCCTTGTGGGGCTACGCTCTACCGCATCTCCCCGTACTGAGTTCATCCATGAAAACCCCGCGCCCCGCCGACCGCATGCCCCACCTCACGCAACTGCGCAACTTGAAGATGGCGCGCTCCGCCCACGCCTATGTGCGCGGCAGCACGGTGCAGTTTTACGAATGGCTGCACAGCCAGCCAGGCCGCCGCTTGCCGCACGGCCCGGCGATCTGGATCTGCGGCGATTGCCACGCCGGCAACCTGGGCCCGACCGGCGATATCAAGGGCCGTATCGACATGCACATCCGCGACCTTGACCAGACCGTAATCGGCAACCCGGCCCACGATCTGGTGCGCCTGGCCTTGTCGTTGGCCACCGCCGCACGCGGCTCGGACCTGCCCGGAGTGACCACCGCGCGCATGCTTGAAGAGATGATCGGCGGCTACGAACAAGCCTTCAAAGACAAGCCCGACGAAGTGCCGCCACGCCCATCCCAGGTCAAGGCCGGCATGCGCAGCGCGGTGGAGCGCACCTGGAAAAACCTGGCGCGTGAACGCATTGAAAACGTGCGGCCGACGATTCCACTGGGCAAGCACTTCTGGGCATTGTCGCGGGCAGAAAAGGGCGCCCTGCAAACCCTGTGCGCCTCGGATGAAATCCACCAGTTGGTCACCTCGCTCAAAGGCCGGCCCAAAGACGCCAAGGTTGAACTGCTGGACTCAGCCTATTGGGTCAAGGGCTGCAGCTCCCTCGGCTTGCTGCGCTATGCGGCACTGCTGGGCGTGGGCGACAAGGATGATCAGGAATATTGCCTGATCGATATCAAGGAAGCCGTCGGCGCCGCTGCACCGCGTACACCACGCGCGAAGATGCCCCGCGACAATGGACGACGGGTGGTGGAAGGCGCGCGCCAGCTGTCACCAGGCTTGGGTGAGCGCATGCTGGCGACGCGCTTTTTGGATCACGGATTCTTCATCCGCGAGCTGCTGCCCCAGGACATGAAGCTGGAGCTGGATGAGCTCAGCGAAACCGACGCCATGCACGCCGCCGGTTACCTGGCCCGCGTGGTCGGCATCGCCCATGCCCGGCAAATGGACCGCGATACGCGCAAGCAGTGGATGGCGGTGCTGCAGGAAAACCGCTCGAAACAGCTGGATGCGCCGTCGTGGTTATGGACCAGTGTGGTGCAGTTGGTGGGGAGTCATGAGCAGGGTTATCTCAACCATTGTCGGCGGTATGCGCTCGAACACTGATCTGGAAAACTGCGCGTACCCAATGTGGGAGCTGGCTTGCCTGCGATAACGGTGGGTCAGCCAGCCTATTGGTTACTGAAAGACCGTCATCGCAGGCAAGCCAGCTCCCAAAGTTTTTGCTGTGAAAATTGAAAATCGGGATCAGACCACGGTTTTGGATTAAGCGTGGTCTGCCCCTTATTTCTAAGCTGAGAGCTGGCTTGATGTGGCGAGCGGGCTTGCCCCGCGTTGGGCTGCGCAGCAGCCCCAGAACAGTCACCGCGCCTTTCCAGAATGATTGAGTCGTCAGGTTTTAGGGCCGCTCCGCGCCCCAACGCGGGGCAAGCCCGCTCGCCACGGCAAGACAGCTTCCAGATTTAGAGTGGGGTCAGGCCAGGTATTTGTGGAACCAGCCGAGGGTTCTTTCCCACGCCAGATTCGCCGCCGCCTCGTCATACCTGGGCGTTGAATCATTGTGAAACCCGTGGTTGGCGCCCTTGTAGATGTACGCCTCGTACGTCGTGCCCGCCGACTTCAAGGCCTTCTCATACGCCGGCCAACCTTCGTTGATCCGCGTATCCAGCTCGCCGTAGTGCAGCATGATCGGCGCCTTGATCCGCGGCACATCTTTTGCCTCCGGCTGCTTGCCGTAAAACGACACCGCCGCGCCTAATTCGGGGTAAGCCACCGCCGCGGCATTGGTCACGCCGCCGCCGTAGCAGAAGCCGGTAATCCCGACTTTGCCGGTGCTGTTGTCGTGGTGCATCAGCCATTCGATGGCGGCGAAGAAGTCGTTCATGAGTTTTTCGGGGTCGACTTTCTGTTGCAGTTTTACGCCTTTTTCATCGTTGCCCGGGTAGCCGCCCATGGAGGTGAGGCCGTCCGGCGCCAGGGCGATGAAGCCGGCTTTGGCCAGGCGGCGGGCGACGTCTTCGATGTAGGGGTTCAGGCCACGGTTTTCGTGAACCACCACCACGGCTGGCACCTTGCCGCTGGCCTTGGCCGGGCGTACCAGGTAGCCGCGCACCGTGCCGTTGCCTTTGGGCGAAGGGTAGGTGATGTAGTCGGCGATGATCTCCGGGTCGGTGAACTTGACCTGTTCGGCCAGCGCATAGTCGGGGCTCAAGGCCGCCAGCAGCGCAGAGGCGGTGAGGCCGCCGAAGGTGAACAGCGCGGCGCGGTCGAGAAATTCGCGGCGGTTGAGCTTGCCGTGGGCGTAGCCGTCGTAGAGTTCCAGCAGTTCGGGGGCAAAGTCTTTCGCGGTGAGACGAGTCATCGGTGCATTCCTCGATTAGCGGTGGCAATCAATGTAGACCAGGATCAGCCCGCGCGACCATGCGCGGCAGCGGCCAGTTGCCCAGTGTCGACGCGCACGAACACCGAGTCACCGATGGCAGTGAGCACGTCACCTGCGTACACCTCGCAGACCACGCGGCTTTTGCGTCCCACCTCGCCCTCAACCCACGCGCGCAGGCTCAGCGTGACGCCCATGGGCGTGGGCTTGATGAATTTGATGCCGAGGTTGCCGGTGACGCAATCGATGCGCGGCAAGCTGCCGGGTGCACGTTGCTCGGCGCGGTAGTGATAAGCCATGGCCGTCCAGTTGGAATGACAGTCCACCAGCATGGCGATCAGGCCGCCGTAGACCAGGTCGGGCCAGCCGCTGTATTTGGCCTCGGGTTGATGCTCGGCGATGACATGGACGCCATCGGCGTCCCAACGGCTTTTGATGTGCAGGCCATGCGGGTTGCTGCCACCACAGCCGTAGCAGATGCCTTCGGGGGCGGTGGTGTCCTGCAGAGAAGGGGTGGGCATGAAAAGTCCTTATTGTTTTTCGCGACTACTCTGTTTAGCAGGACGCGCGCCCGATGGGAATAAATCCATGCCATGGCGTGTTAGCTCAGCACGTGTGTCCTTTTCTCTCGCGGAGCGTTTCATGAAGCGTCGAATGTCCAAGGTGTTTTTGCTGGCCCTCGTCTTCTGTTGGTTTTCCAGCGCGCAGGCCGCGGAATACAAAGACGTCAACCGCACCGCCAGCCAGATCAGCTTTACCTTCCAGCAGTTCGGGCAGCGGGTGTATGGCACCTTCAGCGACTTTGAAGGCACCCTGACGTTCGATACGCAAAAGCCCGAGGCGGCGCATGCGTTGCTCAAAATCCAACTCGCCAGCATCGACGCCGGCAGCCCGGACGCCAATACCCAGTTGCAACAACCGGCGTGGTTCGACACCACGGCCTATCCGGTCGGCGTGTATGAGTCCAGCGGCGCCACCGCGTTGGGCGACAACCGCTACACGATCAACGGCAACCTGACGATCAAGGGCATCACGCGGCCGGTGGACATCACTGTGCTGCTCAAGGAGCAAAGCGGCATCGGTGTGTTCGACGGTGAGTTCGTGCTCAAGCGCGATGACTTCAAGATCGGCGAAGGTGAGTGGGCGGGCAACAGCGTGGTGTCCAACGACATCACCGTCAAGTTCAAGATGGTTGCGCCGCAGCGTTAGCGCGCGAAGCGCTTCGCGCCGGCCACGCAGCCGATCACCGCAACCGTCACCAGCACCATGCCCAGGCTGACCTGCTCATGCAGCAGGCCCGCTGCCAGCGCCAGGCCAAAGAAGGGTTGCAGCAACTGCAACTGGCCGACGGCGGCGATGCCCCCCTGTGCCAGGCCGCGGTACCAGAACACAAAGCCGATGAGCATGCTGAACAACGCCACATAGCCCAGGCTCAGCCAGGCCGGCAGGCTGATGCCGGTCAAGGTCGCAGGGGCGAGGATCAGACTCAGCGGCGCCACCACTGGCAGCGACACCACCAGCGCCCAGCAGATCACCTGCCAACCCCCCAAGGTGCGCGACAATTTGGCGCCCTCGGCATAGCCCAAACCGCATGCCAGCACTGCCAACAGCATCAGCACGTCACCCACGGGCGCGGCGCTCAAGCCTTGGGCGACGGCGTAACCCATCACCAACAGGCTGCCGAGCGTCGAAAACAGCCAGAACACCGGGCGCGGCCGCTCGCCGCCACGCAGCACGCCGAATACCGCCGTGGCCAGCGGCAGCAGGCCGATGAATACGATCGAGTGCGCCGAGGTGACGTATTGCAACGCCAACGCCGTCAGCAGCGGGAAGCCAATCACCACACCGAGCGCGACGACTGCCAGCGGCATCCACTGCGCGCGCGCGGGGCGTTTCTCCTTGAACACACCGAGCAGGCACAGCCCCAGCGCGGCGGCCAGGGTGGCGCGGATCATGGTCAGAAATACCGGGTCGAACTCCATCACCGCCAGGCGCGTGGCCGGCAGTGAGCCGCTGAAAATGAGCACGCCAATAAAACCGTTGATCCAACCTTGAGTGCTGCTGTCGAGGCTGTTGAGGCGAAGGGTGCGTTCCATGAGGGTGTGCCTGAAAAGGTTAGGTTGCGTTCGGCCATCCTAGGATCGAAGATTAAGACAATCAAAAAATTGTCATGGATACATCACCTATGCCACGTGCTCGCTACAAGTCGTTGGTCGATGCTTTTGCCGCGGATATCCGCAGCGGTGCGCTGCCACCCGGCACGCGTCTGCCCACCCACCGGCAATTGGCCGCCGACCATGGCCTGGCGCTGGTCACGGCCAGCCGGGTATACAGCGAGCTTGAGGCGATGGGCCTGGTCAGTGGCGAAACCGGGCGCGGCACTTTCGTGCGCGAGATCTCGTTGCCGCCGGGGCAGGGCAGTGGGCAGATGACGGTGGCGACGGGCATGCTCGACCTCAATTTCAACTACCCGTCGCTGCCGGGCCAGGCCGATTTGCTGCGCACGGCTTTGCGCCAACTGGCGCTGTCGGGCGACCTGGAGGCGCTGCTGCGCTACCAGCCCCATGCCGGCCGCCTGCACGAGCGCGCGGCGGTGGCGCGGCACCTGTTGAGCCGAGGGCTGGTGGTGGAGGCCGAGCAAGTGCTGGTGGTCAGCGGTGCCCAGCACGGCTTGGCGGTGACGATGATGGCATTGCTCAAACCGGGGGATGTGATTGCCGTCGATGCCCTGACGTATTCAGGCTTTAAAGTGCTGGCCGAAACCCTGCACCTGGAAATCGTCGCGATCCCGGTCACTGCCAGTGGCCCGGATCTGGACGCCCTGCAACGCCTGTGCAGCAAACGCCCGGTGCGCGCGGTGTACAGCATTCCGACCCTGCATAACCCGTTGGGTTGGGTGATGAGCCTGGAACAGCGCGAGGGATTAGTCGGCATTGCTCGACAACACAACCTGATGATCATCGAGGACGCGGCCTACGCGTTTCTGGCAGCAGAAGCGCCGCCGCCATTGGCAACCCTGGCGCCTGAGCGCACGGTGTACGTCGGCGGGTTTTCCAAGAGCGTCGCGACCGGGTTGCGGGTCGGCTTTATTGCCGCGCCCCCGGCCTGGGTAAAGAAACTGGAACGCACCATCATGGCCACCACCTGGAACGTGCCCGGTGTCATGAGTGCGATGGCCGTGGCCTGGATCGAGGACGGCACGGTCGACCGACTGGAAGCGCAGAAGCGCCAGGATGCCAGCGCGCGACAGGCCTTGGCGGCGCACGTGCTCAAGGGCGTGCATTACATCAGCCACCCGTCATCGTATTTTCTGTGGCTGCCACTGGGTGAAGAGGCCAGGGCCGATCAGATCGCCATGGCCTTGCAGCGCGAGGGTATTTCGGTGTCGACCGCCGAGCCGTTTGCGGTCTCGGCAACCGTGCCCCACGCGCTGCGTTTGGCGTTGGGCTCGGTGAGCATGTCGGCGCTGCGCGAGGCGCTGGTGAAGGTTCGCGAGGTGGTGCAATGGTGAGCTGAGGCGCGCCCGCTCACCGCCAGCCATCAGTATTTGTAAGCCTGACGCCCGATCAGCAGCCATTTGCCTTTTTGCTTCTGCCAGACCTGGAAGTTGTCGATGTCGGTTGGCGTGTCTACGCCGCTGTTCACCGCCAGTGCGTGAAAGTGGTTACGCACCAGGGCGGTGTCGCCGTCGAGGGTAATGGTCTGGTTCTGCATTTCGAGGGTCTTGAACGCGCTGGTGTGGGTTTCCAGATCAGCAATGAATTGCGCTTTGTTCTGCACCTTGCCGCTGGAGTGGCCGTAGGTGAGTTTGTCGGAGGTCAGCGCATGAAGCTGCTTGAGGTCCAGGTGCAACATGGCTTGGGTCAGTTGGTCGACCGCTTGGGCCACATCCTTTTCGGCGGGGGCAGGCGCAGCTGCAACGTAGCCGGTGAACAGGCACAGAAAACCGATCAGCACTTTGACGTTTTGCATGGGTGTTTCCTTATTGTTGTTGGGGGCGGGCACGATGATTTAAGTCGTCGTACAACCATGCAATATTTCTGATGGGGAAAGAAAGTGAAATTTCGAAATATCTTGAAAAGGTTGGGCATTGTTTCGTTATGAATCCGGCGAGGGCTTGTACGACATCTCAACACAGAAACTGATGGTGCGAGTTTTGCCTTGACGCTTCCTGCTCAAGTAGCACATCGCTATGCTACTGCCGACACACCATAAGCGCCCGAGGGGAAAATGGATTTCAACTGGCACAGCGACGTCATTACCCGCGCTACTCCCGTCACCCCCCACTACAAAAATACCCAGAACGTTCGCCGTTTCATGCTTGAACACTGCGGCCCGGGATTCAAGTTCGACCGGCCTTTCATGGCCTGGATTCGCAGCGACATCCCCAAGACCCTGGGCGATGTGGTGGATGAGTGGCAACGTCGCAACGAGGTTTGACGAGCATGACAGCAGACGAAAAATACCAGGCGGCCCAGCAGCGTCTCGGCTATCAACTGGATGAGTTCAAAATCGGCGGCAACTACACACCCTTGGTGCGCGATGGTCACCACCTGTACATCAGCGGCCAGATCCCGCGGGTTGGCGACACGATCGTGCTGCCTGGCAAAGTCGGCGAAAGCCTGACCCTGGCCCAGGCACAAATCGCCGCCGGCATCAGCGCGCTGCGTTGCCTGGGCTTGCTCAAGCAGGCATTGGGCTCGCTGGATCAAGTCAAGGCCATCGCACGTATCACCGTGTACGTGCGCAGCGCCGAAGACTTTGATCAGCAAAGCGAGGTGGCCAACGGTGCGTCGGACCTGCTGCATGAAATCCTCGGCAGCGCCGGCACGCACACCCGCACCTCGGTGGGGGTGATGCAGTTGCCGAAGTCGGCAGCGGTCGAGATCGACATGATTGCCGTCGCCCACGGTTGAAGCCGGCATGATCAGCCAAGGCATGGGCGTACTGATCAACTACGGCATTCACCTGGCCCCGGGGCTGGTGCTGTTTGGGCTGTGGTTTGCGCTGACGCCCAGAGCAATGCAGGCGATGCGCATCCTGATCCTGCTGACGGCATTTGTGTTGATGCGTGACGCGATGACGCCGCTGGGGATGTGGTCGCTCAGCAGTGAGGTGCAGATTGCGTTCAGCGCGAATGCCTTTGTGTTGGCGGCGCTGGGCGGGATGTCAGTGCTGCTGATCATGTTGCTTGCACGCACGGCGCCGCAGTTATGGCAGCTGATGCGCTGGACCATCGGCAATCCTGTGCTGGGCCTGGCCGTGGGGCTTGTGGTGGGCTGTTTGCTCGGTGTGCCGCTGCGGGTTTACCAGGGCATCGAGGCGTTCGAGATTCACGGCTACTGGGTCTGGCTGCCGGGTATGGTGGTCCTGGCTTATGGCGCGAATGCGTTGGAAGAGGTGCTGTTTCGCGGGTTTTTGCAGGGCTACCTCGAACAGCAAGTGACGCCATTGCGCGCGGCATTGATCAGCGGCGTAGCCTTTGCGGCCTGCCATGCGTTCCTGGCATTGAGTGTCACCCAACTGGGCTGGCCGGTATTGCTGTTCACCCTGATCGAAGGGCTGGCCTGCGCACTGGTGCGCATGCGCTACGGCGTGTTGCCAGCGACCGTGGCCCATGGCACGACCATCCTGCTGATTGCCGTGCCCTACCTGGCTTGATGTGAATGCAGGAAATGGCTTGCCTGCGAAGGCGGTCTGTCAGTGAGAAATAGGTTGGCTGATCCACCGCTATCGCAGGCAAGCCAGCTCCCACAATTGGACTGTGTTTAGCCAGCTGCTGATCGGCGTGGACTGAAATGCAATTAAAACTGTGGGAGCGGGCTTGCCCGCGAAGGCGGTCTGTCAGTGACAAATGGGCAGGCTGAACCACCGTAATCGCAGGCAAGCCAGCTCCCACATTTTGAGCGTGTTTAGTCTGCTGCTGATCGGCGTGGCCTGAAATGCAGCCAAAACTGTGGGAGCGGGCTTGCCCGCGAAGGCGGCCTGTCAGTGACAAATAGGTTGGCTGAACCACCGCTATCGCAGGCAAGCCAGCTCCCACATGTGGAGCGCGTTTAGGCTGCTGCTGACCGGCGTGGCCTGAAATGCAGTCAACACTGTGGGAGCGGGCTTGCCCGCGAAGGCGGTCTGTCAGTGACAAATGGGCTGGCTGACCCACCGCTATCGCAGGCAAGCCAGCTCCCACATTTGGAGCGTGTTTAGCCAGCTGCCAGCGGCGGCGTACGCGGCGGGATCAGGCGTTTGCTGCCGGTGGCTTCATACGCCGAGGCAAAACGCAGCAGCGCCGAATCGTCATAGGCGCGCCCGGCGAAGGTCAACCCCACTGGCATGCCGATGTCCGCCATTACGCCCATCGGCACGGTGACGGTCGGCACGCCCAGGTGGCGGATCGCGAGGTTGCCGTTAGCCACCCAGACGCCGTTGCTCCAGGCGATATCCGCCGAGGCTTCGTTCACGTCGGCATCGGCCGGGCCGACATCGGCCACGGTCGGGAACAACACCGCGTCCAGGCCCCGTGCGTCCATCCAGTCTTCCAGGTCGATGCGCCGGGTCTGTTCCAGCCCGCGCAGGCCATCCGGCACCGTGCTGATTTCGTTCCACGGTGTGATGCCGCGCTCGGCCATGCGCACGTACTCGTCCATGCCGGCGGCCAAGTCGTCTTCACGGTTGGGCAGGGTGCCAGGGTCGTGCGGGAAGATTTTCGGCCCGTCGACATCCGCCAGGCGGTTGAGCGCCGGGTCGTCGTTGGCGCGCAGGAAATCATCGAACGCCCAGGCCGACAGCTCCCACAATTCGTCGTGCAAAAATTCCTTGGAGACCAAGCCACGGGTAAACACCGTCGGCGCGCCAGGGCGGTCGCCTTCACAGTTGGAAACCAGTGGGAAGTCGACTTCAATCACTTCGGCGCCAGCCGCTTCCAACGCCTGGCGCGCGGCGTGCCACAGGTCGATCACGCTGGCGCGGGTGTTGATCTTTTGCCCGGTCGGCCCGCCGATCCCGGGTTTCTCGCTGGTGCCGGCCTCGGGGTCGGCATTGATGTACATGCGCGGCACGCCGAAACGCTTGCCGGCCAGGGATTCGCTGCCCACAGCCAGGTCAGCGTAAGAGGCCGGGCGCACCGACGCCACGCTCGGAATCGGCACCCACGGTTGCAGGCGCCAGAGGTCGCCGCGCGTGTCGGTGTCTTCGGCGACCACGACGTCGAGCACTTCAAGCAGGTCGGCCATGGTTCGTGCGTACGGCACCACCACGTCCATGGTTGGCGTCAGCGGCCAGTTGCCGCGTACGGAAATAATCCCGCGCGACGGCGTGTAGGCACACAAGCCATTGTTGGACGCCGGGCCGCGCCCGCTCGACCAGGTTTCCTCGGCCAAGCCGAAGGCGGCGAAGCTGGCAGCCGTTGCGGTGCCCGCGCCGTTGGACGAGCCGGAGGCAAACGGCGCCGTCAGGTAGTCAGCGTTGTACGGGCTTTCTGCACGGCCATAAACGCCGCGCTGCATCCCGCCATTGGCCATTGGCGGCATGTTGGTTTTGCCCAGGCAAATAGCGCCGCCGGCGCGCAGGCGTTCGATGGTGAAGGCGTCGCGCTGCGCCACCAGCGCGGCGAAGGCCGGGCTGCCGGAGGCTGCCGTCAGGCCTTTGACCAGGTAGCTGTCCTTGGCGGTGTAGGGAATGCCGTCCAATGGCCCCAAGGTTTCGCCCTTGGCCCGGCGCGCATCGGCGGCCTGGGCTTCTTCAAGCGCTTGGGGGTTACGCACCACCACGGCGTTCAACTGGGTCGCGGTCTGCGGGCCGTCATAGGCCTCGATGCGTGCCAGGTAAGCCTTAACCAGTTCAACGGCAGTGGTCTGGCCGCTTTCAAGCGCAGCGCGCAATTGGGCAATGGAGACTCCGGTAACTTGCATCAGGTTTTTTTCGCCGCCTTCAGGTGGGAGGTATGGCGGCAGTCTACGTACAGATATTTCACAAAACCAGCGCCGCATACTCCGCGTAAGCGGCGCGCATCACTTGCCACGTGGGCCCGTCAGCAGGAATCAGATGTTCGATGCGCAGTGACGTGAGGGTGATGTCCTGGGGCATGCCGAAGGTGGTGAAGGTCGACAGGAAATTCAGTTCACCGCGATGTGAGCGGATGCGCGTGAACACCAGCGGCGTCATTTCATTGGGCAACTCGGTGCTGCTCGGCACCGGCAAACGGGCCAGTAACCCCGCCAATGCAGGATTCCCCAGCGCTTCGCGGGTTGCGCGTTGCCAGGCGACGGTGCGGATTTCTTCGGCGTTGATCAGGTGATCGCCCAGGCCGCCGGTTTGCAACAGCGTGGTCAGCAGGTTCAGCCCATCGGCGGCATTCGGCTCAATCCCAACCAGCTCAAACAACAGGCCGGTGCTGGCGTTGGCGGCGAGCACTTGCCACTCGCTGCCCAGCAGAATCGCCGGGGCGGGGTTGTTGGCGTGCAGCACATGGCTGACGGCTTCACGGACGGCGGCCATGGCGGGTGCGGCGAGTGGGGTGGCGGTGTAACGCGGCGCGTAGCCGGCGGCGAGGAACACCTGGTTGCACTGCTCCAGCGGGGCTTCCAGCGCCGTCAGCAGGGTATGCAAAGTACCCGGGCCTGGTTTGGCCCGGCCGGTTTCGATGCAACTGAGGTGGCGCTGGGAAACGCCCGTGATCAAGGCCAGGTCCAGCTGGCTGAGCTTGGCCTGTCGACGCAGTTGGCGCAGGTGCTGGCCGGCAGTTAAAGGGGTGTCCATGGCCTGATCATGACCTCCGAGGTCATTGCGAGAGGCGCAACCTTATCACTATGTTGAGCCTCGATCCTTTCAAGGAAGGCACCATGCGCAGACCTTATTTCGCCCTGGCCGGTTTGCTGGGCTTTTCGTTGTACACCTTGGCTACGATGCTCACGGCCGAGCAATCACTGTTGGCATTTGGGCGGGAATTGATGTCGCGGCCGGACACCGCGCAGGTGGTGATTGACCTGTACCTGATGGCGCTGCTTGCGTGTGCGTGGATGTACCGGGATGCGCGCGGGCGAGGGCGCTCGGTGGCTTCGCTGGTGCCGTATTTTTTGCTGACGGCGGTGTTTGTGTCGGTGGGGCCGTTGCTTTACATCGTCGTGAATGGGGTTGCACACCGTCACCACCAAACCTTAGGCGAGCGGACTTGCAGTGGCGAGCGGGCTTGCCCCGCGTTGGGTTGCGCAGCAGCCCCAAAAAACTGCCGACGCGGTGTCCCTGAAACAATGCGGCGTCCTTTATGGGGCTGCTGCGCAGCCCAACGCGGGGCAAGCCCGCTCGCCACAGGACGCCATTAACCGTACGAACCGGTTCCCGTTCGGTCCACCAGCCGAATGCTGTCACGCCCGCCGCGTTTGCTTTCATAGAGCGTGGTGTCGCCTTGTTCGATCAGCGCCGTCAGGCTCGGCGGTGGCTGGTCGAACAGGTTGGCGCCGATGCTCAGGGTGACCGGTGCCGGGGTGGTGAAGGTGTGTGCGGCCAACTGCCGGAACTGCTCACGCAAGCGGCTGCCCAGCTCGACAATCTGGGCGGTCGAGGCCTTGGTCAACAGGATCACAAACTCATCCCCGCCCAGGCGAGCCGCCAGCGCGCCTTCGGGCACCACCGTGCGGATCATCTCGCTCAGGGCAATCAGCAACCGGTCGCCGGCGGTATGCCCGTAGAGGTCGTTGACCAGTTTGAAGTTGTCGATATCGATTAACAGCAAAGCGCCTGGGTGTTGCGGCGATACCTGGGCAAACAGCTGCGGCGCACGCACATCCAGGGCGCGGCGGTTGTACAGCGCCGTCAGCGGGTCGCGGGCCGCCAGCCGGGCGATCTGCTGTTCGCGCCGATAGCGCTCGGAGCCGGTCATCGACAACGCGATCAACATGATCGCCATTGCGCCCTCCACCAACGAAACCTGGATGATTTCGCCCTTGAACGCGGCAAGATCGATCAGCGTGCCGGGGATGATTACCGACAGCGCCTTGGCCACATAAAACGCGCCGTGAAGCAGCAATACATAGCGCAATTGCACCGCGCCGATGCTCAGGGATTTACCGTGGGGGCGCAGCAGGAAACTGGCGCGCAAGGTCGGCAACGCGACCAGCAATGAGTTGACCATCAGCATGGCTTTGGACCACGCCAGGTCGCCGGGCAACAGCAGCATGCCGAGCCAGGCGGCCAGCATCAGCAGCCACGCGCGCGACAGGCGCACGTGGGTAAAGCGGGCCACGCCGAGCAAAAACAGCCAGTGCGCGCTCACCAGCAAGCCGTTGGCAAACCAGATACCGATCATCAACAGGCCGCTGCTGCGCAGCAGGGCCAGGGTGGAGCCGACGCTGATGATCGCGAAACCTGCCGCCCAGAACAGCAGCGACGGCTCGCGCACGCTGCGCCATTCCACTGCCAGATACAGGGCAGCAGCAGCGGCCAGCGCGATGGTCAATATCAGAATCGTAGGAGGGTCGAGCGTCATGTCGTGCCGGGTCTGCCTGGGTGTGCGCTTGAATATCCGGATTGTAAGCGCACACGCAGGTTTTTCAGAGCACTCCGTGTAATAGCATACGGCCAGCCGATGATTGGCCGGTCAGACGCCTTTGGTTGAAGGCAGCAAGATCGTCAGGATGCCCGCCAGTGGCAGGAACGAACAGATTTTGTAGACGTACTCAATGCCATGGTTGTCGGCGAGCAAGCCCAGCAGCGCGGCGCCAATCCCGCTGAAGCCGAACATCAGGCCGAAGAAGATCCCGGCGATCATCCCCACGTTGCCGGGCACCAGTTCCTGGGCGAAGACCACGATGGCCGAGAAGGCCGAGGCGATGATGAAACCGATCACCACGCTGAGCACGGCCGTCCAGAACAGGTCGACGTAGGGCAGGGCCAAGGTGAAGGGCGCGGCGCCGAGGATCGAGAACCAGATGACTTTCTTGCGGCCGATCTTGTCGCCAATCGGGCCACCGGCAAAGGTGCCGACGGCCACCGCGCCGAGGAACAGGAACAGGTACATCTGCGAGCTGGCCACCGACAGGTGGAATTTCTCGATCAGGTAAAAGGTGAAGTAGCTGGTCAGGCTGGTCATGTAGAAGTATTTGGAGAACACCAGCAGCGCCAGCACCACCAGGGCAAATGTCACGCGGCCCTTGGACAAACCGTGGGTGGCCTTGCCGCCTTGCTTGAGCTTGAACAGGTTGAGGTGGTGGCGGTACCAGCGGCTCAAGCCATACAGCACCATGATCGCGAACACGGCGAACAGCCCGAACCAGGCGATATGGGTTTGGCCGTAGGGAATGATGATCGCCGCCGCCAGCAACGGGCCAAACGCGCTGCCGGTGTTGCCGCCGACCTGGAAGGTCGATTGTGCCAGGCCATAGCGCCCGCCCGAGGCCAGGCGTGCCACGCGTGAGGTTTCCGGGTGGAAGGTCGACGACCCGACCCCAACCAGCGCCGCCGCCAACAGGATCAACGGGAAGGTGCCGACAAACGCCAGCATCAGGATGCCGATCAGCGTGCACACCATGCCCGCCGGCAGCAGCCAGGGCTTGGGATGGCGGTCGGTGTGGTAGCCGATCCAGGGTTGCAGCAAGGACGCGGTCAACTGGAAGGTAAGGGTGATCAGGCCGACCTGGGTAAAGCTCAGCCCGTAGTTGGCCTTGAGCATCGGGTAGATCGACGGCAGCACGGCCTGAATCAGGTCGTTGATCATGTGCGCCAGGGCACAGGCGCCCAGGACACGCATGACCAAGGGGCTTATTTGCGGCGTAGCGGTTGCAGTGGCGGGTGGCGCGGTCAGGCTCGACATGCAGGCATTCCATACAAGGCAGCGAACAGGGGCAGTGCGTACTTTAGCGCGCTGCCCGTTTCTAAATGTTGCGGCGTTTATGCTAGATTCGCTGAAAATGCCTGTCTCGCGTAATTCGGGCGCCAACCATCGCAAAAAGGGCGAAATCATCAAACCACTGGATGTATTTCTGCGGGAGATCGACGAGGGCGACTGGGCTGTCATCAGTTCTGCGACCGATTACCCCGAAAACTGGGTGATCCCCGACCACAGTCACGAAAAGCATCAGCTGTTGTACGCCGTCGAAGGCGTGATGGTGGTGTATTCGGCGTTGAACCAATGGACGGTGCCGCCCAATCGCGGGTTCTGGATGCCCAGCGGGCAAGTGCATTCGCTGCGTTGCGTGGGCACGTTGAAGATGCGCAGCGTGTTTGTGCGCCCGGACTGTTTCCCCAACCTGCCGAGCGAGCCCAAGACCGTCAGTGTGTCGCCGTTGTTGAGCGAGCTGATCAAAGCCTCGGTGAGTTTGAAGCCGCCGTACGCCGAGGACTCGCGCGAGGCGAGGATCATGCACCTAATCCTCGACGAACTCGCGATCCTGCCGGCCTTGCCGTTGTCACTGCCCCAGCCGGCCGACCTGCGCATCAACCGTATCTGCCAGGCGCTGCAGCAGGAACCGGGTGATGCCTCGACGGTCGCCGATTGGAGTGATCGCCTGGACCTGGACCAGAAAACCATCCAGCGCCTGTTCCGCAAGGAAACCGGCCTGACCTTCGGCCAATGGCGCCAGCAGGCGCGGTTGCTGCTGGCGCTGGAGCGCATTGCGGTGGGGGAGAAGATCATCGATGTGGCCATCGAGCTGGGCTATGAAAGCCCAAGCGCGTTCACCAGCATGTTCAAGAAACAGTTTGGCAAAACCCCGAGTCAGTTTTTCAGGTAGCGCTGGGGGTACGTAGGTCGCTGTGGTACGCCGCGGGGTCAGGTAAGCCACGAGGCCTGCGATACCCAGGGTGGCACCCGAGGCGATTGCCGATTGGAAAGCTAAATCCACCAGCCTGCGGGCGCTGTGGGCTATGAAAGCACTTCACAGTTCAGCCGATTGTTTGGCATGCCGCCAAAGCGCGAGAGTGCTGCACGGCGGGGCAGGGCGGTGGTTACTGATCAGCTGTTGTCAGGTTAGCGAAAAAAATACAGCCAATCAGCCGCGCAAACAGGCTCAGGGTTTCCGGCAGGTTGGGGTCGTCAAACAGCATCGCCCGTGAGTCCAGTGCACACAGCGCGCCGAACAGGCGGCCGTCGGGCAGGAAGATCGGCGCACCGGCGTAACTTTCGATGGCGTACTGCTTGACCACCGGGCGGGTGGCGAAGCGGCCATTCTGGCTGATTTGCGGAATAAACAGTGCCTGCGGGTCGACGCAGAATTCACTGCACAAGGTAGTTTCCAGGTCGAGTACGTCGTCGACATGAATCCCCATGTGCAGCGGGTCATAGGCCGAGCACACCACCCATTTCAGGTCAGTGAATTTGGCAATGCCGGCAAAGCGCATGCCGGTCAGGCGGGTTACCAGTTGCAGGATGCTGGTAGTGGCTTCGATTTCGGCGATGGCGGCGCGTTCGTCCGCGCTGAGTAACGAGTGGGCTGCGGTGACGCTTGGAACCATGCTTGGGCACTCCAGTGGCGTGGCGGCGGGGGCCACCACGCATGGTCAGGTATCAGTTGATTCGCGGATGCTGTTGCACCAGGTTCTGGCGCTTGGCTTCCAGGGCGGCAATTTCGGCATCGATGTCTTCGATCTTCTGCTCGATATTGTCATGGTGCTCTTGCAGTATTTCCTTGGCTTCTTCCATATCGGACGCTGCTGGCGCCGCGCCGCGCAACGGCTTGTTCGCGGTTTCCTTCATGGTCAGGCCGGTAATCAGGCCGACCACCGCAAACACCATCAGGTAGTAAGCGGGCATGTACAGGTCGTTGGTGCTTTCCACCAGCCAGGCCACCGCGGTGGGTGTGAGGCCGGCGATCAGGACCGAGACGTTGAACGCGCTGGCCAGCGCACTATAGCGAATGTGGGTCGGGAACATAGCCGGCAGCGTCGAGGCCATTACGCCGATAAAGAAGTTCAGCACCACGGCCAGAATCAAAAGACCGGCGAAAATCAGGCCGATTTTACCGCTGGTAATCAACATAAACGCCGGGATAGACAGCAACAGCAGCCCGACGCTGCCGGCGATGATGAAGGGTTTACGGCCAATCTTGTCGCTGACAAAACCGATGAACGGCTGCACGAACAGCATGCCGACCATGATCGCGATGATGATCAGCACGCCGCTGTTTTCTTTGTAATGCAGGTTGTGCGACAGGTAGCTCGGCATATAGGTGAGCAACATGTAGTACGTCACGTTGGTAGCCGCGACGATACCGATGCAGGTCAGCAGGCTGCGCCAGTGCTGGGTAGCCACCTCTTTGAACGACACCTTGGGGCCGTGGGTCAGGCCCTGGCGGTCGCCTTGTTCAAGTTTGTCCATGTGCTGCTGGAACGCCGGGGTTTCTTCCAGCGCGTGACGCAGGTACAAACCGATGATGCCCAAAGGCAGGGCGAGGAAGAACGGCAGACGCCAGCCCCACGCCTCGAAATCGGCCTCACCGAGGATCGTCGAAATCAGCACCACCACACCGGCGCCGAGCACGAAACCGGCAATCGAACCAAAATCCAGCCAGCTGCCGAGGAACCCGCGTTTACGGTCCGGGGCGTACTCGGCGACGAAGATCGAGGCGCCGGTGTACTCACCGCCTACCGAGAACCCTTGGGCCATCTTGCACAGCAACAGCAGGATCGGTGCCCAGATGCCAATCGAGGCATACCCGGGAATCAGGCCTATGGCAAAGGTGCTCAACGACATGATGACGATGGTTGCGGCGAGGACTTTCTGCCGTCCGTATTTGTCGCCCAGCGCACCAAAGAACAGGCCACCCAGCGGGCGAATCAGGAAGGGCACCGAGAAGGTGGCCAAGGCGGCAATCATTTGCACGCTCGGTGAGGCGTCCGGGAAGAACACCTTGCCAAGCACATAGGCGACGAAACCGTAGACACCAAAGTCGAACCACTCCATGGCGTTACCCAGGGCGGCGGCGGTAATCGCCTTGCGCACCTTGGCATCGTCGACGATGGTGATGTCTTTCAATCCGATGGGTTTGACGCTTTTCTTACGTAATTTCATGCGGGCCACTCTAAAACAGAACAGGGGAGGTGCCATCGTTGCGATGGCACCGCTCTGTCAGTTCAGATACAAGCGGACATGAAATAATTCACCGCTATTTACCTTTTTTTGCAGATGAATTGAACTTCACGACCTGACCAGGGAATTATCAGAATGCCCGCCACCGCCTCACGCTTGATCTATCGCACGCCAGAGCCCAGCGATGTGCACCGATTGTTCGCGATCTTCGGCGACCCGCAGACAAACCTGTTCAACCCAAGTGGCCCAATGGCCAGCCTCGACGACGCACAGCGCCTGCTCAACCACTGGCTCGAACAATGGGCCAGCCAGGGCTATGGCTGGTGGGCCATTGCCCGTCGCGAGGCGCCCGATCACCTGATCGGCTTTGGCGGCGTGGCGCCGCTCAATTACCTGACCGAGCGGCGCATCAACCTGGGCTATCGCTTCGCGGTCGATGCCTGGGGGCAGGGCTATGCCACCGAGCTTGGCCACGACGCGCTGACGATGGCGTTTCAAACGCTGGGATTGCCTCAGGTATTCGGGCTGGTGCGACCGGATCACGCCGCGTCGATCCGTGTGCTGGAGAAGCTCGGCATGCAGCCCTTCGGCCTGCTTGATGATGTGCCCGGCAAAGCACCCAGCCGAGTATTCAGGATTTGTCATCCTACAACTGCGCGTAGTTAAGCATTTTCAGATCTGCGTAATCCCCTGTTAAAAGGCAATTTTGGAGATTGACACCGGGTAGGCGGCCCGATATAAAAGTCATAGTTGTACGACGACATATGACGTTACATATGTCTTATCTAACAAAAATAAAAAGTGATGCCATGAATTTGAATGAGCCCATCAACGCCCATCGCGTCGGCACGGCCGTCGGCAACTATCGCTGGACCATCTGCGCGATGTTGTTCTTTGCCACTACCGTCAACTACCTCGACCGCCAAGTCCTCAGCCTTCTGGCGCCGCAGTTGTCGACGCAATTTGGCTGGAGCAACACGGACTACGCCAACATCGCGGCGGTGTTCCAGTTTGTCTACGCGATTTCCATGCTGTTTGCCGGACGCTTTGTCGACAAGATCGGCACCAAGGCCGCCTACGTGGTGGCGATTGGCATTTGGTCCACCGGCGCCATCCTGCATGCGTTCTCGGTGCCGATGGGTGAGGGCATCGCTGCGGTGAGCGGCGCTATCGGCCTGGCGGTGATTCCGGTGTCGATTGCCGGTTTCATGCTGTCGCGCGCCGTGCTGGCGATTGGCGAGGCGGGCAACTTCCCCATCGCGATCAAGGCCACTGCCGAATACTTCCCGAAAAAAGAACGCTCGCTGGCCACCGGTATCTTCAACTCCGGCGCTAACGTGGGGGCGATCCTGGCGCCGATCTGCGTGCCCTTGATTGCCGGCATCTGGGGCTGGGAAGCGGCCTTTATGGTCATCGGCATGTTGGGCTTTGTCTGGGTGGCGGTGTGGGCGGCGGTTTACGAAAAACCGGAGCAGCAAAAACGCTTGTCGGCCGAAGAGCTGGCTTACATCCGTAGCGACCAGACGGTGCAGCCGTTCACGCCAGAACCTGCGGGTGCTGTTGCGAAAAAAGTCTCGTGGTTCAAACTGCTGACCTACCGCCAGACCTGGGCATTTGCCTTCGGCAAGTTCATGACTGACGGCGTGTGGTGGTTCTTCCTGTTCTGGCTGCCCACTTACCTGTCGGCGCAATACGGCATGAAAGGCGCGGACATCGTGATGCCGCTGGCCGTGCTGTACAGCATGACCATGGTCGGCAGTATCGGCGGCGGCTGGTTCCCCAGCTACTTCATGGCCCGTGGCGATGCACCCTACGACGGGCGCATGAAAGCCATGCTGGTGATCGCGCTGTTCCCGCTGGTGGTGTTGCTGGCGCAGCCCTTTGGCTACCTGAGCTTCTGGGTGCCGGTGCTGCTGATCGGTGTGGGCGCCTCGGCGCACCAAGCGTGGTCGTGCAACATCTTCACTACGGTGTCCGATATGTTCCCGCAAAAAACCGTCGCCTCGGTGGTTGGCATCGGCGGCATGGCCGGGGGCTTGGGCGGTGTGGTGATGACCAAGATCGGTGGCTGGGTGTTCGACTACTACAAGTCCATCAACGACATCCACACCGGCTACATGATCATGTTTGCGATCTGTGCCCTGGCCTACCTGGTGGCGTGGAGCGTGATGAAGGCGCTGGTGCCGCGCCATAAAGAAATCACTGACCTCTAACCGCGCAAACGCCCGCGCTGGCGACAGCGCGGGAACGCCTTACAGCTCGCGGGCCCAGGTTTCACTGATCAACGATTTGCCGAAGCTCACCGTCGCTTCTTGGTCTACCAGGCGGAACCCGGCTTTCTGATACAGCTTGCGCGCATCGGTCAGCGCGTCGACCGTCCACAACAGCATGCTTTTGTAACCGGCATTGCGCGCAAAACGCAGGCATTCTTCCACCAGCCGCTGACCGATGCCCATGCCCCGCGCACTGGCGTCCACGTAGAGCATGCGCAGCTTGGCGGTGGTTTCGTCATGGCGCACCACGAAGATTGACCCCACCACTTCACCGTCCTTTTCGGCGATCCAGCAGCGCTCGGCGCTCGGGTCGAATTCGCGCAAATACTTGGCGACAATCTCCGACACCAACGCTTCAAACTCCCAATTCCAGTGGTACTCACGCGCATACAGCGCCGATTGCTGTTGCACCACCCGGCCCATGTCGCCGGGCTGCGGATCGCGCAGCAGGTAACCTGGCGTGCCGCCTTGCAACAGTGTCTGGATACGCTGCATCGACGCCGTGAGTTGCTGCTGTTGCTGCTCGGGCAAGGCTTCGAGCAAGGCGATGACTTCCTGTTGGGTCTGGTTTTCCAGCGGCGCCAGCACTGATCGACCGAGGTCGCTGAGGTGCAGTTGCACCGCACGCGCATCGGTGACGGAGCGCACTTTCTGGACCAGACCTTTCTTTTCGAAGCCGCTGATCAGCCGGCTCAGGTAGCCCGCATCAAGGCCGAGCATCTGGCACAGGTCGGCGCTGGTCAGGTCGCCACGGGAGGAGAGTTCGTACATCACGCGGATTTCGGTCAGCGAGAAATCGCTTTGCAGCAAGTGTTCCTGCAGCACGCCGATCTGATGGGTGTAAAAACGGTTGAAACCACGAATGATCGCGGCGCGTTCGACAAGGGTCGTGGTCATGGCAGTGCTCGGTTGGTTGCCTTAAGCAAATATATAGTTGCCTAAGGCAATCAGGTCAACCGTTTTAACGCCCGACGATGGCTCTTCGCTGCTTTCACCAGACAGCCAGGCCGTGACACTCAAAGGTCTCGATGGGTGCAAGTGAGCCGATGCTGTGGGTCATCCTCGGCGCTCCCGTCAGTGTCGGGCGTTGCGGCGGGCTTTGTGCCTGTCAGGATAATACGCACCGCCATGACCACGCCGATCAGCACCGCCGCGAGGCCGGTGGCTTCCATCCAAGAAGGGCCGCGACCGTGGAACCACAGGCCGAGCAGGGTCGCGAAGAGCGATTCGAGGGCAATCAATTGGCCGCTGAGCACCATCGGCAGTCGTCGGGTGGCAGCATTCCAGGCCCAGGCGCCGACCACCGTGGACATCAGCGCGATGATCAGGCTCCAGGCATACAGTGCACCGGCCTGGGCGAAGCCAAATCCCAGGGTTGGCAGGCGCAGCAGGTTGAATACACAGAGCAACGGCAGCAGGCAAAGGGCAGTGCCGCCGGCCCCCACCAGCATCAACGCGGTCCAGAGGCCGGTGGCGGTTGCCGGAAGGGTTGTCAGGTGTTTTTGATTGATCACGCTGAATCCCAGCCACAAGGCAACGGCACTGAACGAAAAAAACACACCGGCCAGCCACGAAACGGTACTCAACGCCGGTTGGTGCAGGCTGCTGATGTTCGACAGCAAAAGCCCCAGCGTCAGGCACGCTAAAGGCGCCGCCAGCCGGCCCCACGCCATGGTCTTGTTCCGGGCATTGCCAACCAGGGCCAGTAGCACTGGCACCATGCCGACACACGCGGGCGTCAATACCGGGCCGCCCAACATCACGCCTGCGCCGATGCACACGCCGTACGCCAGGCAACCTGCCGCGCCAAGCGCTGCGGCCAGCCAGCATTGCCTTGGGCTGAGCCATTTCAGTTGGGCCCGGCACAGGATCACTCCGCCCACGCCCAGCACGCCGACACCCAGAAACCGTACGGCCATCAGGTCATAGAGGCTGTAGTCACCAGTGACATAAGGGGCGATGAAGTTCAGCGCCCAGCCCAATGTGGCGACACCCGCGAGCAGCACGCCGACAAAAACAGAGGTTCGTAGTGAGGTCATCCGAGGCATCCGTGAAGTCATGGATGAATGGTGCACACCCGCCGGGCTGTGCTACAAACGAGTTCTCGGCCCCGGATGCATAACCTCAGATTATGAATACGCTTGGTAAAAACCTGCCGCCGCTCGCCAGCCTGCTACCGTTTGAAGCGGCAGCCCGCCTGGAGAGTTTCTCCAAGGCGGCGGATGAACTGCACATCACCCAGGCGGCGGTCAGCCGGCAAATTCGTGGGCTGGAAGACAACCTCGGGGTGAAGCTGTTCTATCGACGTAATCGTGCGGTTTTCCTGACCCAGGAAGGGCGTGAATTGGGCCAGGTGGTCAGCCAGGCGCTGCACAGCATCAGTGACGGCGCCGCGGGTTTGCGTGCGTCCACGGCGCAGCGCCGTGTGGTGCTGCTCTGCCAGCTCTGCGAGGCGTTTTATTGGCTGATGCCACGTCTGTCGACGTTTCACCAGCAATACCCGCACATCGAAATCCAGGTGGTGACCTCGACCCGGCCCCTCACGGAGTTCAAGGACCACTTCGACGTGGCCCTGCAAAGTACCCGACGCCCCAGTGGCGCCCACCCGTTGATGCTCACCGCCTCTGACGAGGTATTTCCGGTCTGCAGTCCTGCGTACCTGAACGCTGAACACCCCTTGCCACTCACCGAATTGCACGCCCATACGTTTTTGCACCACAGCGCCGCGCCACCGCATTTGATGGAGTGGGACGAGTGGTTGCAGGCATTCGGTCAGGTCTTGGCCGCGGATGCGCGTGGCGCCACCTTCGATAGCTACCCGTTGATGTTGCAGGCCGCTGTGGAAGGGCACGGTATCGCCATGGGCTGGCGTCGCACCGCCAGCCGTTTGATTGAAAGTGGGGCGCTGGTAAGACCCTGCGCCGAGAGCGTGCAGCTACCCGAGGCGATTTCGGTCTACAGGCAGCAAGGCGCAGGCCCGCGCAGCGAAGTTGCGGCGCTGCTGGCCTGGCTTGAAATGCAATTGCACGGTGAGGGCTGACAGGGGCGAATCGCCCCTGTCATGCACGGGCTAGCGATTACGTGTTACGCGCCAAATGGTATTGGCCAGGTCATCGGCAATGATCAGCGCACCTTTGGGGTCCACCGTCACACCCACTGGGCGCCCACGTGTCTTGCCGTCATCGCCACGAAAACCGGTGGCAAAATCAATCGGTTCACCCGCCGGTTTGCCATTGCTGAAGGGCACGAAGATCACTTTGTAGCCCACCGGGTTATCGCGGTTCCAGCTGCCGTGCTCGCCGACAAACGCACCGTCGGCGAATTTCTCACCCATCGCAGGGCTGGAAAAGTCCACACCCAACGCTGCAACGTGGGAGCCCAGGCTGTAATCGGGCTTGATGGCGGCGGCGACTTTCGCCGGGTTCTGCGGTTGCGCGCGCGGGTCGACGTTCTGGCCCCAGTAGCTGTAGGGCCAGCCATAGAAGGCGCCTTCACGCACCGAGGTCAGGTAGTCGGGCACCAGGTCCGGGCCGAGTTCATCGCGCTCGTTGGCCACCGCCCACAATTGCCCGGAGCCGGGTTGAATCGTGAGCGCGGTCGGGTTGCGAATGCCGGTGGCGTAGGGTTTGTGCGCGCCGGTGGCGGCATCGATTTGCCAGACCATCGCCCGGTCGATTTCCACTTCCATGCCGCGCTCGGTGATGTTGCTGTTGGAGCCGATGCCCACGTACAGCTGGCGCCCGTCCTCACTCACCGCCAGCGACTTGGTCCAGTGATGGTTGATCTGCGCCGGCAGGTCGGTGATTTTGGTCGGCGGGCCACTGGCTTTGGTCTGGCCGTCGGCGTAGTCAAAGCGCACCAGCGCGTCCTGGTTGGCGACGTAGAGTTTGCCGTCGGCGTAGGCCAGGCCATAAGGCGCATTGAGGTTGTCGGCAAATACCGTTTTCAATTCATAGGTGCCGTCACCGTCGGCGTCGCGCAGCAGCGTCAAGCGGTTGCCGCCCTTGACCTTGGTGTTGCCCTCGGCCTTGATCACGCTGGCGATCACGTCCTTGGGCTTGAGCTTGGCCGCGCTGCCGCCACGGCCTTCGGCGACGAGGATGTCGCCGTTGGGCAATACCAGGGTCTGGCGCGGGATAGCCAGGTCGGTGGCAATGGCGGTAACGCTGTAGCCTTCGGGCACCTTGGGTTTCTGCTCGCCCCAGGGCGCGGGCTCGGCAATTTTCATGCTCGGCAACAGGCTGCTTTGTTGCTCGGGCAATTTCGGGTCGGGGCCGCGGGCCTGGGTTTTGTCGCCTTCGCCACCACAGGCGGTCAGCAACAGGGCGGCGCTCAATACGCTCAGGGTGTGGAATGGTTTCATTGGGCAACTCCCGAGCGCAGGTTAGTCAGGCCGATCCACGTTGCGGCGATGGCCAGCACCGTGACGATCACCGACAGGATCAGGCCGCCAGGCATCATCGCGTAGGCGTCCTTGGCGTGCTGAAAGGCGTTGACCAGTCCCAGCACCCAGGTCGCCAGCAGCAGCAGGAAATAAGCCGCTGGGCGCCCGGCCTTGCGTTCGGCGCGCAGCAGGTTGAACAGCGCAAACAACAGCGCAAAGCCACTGAACACCAGCGCGCCGGCGATCAGCCAGGACGCAAAGTTGGCCCACTGGATCTGGTAGGTTTGGCCGTAGGCAATGTCACTGAGCAAGGCACCCAAAAACAATGGCACGGCGCCGGCCAGCAAGATCGAGTGCAGCGGGCCAGGTCTGACGGTGGGATAGGCGGGGAGGGTAGTCATGCGGTGGCGGCTCCTTATCGTTCAGCACCCTGGGATCAGGGCACGGTGACTTCGCATAGGAAAGGAGCCTGGCATTTGTAAGAAAGTTCAGTGGGGCTTCGTGTCGAGATGTTTTTCAAACCACGCCGCATACGGCGTATTGGCCACCCGGTAACGGTTGTAGTCCGGGCTGCCATCACGCCACCACACCGGGCCACGCTCACCGAGTGCGACCTTGGCCTGCTGCACCTGCTGGCGAGCCGCCCGCAATTGGCTGGCGTCGCCGCTGGCCTTGGCCGACTTGACGGCGCGGCGCGCGTCCATCAAAGCGTTGACCCAGCGCTGTCGCGTGGCTTCATCCAGCTCGGGGTTGGTGCAACGCCACAGCTGACCCTTGACCACAAAGTAGCGCCCGTCGGGGGTGCTAAGCATGGTGCCAGCGCAGGACGCGCAACAGGCCCCACGTCATGGAAAACACAATTGCCATCCAGCCGGCAAACAGGCTGCAGAGTGTCATTGCAAGGTTCATCATCACCTCCATTGCGTTATCGTTCCTTATAGGTGACCGCCAGGTGAAACCGGGATTCAACTTGATTCACGCACGACGCGGGTTGAATGAACCCTTAGCGGCGCCATGCGCCTAACATTCTGTTGCCCTCACGCTCACTCATTACCTGGCCTTTCCATGACCCATCCTCGCATCGGCTTTGCCTGCCAGTACAAGCACCCTGAACGCCTGCCGTCAGCCAGTGCGCTCAAGTTAATCGAAGGCCCCTACAACCCGCGTACCACCACTTTGCGCTGGATGGAGAGCGTCGAACCTCAGGTCGCGCGCAGCAAATTGGTCGAGGTGGTGACCCACAACCTCGCAGCGCAATTGCGCCTGCTGACGTATGTCGCCGAGCTGCCTGCGACGCTGCGCATGCTGCGCTTGAGCAGTGACCTGCTGCCGTTTTACAGCCACCCGAAAGTGGCGGATGTCTACAAAGACCCGGCCCTTGTGCGTCAGTTGAGCGAGGGGTTCGCCGCCATCGGCGACCTGGCTCGCGCCTCGGATATCCGTTTGTCCTTTCACCCTGGGCAATATTGCGTGCTGGGCTCGGACAATCCCGGCGTGGTGGAAAACAGCGTGGCCGAGTTCGAATACCACGCCGACATGATCCGCATGATGGGCTACGGCCGCCGCTTTCAGGACCTCAAGTGCAACGTCCACATCGCCGGCCGCTTGGGCGTTGAAGGCACCCGCGCGGTGTGGTCACGCTTGTCCGAGGTGGCGCGTAACTGCATCACCTTTGAAAACGACGAAAAAACCTACGGCCTGGACCACTGTCTGCAAGTCGCCGACCTGGCCCCGGTGGTGCTGGACATTCATCACTGCTGGATCAACGAAGACGAATACATCGACCCCGATTCGCCACGGGTTGCCCGCGTTATCGAAAGCTGGCGCGGCGTACGCCCGACGATGCATTACTCCCAGCCCCAGGAAAGCCTGCAAGCGCTGGGGTTTGACGCCGAGCACAAGCTGGAAATGGACGCGCTCCTGAAGGTGGTCGCCAAGCGCGATCTGTACGCCCACAGCGCGCAAATGTGGAACTGCTGGACCAATGACTACGCGCTGCAGTTTCTCGAGCGCTTCGACATCATGCTGGAAGCCAAAGACAAGAACGTCGCGGCGCTGGCATTTTATGAGTATTGGCAGCGTCGTTCGGCGTGAAAAATGGCATGCTGCGTGGCCCGACATAACGAACCGTTCCATGCCAACCCTGCATCTGTTGTGCGGCAAGATTGCCTCCGGCAAATCCACCCTGGCTCAAACCCTGGCCGCCGAGCACGCCGCCCTGGTGCTCAGCGAAGACCAGTGGCTGGCGCAGCTCTATCCGGGTGAGATTCTGTCGATTGCCGATTACCTGCGCTGCGCCCAGCGTGTTCGCGCGGTGGTGGGGCCGTTGGTGATCAAACTGCTGCAATCAGGCATCAATATGGTGCTCGATTTCCCGGCGAACACACTGGCCAACCGTGAATGGTTGCTGGGCCTGGCGCAAGCGGCTCAAGCGGCGCACCGCCTGCATTACCTGGAACTGGACGACGCCACCTGCCGCGCCCGCTTGCATGCGCGCAATGCTCAGGGCGAGCATGATTTTGCCGCCACGGACGCCGAGTTCGACCTGATCACGCGCCATTTCTGTGTGCCCAGTGAGTCGGAAGGCTTGGTGATTGAGGTGCATCGCCCATGAGCGCGCCTCCAGGTATCGATGCCAATGGCTGTGTGCTGACCATTGCCAATGCGCCCATTCAAACTCAATTCCAACCGCTGCTGGCCGACGTGTGCGAGTCTCTGGCAGGCGCAGGGCTGGGCTTGCACAGCCTTTACCTCTACGGCAGCGTCGCGAGGGGCGATGCCAGCCCAGGCGAGTCCGACCTTGATGTGACGCTGGTGCTGACTAATCCGCCGGATGCGCACGTACTCGAGGCGTTGGAGCAGCTGCGCCAGGCCCTGGAGCAACGGCACGAGGTGGTGAGCAAGATCGACTTCGACATCGGCCACCGCGCCGCGGTGCTGGCGCCCGAGAACCGCAACCGCTGGGGCTTCTGGCTCAAGCACCATTGCCGTTGCGTGTGGGGCGATGATCTGTCGCTGCGCTTCGAGCCGTTTCGGCCCTCACGTGACATCGCCTTGGCGCTCAATGGTGACTTCGAGCCGGTGTTGAGCGGTTACCTCACACGCATCGAACACGCCAGCTCGCCACCCGAGCGACTTCGCCTGCAACGCGAAGCGGCGCGCAAGTTGATTCGGGCGACGCACACGTTGCGCGCGGCGGACGCGTCAGGCTGGCCGCAAACCCTGGAAGAGCATGTGGCTTTGTTCGTGCAGCATTACCCGTCGATGCGTGTCCAGATCGCCTACTTCCTGTTTGAGGCGCGTAACCCGAGTGCCGAATGCGCGGCGTTTTCCGCGCGCCTGCAGGCCTTTGTCAGCTGGATGGTTTCACCGCAGGCTAGATAGGTATATTGGCGCTGAGCCTATGATGAACTTTCGCCTGATTCGCCACCTCTGGCTGTTCCTTGCCGTTGCCGAAGAACAGCATTTCGGCCGCGCAGCCAAGCGTCCATGGCGTGCGGCTGGCGCCGATTGCCCGGTGCGGGCACTTCCCGATGTATTCCAACCCGGCGGCGATGTGGCACCAGATTGCAGACTTCCAGCGCCGCACGCTTTAGGACTTGAAGCGTCCCACCAAGGCGTTCAACTCATCCGACAAACCTGCCAATCGCCCCGAATCATCCTGGGCTGAGTTGGCCAGGCTTTCGACCAATCGCGCCTCGTCGTAAATCTGCTGGATGTGCCGGTTGATCTCTTCGGCGACGCTGTGTTGCTCCTCGGCGGCGGCGGAAATTTGCAGGTTCTGGTCGCGGATTTCATTCACCGACAGCTGAATGCCCTCAAAGCTGTCTCGCGCGCTTTCAATCGACGACACGCTGGCGCGTGACAGGTCCAGGCAACTGCTCATCTTTTGCGTGACTTCCTCGGTCTTGCTGCCCAGGGTGCCGAGCAGTTGCTCGATCTCGCCAGTGGAGTCCGAAGTGCGCTTGGCCAACGCGCGTACCTCATCGGCCACCACGGCAAATCCTCGGCCTTGATCACCGGCGCGGGCCGCTTCGATCGCCGCGTTGAGCGCGAGCAGGTTGGTCTGTTCGGCGATGGCGCGAATGGTGCCGAGGATCTGGTTGATGCTTCGGCTGCCGGCTTCCAGCTCGACCATCGCCTGGGACGATTCGGTCAGGCGGCGGCCCAGTCGATTGACGTTATCGGTGGTGACTTCGATCTGTTGCTTGCCCTCGGCCACGCGGCGATGGCCGTTCTCGGCAGACTCGGCAGCGCCACTGCAGGAGCGCGCGACCTCGTTGGCGGTGGCGACCATTTCGTTGAACGCAGTGGACACCAGTTCCACTGCCTCACGCTGGCGCCCAGCGGCGTCGTTCATGTTGTGCGCCACCTGGCTGTTGACCCGTGACGCGTCCTGCAAGTTGGTCGAGGCCGCGCCGATATGCTGGATCAGCTGACGGATAGCGGCGAGAAACTTGTTGAACCAGCCAGCCAGTTCGGCGGTTTCATCCTTGCCCTGCACCTGCAATTCATGGCGCAGATCGCCTTCGCCTTGGGCAATGGACTGCAAACCGGTGCTGACCTGGCCGATCGGTTTGACGATCACCTTGGAAAACGCCGCTGCAATCAGCCCGAAGATCAACACCAGCACCGCCACAATGGCTGCGGTCAGGTACGTCATGCGCGTGGCAGCCGCCATCACCTCGTTGTATTCGATCAGCCCGACGTAGCGCCAGCCGAGGCCGGGCGAGGTCCAGACGTTGGCCATGTAGCGCACGCCGTCGATGACCACCTCGGTGGAACCCTGGGCCGTTTCGGCCAGATGCGCGTAAGGCGCGCCGAGCGCTTTGAGCGGCTTGAAGTTGTGCGCGGCATCGCGCGGGTCGACCAGCACCACGCCGTCTTCGATCAGCATCACGTAGCCGCTTTCACCCAGCTTGATACTCTTGAGCAATTCGGTGAGGTTCTTCAGCGACACACTCACCACGAACACGCCCTTGGCCTTGCCGGTGGTGTCCAGCAGCGCGCGTGCGGTGCCCACCAGGGCCACGTCATCCTTGTCGTAATAGTAAGCGGGGGTGCGCACGGTTTTGTTGGGGCTGGCCATCGCGGCCTTGTACCAGGGGCGGGTACGAGGGTCGTACTGGGACAGTTGCGGGTCATCGGGCCATTTGGCGTAGGTGCCGTCTTCCAGGCCGATGGACAAAATGGCCGCCGAAGGGTGGGTGGCGCCGAAGCGCGCGAATTGGTCGATGACCTGCTGAGCCTGGGCCGGCAGCGGTTGGCTGGCCGCATTGGCAGGCCGGTAATCCTTGAGCGTGTTCAGCGAAGTGTATACAGGATCAGCGGACATCTGATCGACGTTTTGCAAGGTGCCATCGAAGAATTGCCGGATGTTGCCATCGATCTGGCGTATTTCACGGGTGCTGCCGTCGATGAATTGCTCCACCGCCTGGGTTCGTGTGTTCATCACGCAGATCAGCGCGACCAGGCTGACCGGGATAAAGGCCACGGAGACGAACGCGAGTACCAGCTTATTTTTTATCTTCATCGAGACGACCATCGGCAGGGAGGGCGACCAAATCATCGTCTCTATCAGCGAGACGGCGATTTGCTATCACTGCTTGTTTCGGCTCGGAGGCGGTAAATCTTTAGAAATATTTTGTGTACAACAAAAATAGCTTTTGTTCTGGGATTGCGAGCGGCAGCGCCCGCTCACTCGATTGATGGCGCGGTAGCTATCTGCTGGCCGCGCCCGGCGGGGGGCGCACGCGAATGGGCGGCCCCGGTGCGCGGCTCGAAATCGGCGAACGCAGCCCGCTGGTGGTGGAAATCGTGGAAGCACGCCGGTGTGCCGGGCCTGACGTTCACGAATCGTCACGGCGTGACGTTACCCTGGTGACCCTTGCCCGTGGGGTGTCAGCGTAGACCTTTGGTGGCCCGTATCGAATCGTTCTTGATGTCCTCGGCGAATTTACGCATCAGGCGTACCAGGTTTTCGAAATCGCCTTCCTCCCAGGTCGAGAAGATCGACACGCCCATGCGCTCGCGGGCGTCATCCACGCGGTCGGTCATGGCCTTGCCTTTTTCGGTGATGACTGACTCGCGTACACGCCGGTCCACGGCGCTTTCCTTGCGCAGGATCAGGCCAAGACTTTCCAGTTTCGCCACTTGGCGGCTCACGGTGGTGTAGTCGCGGCCCACGCGGTCGGCCAGTTCGACCACGCCAATCGGACCCAACCGTTCAACCAGCACCAGCAGCGGAAACAGCGCGCGGTCCAGGGAAATCCCGGCCTCGCGCACCATTGCTTCGTCACGCTGGGGGCGGTTCATCACCCCAACGATCTCCACGAGCGAGCCGTGCAAGTCACGCAGTTGTGCGCTCATATGTGCGTTTTGCACGCTTTTTGTTGACACTGTGTTTCTCCGTCATAATATGTGCGTATTGCACATATAGGTGATCCGTATGAACAAGCGATGCGCTGTCGATGTAGTGATTTGCGGTGCCGGTGCGGCCGGCCTGACCCTGGCGATCGACTTGGCGCGACGGGGTATCACGTTCCGCCTGGTCGAGAAAAACGCCGAGCCTTTTCACGGCTCGCGTGGCAAGGGCATTCAGCCGCGGTCACAGGAAATTTTCGAAGACCTCGGGATTCTGGATCGCCTGTTCGCTGTGGGTGGAGTCTATCCGACTGAGCGGCGCTACCGCGACGATGGCAGCTACACCGATGCCGATTCCATCGAGCGCAACGCCTCGACGGCGGCCGAGCCGTATCAACAACCGTTGATGGTGCCGCAATTTCTGACCGAGCGCGTGATGCGCGAACGCCTGCTCGAGCTAGGGCACCGGCCGGAGTTTGGTTGCGAACTGGTGGGATTCGAGCAGGATGACGAGGGCGTCAGCGTACAGCTGGCCAGCGCGGCAGGTACGCAATCGGTGCGCGCGCGCTGGCTGGTGGGCGCCGATGGCGGCCGCAGTTTTGTGCGTCACGCTCTTGAAATCGGCTTTCCGGGTAAGACGCTGGGCGCGCGTGCGCTGGTCGCCGATGTGCAGTTGTCAGGGCTTAGGCGCGACTGCTGGCACCGCTTCGGCGAAGGCGATCTGCTACGGCAGGTCGCCGTGTGCCCTCTGGCGGGCACCGAGCTGTTCCAGATTCAGGCGCCGATTGCGCTCCAGGCTCAGGTCGACCTCAGCGCACAAGGGCTGACGGCCTTCATCGCAAAGCGTACCGGGCGCGATGACATCCAAGTGCACGCCGTGTCCTGGGCGTCGGCCTACAGCATGAATGCCCGCTTGGCCGATCACTACCGCTTCGGGCAGGTGTTTTTGGTCGGCGACGCTGCGCACATTCATCCACCCACCGGCGGCCAGGGGCTTAATACCAGCGTGCAGGATGCCTACAACCTGGGCTGGAAACTGGCGGCTGTGGCCAACGGTGCACCTGAAACGCTGCTCGACACTTATGAACA
Organism: Pseudomonas sp. 14P_5.3_Bac1; assembly: GCF_025466135.1. Taxonomy (NCBI): domain Bacteria; kingdom Pseudomonadati; phylum Pseudomonadota; class Gammaproteobacteria; order Pseudomonadales; family Pseudomonadaceae; genus Pseudomonas; species Pseudomonas sp. 14P_5.3_Bac1. The sequence goes on along the minus strand of NZ_JANLOF010000091.1, from coordinate 179,404 downwards.
AGAGCGGCGCCCGATAGCCGCTGCGGTGCTGGGCTTGTCGACCCAGTTGCTCCAGGGCATGCAACGCGGCGACATGCGCCGGGGCAGGGAAGTGCATCAACTCGACCTGGGCTACCCGCAATCGTCACTCGCGCTGGGGCACGCCGAACGCGTCGGCAACCGTGCGCCGGATGCGGGGCTTCGCGGCGCCGGCGGGCAATCACTGCGCCTGTTTGATCTGTTCAAGGGGCCGCATTGGACGCTGTTGGGATACGGCGTTGCACCCGGCTTGGTGTCGCCTCGGGCCGGGCTGCATATCCACCTCATCGGCGCACACGGTGAGCTAATCGATGACCAAGGGCAGTTTCAAGACGCTTATGAACTGGCGCCTGGCGAGTGGGTGCTGGTGCGTCCGGATGGCTATATCGGCGCGATTGTTTCGTCAGGCAGTGTCGAATCCTTGGAGGCGTACTTGTTGCAGGTCGGGCTATCGCCGGTGCTGCTGGAAAAGGCTTGCTGACCGCCGCGGGTTATCGACGCTTGAGGATGGCTTGCAGGGCGGCGATGTTGCCGCCTGCCTGAACCGCCGCCAAGGCCAGTGCTTGGTCAGTTCGTAGAATGGCTGCATTGCACTGTCCATCGGAGTCACTCCTCAGTCGGCATGGCGTGCGCCCGTTCGGTTGCTGGGCTGACAGGGTTAGCCCGGCCAATGTTTGCATGGATGCGTCTGTTTCACATAGCCTGCTGCTTTCTTCCCCGCGTCATTAAGGACAATGCATGCCGCTGATTTCACACCGCGTAGAACGGGCCCGCAAGGGTGCCAACGACAAGGTTATCTGCCGCATGGCCTCGGGTTGGGCAGTCATGGGCGACGTACAGTTTTTGCCAGGTTACTGCCTGCTGCTGCCCGATCCCGTGGTCGCCAGCCTCAATGACCTGGACGCCAACGCGCGCGCTACGTACCTGCTCGACATGGCGCGCATCGGCGATGCCCTGTTGGCCGCCACCGATGCGTTGCGCATTAATTACGAGATTCTGGGAAACTCGGAACCGCAGTTGCACAGCCATATTTTCCCTCGCTACTCCACGGAGCCGGACGACAAGCGCACGATGCCCGTATGGTTCTACGACTGGAAAACGGCACCGCCTTACGCTGAAGAGCAGCACGGTGACCTGCGCAAGAAGCTCGCGCAGTTGCTGACCTCCACACTGGACGCAGGATGATGATGCAAAGAAATAAGCTGGTCCCGGAATTGATGGTCACTGACCTGAATGCCAGTCTCGAATTCTGGGTGTCATGGGTAGGCTTTAACGTGGCTTACCAACGCTTGGACGAAGGGTTTGCCTACCTTGACCTCAACGGCGCGCAGGTGATGCTCGAGCAAATCGACCCGCGCGCCAATCAATGGCAAACGGCGGCATTGGACCTGCCGTTGGGGCGCGGTATGAATCTGCAGATTGATGTCGCGGCGGTAGGTCCGGTGATTGAGCGGCTGGATGCTGCGGCGTATCCCGTGTTCAAGCCCTGCAAGGATGTTTGGTACAGGGCCGGTGAGGTCGAGGTCGGGCAGCGTGAGTTTCTTGTACAGGACCCGGACGGCTATTTGGTCAGGCTGGTCGAACGACTTGGCGAAAGGGCACGCCGGCTCGATGACGGGGTGCCCACATAGCGCGTGGCTCAGTGCGCGATGGCATTCAGCTCAGCGACAGTCTCATCGGTCAATTTAAGTGCGCCCACCGCCAGGTTTTCATGCAAGTGCGCCACCGACGAGGTGCCGGGAATCAGCAGAATGTTCGGTGAGCGGCGCAGCAGCCACGCCAGCGCCAGCTGCTTGGGCGTCACGCCCAGCCGCTCTGCCACACGCGTCAGTGTCGATGACTGCACCGGCGTAAAACCACCCAGTGGGAAGAACGGCACGTAGGCAATGCCTTGCTGTGCCAGCTCGTCGATCAGGGCGTTATCGTGCTGGTGCGCGATGTTGTACAGGTTCTGCACGCACACGAACTTAACGATGTTGCGCGCCTCGGCCACCTGCGTCGGCGTCACGTTGCTGATGCCGATATGGCGCACCAGGCCTTGCTGTTGCAGTTCTGCCAGCGCGGTCAGTGGCGCTTCGTTCGAGCCTTCGCCGGGGCCCATCAGGTTGTGGGACGCGCGGAAATTGACCACGTCCAGTACATCCAGGCCCAGGTTGCGCAGGTTGTCATGCACGGCCTGTATCAGCGCTTCCCTGGAAGGCGCGGCATGCCAGCCACCTTCGCTGTCACGGCGGGCGCCGATCTTGGTGACGAGGGTGAGGTCATCGCGGTAAGGGTGCAGCGCCTCGCGAATCAGCTGATTGGTGATATGCGGCCCGTAGAAGTCGCTGGTGTCGATGTGGTTCACGCCGGCTTCGACGGCCTCGCCCTGATCCGCTGCACCACCACCCGAGTGGCTGAGCGCGCCGGCATGTCGGTGGGCAGCCTCTACCAGTACTACCCCAACCGCGACGCGCTGCTTGCCGCCGTACTGCAAAAACACCTCGAGTGGGTGGCCGAGGCGGTCGAGTTGGCGTGCGGCCGGCACCAGGGCAGGCCGGTGGCGGAAATGGCGTGCGGCCTGGTCAGCGCGCTGGTCACCGCCAAGTTGCGCGACCAGGGCATTTCCAAGGCGTTGTATGCCATTGCGGGCGAGCGGGGCGGTGCCGAATTGGTCGCCCGCATCAATAAGCGCATGGTAGCGGTGATCGCCGCCATGCTGGAGACGGCGCCGGATGCGCATTTCGAAGCCCCGATCCTGACCGCCGGGATTTCCCTGAGCGCTATCGTCGGCCCGGTACGGACCCTGCTCGAAGGCAACGCATCGCCCGCGTTCGAAGCCGGACTTGAGCAGCAGACCACGCTGCTGTTACGGGGCTATCTGCAAGCCCATCAGCACCCGGTTTCAAACAAGGAATAAAGCGAATGCGCGAGCGCAAGGCATCACGATTGTTGGTGATAAACCCGGCGGGTGAAGTCCTGCTGTTCAGGTTTGTGCATAAAGACGGCGCCCTGGCCGGCCGGGATTACTGGGCCACGCCCGGCGGCGGCGTCGAGGCGGGCGAAACCTTCCACGCGGCAGCCATCCGTGAACTGCGCGAGGAGACGGGCATTGTGGTCAGCGCTGTTCAAGCGCCTGTGGCACAACGCAGCTTTGAGTTGATGCTGCCCAGCGGTGAAACGGTATTGGCGATTGAGCACTACTTTATCGTTCACGTCGCGAGCGAGGCGCTTTCCAGGGCAGAGTGGACGCCGCAAGAGACGCAGGTGATGGCGGACCATCACTGGTGGTCCGCTCGGGCGTTGCGCTCGACCAAGGACACGGTATGGCCCCAGGGACTGGTTGAAATGCTGGTGAACGCGGGCATTTTTGCCGCTTAAGCAGCGGCAAGAATATCGAGTGTTTGCATGACCCTGGCGTAGTCCATCGCCAGGTTACTCAGCGACAGCGCATGCACATCCTCGGCAGGCCAGAGCCGCCCCGACAAGTCGGTTTGATCGAATGTATAGCAAGCGTCTGCAGCCACGATCACGTCAAAGCCCAGGTTGCCGGCGGACCGCGCCGTAGACTCGACGGAGTTGTTGGTGATCACGCCGACGATCACCAACTGCCTGATCGCGCGCATCTGCAGCCAGCGCTCCAGGCCGGTGACCGCGAACGCATCCGGCACGTTTTTCTCCAGCACCTGCTCATGCGCGAGCGGGGCCAGCGCTTCCTGGAATTCACAGCCTGGCTGGCCTGGCCAAAAGACCGAGTCGGGTGTGCGCGACATATGCCGGACATGCACGACCGGACGTTGCGACTGCCGCCAGGCGCCCAGAAGCTGCTGCATGTGCAACTCGGCCTCTGGGTTGTTGCGGCGCCCAAGCTTGGGATGGTGCATGCCCTGTTGCATGTCGATGATTACCAATGCTGCGTTTGTCGCTAACGGTTCCATGGCCCATCCTTTTGCTGATCTGGAGCGAACATATCAGCGATTGCAGGCATGCCAACAGGGATTTGTTCGAACCCGGCGCCGTTTGCCCTTACACTGCGGCCCCCAATTTCAGCAAGGATGCTCTGGATGCGCCGCTACTGGCAGAAATCACCCTCACCCTCAAAGACACCGCGAGCGCAAAAGCGACCGCGACGGCGCACTATACGGTGCCGATGGAAACCGAAAACCTGATTATCGTGCGCGAGCCGCTGGCGTCGCAGCGCGTTGGTCCGTACCACATCCAACGGGTGAAAAACTTCGCGGTGATCGAACGTAACTCGGCGCCGGACAGCCCGGACTACTTCACGGGCCTGTACCGCAAGCAACCCGCTCAACCCTGAGTGGGTCAGCGCAGCTTCTCGAGCATCTGGTAGTACCACATGCCCACCGCCAGCATCGGGTTGCCGAACACATCGCCCAGCGGCACCTTGATGTGTGCGCAGCCGGCAAAGGTGTCGTACTTTTCCAGCGTGCCGGTCAGCGCTTCGGCCATGATCTCGCCCATGATGTGGCTGGTGGCGATGCCATGCCCCGAGTAACCCTGGCAGTACCAGACATTCTCTGAGAGCTTGCCCAGCTGCGGGATGCGATTGATCACAATGCCCATCGCACAACTCCACTGGAACTCGATGTCTACCCCCCTCAATGCGGGAAACGTACGCTCGATGCACGGGCGCAGCTCCGCAGCGATGTCGCGTGAGTCGCGCCCGGAATAGTTCGCGCCGCCACCGAACAGCAAGCGCCCATCGCCCGTCAGGCGGTAGTAATCGAGCACGAACCGGCAGTCGTACACCGCCAGGTCCTGTGGGTTGATCTGCTGCGCCAGCGCGCCCAGCGGCGCGGTCGTGACAATGCCGCCCATGGCCGGGAAGATTTTGCCCTTGAGCTGTTTGGGTTCGAGCCTGTGGTACACGTCGCCGGCCAGCAGCACCTGGCGCGCGTCGATGCGGCCAAGGGCGGTGAGCACGCCAGGCTGCTCGCCGTGCACGATTTCCAGCACTTCGGAGTTCTCAAAAATCAACGCCCCCAGGCTGTGCGCCGCGCGGGCTTCGCCCAGGCATAGGTTGAGTGGATGCACGTGCAGGTTGCGCGTGTTTTTCAGCGCACCGAGGTACAGAGGGCTGTCCAGATGCTCACGCATGGCGGCCTGATCGAGCAGACTGACCTGATCGCCCATGCCGCGCCGTTGGGCTTGATCGTGGAAAGCACGCAGTTCGCTCAGGTGCGAGGGCTTCATCGCCGCGTGCAAGTGGCCGTGCTTGAGGTCGCAGTCGATTGCGTACCTGTTCACGCGTTGCTCGATGATCTCGTGGCCACGCCAGCGCAGGTGCCAGATGAAGTCGTCGACCTGCGTGCCCAGGCGGTTGCGCATTTGCGCGCGCATGGCCTCATCGCCCGACAGGCTGCCGGTGACTTGCCCGCCATTGCGCCCACTGGCGCCCCAGCCGATCCGGTTGGTTTCGACAATGGCGACCTTGAGCCCGCGTTCAGCCAGCTCGACGGCACTGGCAACGCCGGTGAAGCCGCCGCCGATAATCACCACGTCAACGCTGACCTGGCCTTGCAGGGTCGGGTATTGGGTAGCGTCGTTGAGGCTGGCGGTGTAATACGAAGCGCTGCGCTGGGCAGCACCGATGACAGGGCGCATGGCTGCGGTCATGGAATGATCCTTCTGAAAAATGAATGCCGGCGAGGCGTTTCAACTTGATCAGAGGGGTGCATCGGGCGGACGCGCATGACGGCAATGCCACAGCGCCCAGAAGGCCAGGATGATATTGAACAGCGGGTTTTCACAGGGACGCGCTTGCGCCTTCGGGAAGCAAGGTTGCAGGTGGCGAGAGAACACACGCAATAGCGAAATCATGGTTGCCGATGCTCCCACCACGCGCAGGTGCGTTAAATCGCCGTTTGTGTACCTTCAGTTATGGCTTCGTTAAACAATCGTCACGGCGGCGCAACGTCCCCTCATACCACGCTTTCGCGATACAAGGCGCTGGTATGCCCTACGCCAGCGGCGTTCAAACGCGCCACCAGGTCCTCTCGCGCCGCACGCCCACCTGTACGCACATACTCAAGCTCCGACGCGGTAATCAACACCACCGGCACCAGTCGCACTGGCGACAGCGGCATGTCTTCAAGGCGGGTAGGGAAGTCTGGTTGCGGCCCACCGAGCAGCACCCCGGTGGCGTCGTCTTCGGTGACGAACAGCTTGGGCACTTGATCGCTCATTTGATGTGACAGGCTGAATCCAGGCAGTTCCAAAGACAGTACGCCGTGAGTGTCCAGCTGGTGGGTAATGCCGCCCGCGTTGGCCACGGTCTTGGCGACGTGTTCGAGCAGTTCGAACGCCCAACTGCGGCGCAAAGGGTCGACATCACCCGGCGCGCCACGGGCGTCGTCGGGAATATCCGGCGTTTCCAGGAACAATTCCATCTCAAACCCATTGCCCAGCCCTTCTGCATCATCGAAGGGGTCGGACAGGCCTTCGGTGGCGAGGACGATGGATTCATCACGGCGCACCACACGGTACGCCTGGCGGGTGGAGGGCCAATGAGGACCGCCGGTAAAGCTTGGGCTGATCATGTACGTCAGCACGTCCTGCTCCACGCTCCCCACGGTCTGCCAGTGACGGTCCAGGCATTCACCGCTGGCAAGGCGCGCTGCGATATTGGCTGCATCTGCTGCAGTTTCAACCGGCTCAACAGGTTCAGTCGGCGCGGGCAGGGCCGCTTCGGCGTCGGGTTTTTTGGCAGTACCGAACAACTTCTTGAAGAAGTTCATGGGCATTCCTTTGCTGGAGATGAGTGCTTTACAGCTGATTGAGTGCGTTTACATAGGCGCGAAACATATCAGCCATTCCATCGGCGTAAACAGATATTTCTGCCGCCGTACGTGGGCTGCCGGAAAAATCCTTACCCACCGAACTGAGCGTGGTCAGGATCAAATCGCAGGCCAGTGCACGGCGTTCAGCAGGCACGTCGGGCAGCAATTCAAGCATGAACGTCTCAAAGGCGCGCTGACCTGCCGCGCGCACTTCCACGGCTTCGGGCGCGTCGCGGTACAGCGGCGCGGCGTCGCTCAGGGCGACGCGCATCTGCGCTTCTTCGCATTCGGAATGGATAAACGCATGCACCAGGGTGCGCAGGCGCTCAAGCGGCGCAACGTCGGTTTTATCCAGAATGTCGCGCAGCATCTGCGTGGTCTGCTGCCACTCATCGCTCTGCAGTCGGAACAGGATGGCCGCCTTGTTGGGGAAGTACTGGTACACCGAACCGACACTCACACCGGCCTTTTCTGCCACCCGCGCGGTGGTGAAACGCGTGGCGCCTTCCTTGGCCAAAACCTGAATAGCCGCTTCCAGGATCGCCGCCACCAGCTCGGTGGAACGCGCTTGTTGTGGCTGTTTGCGTGAGGAAATACGGGCGGTCTGGCGGGTTGTCATCTGGGGCTCCAGCAGCGGGGCTAACGCGAATAGCGAATGCGACGAATCACTCGCATACTTTTAATGCGACGAATTAGTCGCATCTTAGTCCCAACCTCACGGAAATCAATCATGTCGACCCTGACCACCGCGCCAATGGCGCCCCTGATCGAACGCCTCTACGCACAAGCCAACGCGGCCACCAGCCCTCTCATCAACAACGTATCGCGTGAAGAACGCGACCGTCTGATGCACAGCAAAACCGACTACCTTGCGCTCTACACGATGCTCAAAGACTTGTGGCTGCCGGTCTCCCGCGACACCGGCACCTTGCTGTACCTGTTGGCGCGCAGCACCAAGGCGCAGGCTATCGTGGAGTTTGGGACGTCGTTTGGCCTGTCCACCTTGTTCCTGGCCGCCGCGTTGCGCGACAACGGTGGCGGCGTGTTGATTGGCAGCGAGTTCGAGCCCTCGAAGATCGCCCTGGCACGCGAGCATTTCATTCAGGGCGGCGTGAGTGACCTGATTAAAATCCGCGAAGGCGATGCCTTGGTGACGTTGGCCACGGGCCTGCCGGAAGCGGTCGACCTGCTGCTGCTCGATGGCGCCAAGAGCCTGTATGGCGACGTGTTGAACCTGGTGGAAAAACACCTGCGGCCCGGCGCGCTGGTGATAGCCGACAATACCGACTATTGCCCGCATTACCTGGCGCACGTACGCGAGCCTGCGAACGGCTATCTGTCTGTACCCTTTGCCGATGACATCGAACTCTCGATCCGCTTGCGCTAACAGGAGTCACCTCATGCATGTATTTGTCACGGGAGCCACCGGCTGGGTGGGCTCCGAAGTGGTCAAGGACCTGATCGGCGCCGGCTACCTGGTCACCGGTTTAGCCCGCAGCGATGACAAGGCCCAGGCACTGGCGGCCACCGGCGCGAAAGTGCTGCGCGGCTCGCTGGATGACCTGGATGTTCTGCGCCGAGCGGCGTGGGGCGCGGACGCGGTCATCCATACCGCGTTCAACCATGACTTCACACGGTTCATCGAAAACTGCGCGCAGGACCGTCGCGTGATCGAGGCGCTGGAAAGTGTGCTCAAAGGTTCGGACACGCCGCTGATCGTGACCTCAGGCCTGTCGGGCCTGGCGCGCGGCGCGCTGGAGAGTGACTTGCCGAACGCCGGCGCCCCACGTCAATCCGAACCCGCCGCGCGGCTGTTGGCTGAGCGTGGCATACGGGCGGCAACCGTGCGGCTGGCGCCGTCGGTGCACGGAGTGGGCGACCATGGTTTTCTGCCGATTTTGATTCGGCTGGCGCGGCAGACGGGCGTGTCGGCCTATATTGGCGATGGCGAGAATTGCTGGTCTGGCGTGTACCGCACCGACGCGGCGCGGGTCTACCGCCTGGCGCTGGAGGAGGGCGTCAGCCAAGCGGTGTACCACGCGGTTGCGGACGAGGCCGTGCCATTTAAAGCTATCGCTGAAGTGATCGGGCGTCGCCTCGGTGTGCCGGTGGAAGCTCGGCCGCGTGAGCATTTTGGTTGGTTCGCGATGATGGCCGGGGCTGACATGGCCGTTTCCAGCGCGCATACCCGCGACCTGCTGGGCTGGGTGCCCAGCGGCCCGGACTTGCTGACAGACCTCGATCAAAGCGATTACTTCACCCTCTGACAGGCGGTTTTCATGAATCAAAATGTCGTGCTGAAACTGCTGCCGATCACCCTGGCGGTGTTCGTCGGTTTCCTGATCATCGGCCTGCAGTTGCCGGTACTACCGCTGCACCTGAACCACACGCTGGGCATGAGCACCTTGGTGGTCGGTATGGTGGTCGGTGCGCAGTTCGCCGCGGCGTTGCTGTCACGGGCCTGGGCCGGCAATTTTGCCGATATGCGTGGGCCCAAGCGCGCGATGTTGATTGGCATGCTGGTGGCGGCCAGTTCCGGCGTGCTGTACTTGGCGTCGCTGGCGTTTGTCGACACACCAGCGCTGTCAGTGTGGGTGCTGCTCGCCGGGCGCGTGGTGCTGGCCTTGGGTGAAAGCCTGATCATCACCGGCTCGATGGGCTGGGGCATGGGCCTGGTCGGGCCGCAAAACGCCGGCAAGGTCATGGCCTGGATCGGCATTGCGATCTATGCCGCATTTGCGCTCGGGGCACCGTTGGGCGTGGCGATCAATAGCCAGTGGGGGTTCAGTGGAATCAGTATCGCGACCCTGCTGTTGCCGCTGTGCGCCTTTGCCATCGTTGCGGGGGCCAAGGGCGTTGCGCCCACCAGCCAGCGGCGCACCTCGTTTTACAAAGTGCTGGGCACAGTGTGGTTGCCGGGCCTGGGGCTGGCGTTTTCCAGCATCGGTTTTGGGCTGATCACAGCGTTTATTGCGCTGCTGTTTGCGTCCAAGAACTGGGGCAACGCGTCGTTCGCCTTCACCGCGTTTGGCCTGGCATTTATTGGCGCGCGAATCTTCTTCGGGCACCTGCCGGACAAGCTCGGTGGCGCAGTCGTCGCGTTGGTCTGTGTGCTGATCGAAGCGGCGGGGCAGTTGTTGATCTGGGGCGCAGGCTCACCGCTGATGGCCTACCTGGGCGCAGCGCTGACCGGCTTCGGTTATTCGTTGGCGTTCCCGGGGTTTGGTGTCGAGGCGATCAAACGTGCGCCCCCGCAAACGCGCGGGCTGGCCATGGGTGCCTATGTGGCCTTCCTCGATATTGCGTTAGGGATCAGCAGCCCGTTGGCCGGCGCTTTGGCCGGCGCCGCCGGGGTAGGGTCGGTGTACCTGGCAGGCGCCGTGGCGGTGGCGATGTCGGTGGTGGTGGCGTGGGTGTTGTTGGCTAAACAGCCGGCACTCAGCGCTTGCTGAATGCCAGGCGCGCGGCAAATACAACAAAGATCAAGCCAGTGGTGCGGTCCATCCACTGGATGACCTTTTCTCGGCGCAGGAAGCCAGACAGTGGCCGGGTGGCGCCAATCAACGCCAACGACCATGCCAGCCCCAATACCACGTGAATGCTCACCAGGCCGAAAGTCCAGGCAATCAACGAATGGCCTTGGGGAATGAACTGCGGCAGGAACGACACGTAGAAAATCCCCACCTTGGGGTTCAGCACATTGCCCAGCATGCCCTTGAAAAACCAGTTGCCGCCGGGCCTGGCGTCAGCGTTGGCCGACGACAGTGAACGGCGCGGGCGCAGCAGCATGTTCACGCCCAACCAGGCCAGGTAAGCGGCGCCGCAGTACTTGAGCAGGTTGAACGCCACCTCCGACACTGCAATCAACGCGCCCAGCCCAAAAGCCACGGCCGCGCCCCACACCAGGCAGCCGGCGTTGATGCCGAAGGCGGCGTGCAGCGCCTGGCGCTTGCCTTCTACCGTGGCGGTGCGCAGCACCAAAGCGGTGTCGAGCCCCGGCGTGAGCGTCAGCACAGTGGCGGCGAAGGTGAAGGCGAGGAGGTTGTCAGTGATGGACATGGGCGCGCAAGTTCAACGAGAGGTTGGCGGGAACGTTAGCACCGATCGGCAGCCAATTCGGAAAACCCGGAGACTTCCCGGCGAAAATCTTCATAATGGCGGCCAATTTGTTTAGCTCGTTCTGGTGTGCCCGCATGGAAATTAAGGTCAACTTTCTCGACAACCTTCGGCTTGAAGCCAAGTTCGATGACTTCACGGTGATTGCCGACCAGCCCATTCGCTATAAAGGCGATGGTTCAGCCCCGGGTCCGTTCGATTACTTCCTGGCTTCGTCGGCGTTGTGTGCGGCGTACTTTGTGAAGCTGTACTGCGAAACGCGCAATATTCCCACCGAAAATATTCGCCTGTCGCAGAACAACATCGTTGATCCGGAAAACCGCTACAACCAGATCTTCAAGATCCAGGTCGAGTTGCCGGCGGATATCTCCGACAAGGACCGCCAGGGCATCCTGCGCTCCATCGACCGTTGCACCGTGAAGAAAGTCGTGCAGGCCGGGCCCGAGTTCGTGATTGAAGAGGTGGACAACCTCGACGCCGATGCCCAGGCGTTGCTGATGCCTGGTGCTAGTTCTGAGGCGGGCACCTACATTGCTGGCAAAGACCTGCCGCTGGAGCAGACCATCGCCAACATGTCCGGCATTCTCGCGGGCCTGGGCATGAAGATTGAAATCGCCTCGTGGCGCAATATCGTGCCTAACGTCTGGTCGCTGCATATCCGCGACGCCCACTCGCCGATGTGCTTTACCAACGGCAAGGGCGCGACCAAAGAGGGCGCACTGGCGTCGGCGTTGGGCGAGTTTATCGAGCGGCTTAACTGCAACTTTTTCTACAACGACCAGTTCTGGGGTGAGGAGCTGGCCAACGCGCCGTTCGTGCATTACCCGGATGAGCGCTGGTTCCAGCCGGGCCGCAAAGACGAGTTGCCGCCTGAAATCCTCGACGCCTACTGCCTGAAAATCTACAACCGCGATGGCGAGCTGCGTGGCTCGCACCTGTTCGACACCAATTCGGGCAATGAAGAACGCGGCATTGTCTCGCTGCCGTTCGTGCGTCAGTCCGATGGCGAGGTGGTGTACTTCCCGTCCAACCTGATCGAAAACCTTTACCTCAGCAACGGCATGAGCGCGGGCAATACCCTGGCCGAAGCGCAGGTGCAGTGCCTGTCGGAGATTTTCGAGCGCGCGGTCAAGCGCGAAATCATCGAAGGCGAATTCGCCCTGCCGGACGTACCGGCTGAAGTGCTCGCCAAATACCCGGGAATTCTTGCCGGTATTCAAGGCCTGGAAGCCCAGGGTTTCCCGGTGCTGGTCAAGGACGCGTCGCTGGGCGGTGAATTCCCGGTGATGTGCGTGACCTTGATGAACCCGCGCACCGGCGGCGTATTCGCCTCGTTCGGCGCCCACCCGAGCCTGGAAGTGGCGCTGGAACGCAGCCTCACCGAATTGCTTCAGGGCCGCAGCTTCGAAGGCTTGAACGACCTGCCGCAGCCGACCTTTGAAGGCCACGCGGTCACCGAACCGAACAACTTCGTCGAGCACTTTATCGACTCCAGCGGCGTGGTCTCGTGGCGCTTCTTCAGTGCCCAGTCGGACTACGAGTTCGTTGAGTGGGATTTCTCGGGCCAGGGCGAAGACTCGAATGCCCAGGAAGCCGCGATCCTGTTTGGCATTCTCGAAGGCATGGGCAAAGAGTCCTACATGGCGGTGTACGAACACCTCGGCGCAACCGCCTGCCGCATCCTGGTGCCGGACTACTCGGAAATTTACCCGGTGGACGACCTGATCTGGGACAACACCAACAAGGCGCTGTTTTTCCGGGCCGACATCCTCAACGTGCACAGCCTCAGCGATGACGAGCTCAAAGCACTGGCTGAGCGCCTGGTGGAAAGCGAGCTGGACGATTACACCGACATCACCACCTTGATCGGCATCGAGTTCGACGACAACACCGCGTGGGGCCAACTGACCATTCTGGAGTTGAAGCTGCTGATCTACCTCGCCTTGCAGCAGTATGAGGAGGCGAAAGAGTGCGTGGAGATGTTCCTGCAGTACAACGACAACACCGTTGATCGCGGCCTGTTCTATCAGGCGGTGAACGCGGTGTTGGAGATGCACTTGGACGAGGACCTGGAACTCGCGGATTACGAGGCCAACTTCCGCCGCATGTTCGGCAATGAGCGCATGGACGCGGTGATCGGCTCGGTCAACGGCACGCTGCGTTTTTATGGCTTGACGCCAACCAGCATGAAGCTGGAAGGGCTGGATCGGCATTTGCGCTTGATCGACAGCTACAAAAAGCTGCACGCGGCACGGGCGAATATCACCTCAGCCTGACGCGTAAACCCTGTGGGAGCGGGCTTGCCCGCGATGCAGACACCTCGGTGCTTCAGATGTACCGAGGTGATGCTATCGCAGGCAAGCCAGCTCCCACAGGTGGGGCTTTATTGTTTGGGTGATTGGGTCAGATCAGAGCCAATGCCCGCGCCAGGTCGGCCCGCAGATCTTCGACGTCCTCAACGCCCACCGACAAGCGCACCAAACCATCGCCAATGCCCAGTTGCGCCCGCGTTGCAGCCGGGATGCTGGCGTGGGTCATGATCGCCGGGTGTTCGATCAGGCTTTCGACGCCGCCCAGGCTTTCGGCCAAGGCAAAGATCTTCACGTTTTCCAGAAAGCGTGTGGCGCCGGCCAGGTCACTGTTCAAATCCACCGAAATCATCCCGCCAAACCCGCGCATCTGCTTGCGTGCCAGTGCGTGCTGGGGATGCGAGGCCAGGCCTGGGTAATAAACCCGTGAAACTTGCGGCTGTTGTTCCAGCCAGGTGGCCAACTCCAGGGCATTGCTGCAATGGCGCTCCATGCGCAGCGCCAGGGTTTTCACGCCGCGCAGCGTCAGGAATGCATCGAACGGGCCGGCAATCGCGCCGACCGAGTTCTGCAGGAAACCCAGGCGCTCGGCGAGCTCCGGGTTGTGGCCGACAATGGCGATGCCGCCGATCACGTCGGAGTGGCCGTTGAGGTATTTGGTGGTGGAGTGCACCACGATGTCGAAACCCAGCTCCAGCGGGCGCTGGATCCATGGGCTGGCAAAGGTGTTGTCGGCCACGCAGATGATGCCGCGGTCGCGGCAGATTCGCGCGATGGCACTCAGGTCAGTGAGGCTGAGCAGCGGGTTGCTCGGGGTCTCGACCCAGACCATGCGTGTGTCGTCTTGCAACGACGCTTCGAACGCTTGCAAGTCGCTCAAGTCGACAAAGCTGAAACGGTGCCCGGCGCTGCGCTGGCGCACCTTGTCGAACAGGCGGAAGGTGCCGCCGTACAGGTCGTTGCCGGAGACGATATGCGCACCCGCATCGAGCAGTTCCAGCACGGTGGAAATCGCCGCCAACCCGGAGGCAAAGGCAAACGCCTGGCTGCCGCCTTCAAGGTCGGCCACGCAGCGTTCCAGGGCAAAGCGCGTGGGGTTGTGGGAACGACCATAGTCAAAGCCCTTGTGCACGCCGGGGCTGTCTTGCAGATAAGTGGAGTTGGCATAGATCGGCGGCATCAGCGCTCCCGTGGTCGGGTCGGGTGATTGCCCGGCGTGGATCACGCGGGTGGCAAAGGCGCTTTTATCGGGCTGACTCATGCAAGGGATCTCCGTAGGTGATTAAGCAGGTCGACGCGGGTGATCAGGCCATAAAACCCTGAGGCGTCAGCAATGATGGCAACCAGGCCGCGATCAAGTTCCGCCTGCAGTTCGGCCAGGCTGGCACTCGGGGCCAGGGTTTGCAAGGTGTCGGTCATGGCGCTGGCAACGATCATGGAGAAGTCGGCGGCGTCATGGTGCAACCCCAGCAGGATGTCGGACTCGTCGATCACGCCAACCAGTTCGCGGCCTTCGACCAGCACCGGCAGTTGCGAGACATCGGCCAGGCGCATGCGCTGGGAGGCCGTGAGCAGGGTATCGTCGGGGCTCACGCTGATCACGCGGCCGTCTTCGAAGCGGCGGGCGATCAGGTCGCGCAGGTCGCCGTAGTGTTTGTACTGGAGCAGGCCCGCGTCGTTCATCCACTGGTCGTTGTAGACCTTGGACAGGTAACGCGTGCCCGTGTCGCAGACGAAGGTGACCACGCGTTTGGGTTCGGTCTGCTCGCGGCAATAACGCAGCGCAGCAGCGAGCAGGGTGCCGGTTGACGAGCCGCCGAGAATACCTTCGGCCTTGAGCAGTTGACGGGCGTGGTCGAAGCTTTCTTCATCGCTGATGGAATAGGCGTGGCGCACGCTGGAGAGGTCGGCAATCGAGGGGATGAAGTCTTCGCCGATGCCTTCCACGGCCCACGACCCCGGCGTTTCCATCCTGCCGCTGCGGCTGTATTCAGCCATCACCGAACCCACCGGATCGGCCAGCACCATGGCCAGTTCCGGCTGTACGCGTTTGAAGAAGCGGGTCAGGCCGGTGAGGGTGCCGGCCGAGCCGACGCCCACCACGATCGCGTCCACGTCATGCTGGGTTTGCGCCCAGATTTCCGGCGCGGTGCTGGTTTCGTGAGCCAGCGGGTTGGCCGGGTTGTTGAACTGGTCGGCAAAAAATGACCCGGGAATGTCCTTGGCCAGGCGCGCAGCCACGTCCTGGTAATACTCGGGATGGCCCTTGCCGACGTCGGAGCGGGTGATATGCACCTCGGCGCCCATGGCCTTCAAGTGCAGGACTTTTTCGGTGGACATCTTGTCGGGCACCACCAGCACCACGCGGTAGCCCTTGGCCCGGCCGACCAGCGCAAGCCCCAGGCCGGTGTTGCCGGCGGTGGCTTCGATGATGGTGCCGCCGGGGCGCAGGCGGCCGTCGCGTTCGGCGGCGTCGATCATTGCCAGGCCGATGCGGTCCTTGATGGAACCACCGGGGTTTTGGCATTCAAGCTTGAGGAACAGCGTGCACAGGCCGGTATCAAATCGGCTGACCTTGACCAGCGGCGTGTTGCCGATCAGTTCGAGTACGGCGGGGCGGGAAAGCGTGGGCATGTCGTCACCTGGTACGGAAGAGGCGTAGGGGAGGGACAGCAAAATGCAAAGCATGGCTTGGAACATAGGCCGGGATCGCGCCGGTCGCAACCGGGCGGTCCGTTGGATGTCTTTTTTTGGCGCATGAGCGCGTGTTAACGTTTAAACGCCGCGCATCGAAACCTGCTGCAACCGCTCTATAACGCCAGTGCTGGCGGTTTGCATCGGCGCGCGCAGCTCACTGGCGATCAAGCCTTGCATCGCCAGCGCAGCCTTTACCGGCGCGGGGTTGGGCTCCATGAACAGGGTGTTGATCAGGGGCATTAATCTGAAAAAAGTCGCCCTGGCCTCGGTGAGCTGGTTGTCGCGTACCTGCTGGTACAGCGCCACGAAGTCTTCGGTGTGCACATGGGCCGAGGCTGCAATCGCACCACTGGCGCCCTGGCACAGCGCGTTGAAGATTTGAAGATCCTCGCCACACAACACCTCCACGTCGCCACTGGCGAGCAGCGCCAAGGTAGTCGCCAGGTTGCCGCCGCAGTCTTTGATCGCGACGATTCGCGTGTGCTTGACGATGTTCAGCAAAGTGGCCTGTTCGAAGGTCACGCCGGTGCGGTAGGGAATGTCATAGAGAATGATCGGCACACTGGAGGCGTCGGCCACCGTGCGGAAAAACGCTTCAAGGCCGGCCTGGGAGGGGCGGATATAGCTGGGCGCCGGCACCAGCAAGCCGGCCACCGGGCGTTTGAGGATTTCGCTCTGGAACTGCAGCAGTTCACGCTGGTTGTTGCCCGCCAGGCCCATCACCACGCGCTGCGCCGGCACGAGTTGCAGCACCGCATCCAGCACGGCCAGTTGTTCCTGGCGGCTCAGTGACGCGGCTTCCCCGGTAGTGGTGCAGACCATGATGCCGGCCACGTGCTTTTCCAGCAGGTGGCTGACCAGCCGGCGCAGGCCGATGAAGTCGATGGCGCCGTCATGAAACGGCGTGACCACGGGAACCCAGATACCTTGAAACGATGACATGCACTTTCTCCTGATGGTTGACCGCTGGAGTCACCGTCAGAAGGGCAGAGGGATTGTGCAAAGGGAGGGAGGTCCGTCGCGCTCAATGTCCTGTCAGCTCATCTGACGGGACAGCGCGCCCCGGTCACATGAGCGACTGTTTCTTCGATTTGAGGGCGTGCGCCACGCAACCTTGCGCCTTGGCAATCAAGCCAATGGCACAAAGGTTAACGAAAGACGATGCAGACATGCGCTGACACACCCTGAATAAGGCCTCCATCTTCAGCGGACGTGACGGAATGTGTCAACCCCGCTTCAGCTGCTCACGCACAAATGCTGCGACCTCGGCGGCCAGCTCCGCATCTTCCGGTGCGCCCATGAAACCGCCGTGCGGCATGGCTTCGAACACATGCAGCTGCGCCGTTACCCGCGCCTGGCGCAAGGCGCGGTGCAGGCGCACGGTGTTGGACAGGAACAGATCACGGGTGCCGCTCTGCAGAAAAGTTGGCGGGAAACCCTGGGTGAAATCGCCAAACAGCGGTGACAGGTACGGGTGAGACAAGTCCGCACCGTTGGCATACAGCAGATTGACGTTCATCAGCGGATTGGGCAGCACCACGTCGACGGTGCGGTTGACCTGGAAGCTGTCGCCGGACTCGGTGAGGTCGACTTCCGGCGACAGCAACACCAGCGCGGCTGGCAATGGCAAACCTTCGTCACGCGCACGCAACACCATGGCGGCCGCAAGGTTGCCGCCCGCTGAGCGGCCACCGATCACGATCTGTTGCGGCGCGTGTTGCTTGAGAACGTGCCGATAGACAGCCAGGCAGTCATCCAGCGCTGCGGGGTAGGGATGATCGGGAGGCATGCGGTAATCCACGCCATAGCAGATCACGTCGTGCAGGTCGGCTTGTCTGCTAGCCGCGAGGCGGCAGTTTTCGCCGCCGCCGAACACCAGCGCGCCGCCGTGCAGGTCAATGTAGGCAAAGGGCGTGACAGACGCCGGTGTGGCGACATGCACGCTGGCGTTTTCAACCCTGATGGTGTGCAGGCTGACCCGCAGCGACGCCGCTTGCCCCGCGTTGGTGCTGGCGTAGTTTTGGGCCACGGCGGCCTGCAGACGGCGCCAGCCGTCATGGTCCTCGGGCGTGGGCATCGCGTGCAGTGCATTGAGGGGCACACCGTCAGCCCCGACCAGGCGTTGCAGTGTGGCCTGCGCTTGAGGGCTGATGGACTGCGGGACGGGCAGTGTACGGGGTTCAAGTTTGACGCCGTGGCTCATGGGCTTGCTGCTCGCGTTCGACGACTTTGGGAGCGTCAGGATGCCAGAACGTGGGCCGGTGTGGCGAGCGGGCTTGCCCCGCGTTGGAGTGCGAAGCGCTCCCAATGAGGCCGCCTCGGTACCACCGGCATACCCCATTGGCAGGTTGCGGGGCTGCTGCGCAGCCCAACGCGGGGCTAGCCCGCTCGCCACTACGAGCCTGCGTTCACTGCCGGGCGGTGCTGTTACAGAATGCTGTAGTCCCTGACCACGCCATTGTTGAGGTGGATGTTCAGGCGGCGGCTCTGTTGCTGCGGTGCAAGGTTGTCGATGGCTGTGCGCCGGGTGTCGAGGGCATTGTCGTAGGTATTGCCGGGGATACGGTTGGAAACCAGCCCGAGCAAGTGGCGCATGGACGCGTTCTGGGTGGTGGAGGGCGCGTAGTTCCAGGTTTCGGTGCCGTCGGATGAAATCGACTGGTCCTGCGGTTCGCCATACAGGGCTTTGAGCTGTTGGGAGGTGGTCTTGCCAGAAATGATGTGCGTCCTGACATACGTGGTGTCGAACAGCGAAATATCCGGCCCGGCTTTGCCCTGAATACCCGGCAATGACAGGTTGTTCAAGCTGCTGAGGCCGTTGACGCCATTGGCGCAACCCGTCAGCAAGAGGGCGGTGGCAAGCGTTGCGATAACAGTACGACGGGCCATGATTTTCTCCGTTTAGTCAGGGCTCTGGAACGTCGGCCAATCATAAAACGGTGAAAAACACGCGGAAAAAATCTTCCTGTCTGCGCGTCTCAATGACTTGCCTGGGTGTCTCAGACCGCGTTCATCTGCCCCAGGATGTTGCGTAACGAGAACCCGGTGTGGCGGCTCACGCGCTCCGGTGCCTGGGCAGCGGCGCTCAACTCCCGGGCCTCGCGCGGCGAATAGCCAAAGGCTTGCTTGAAGGTGCGGCTGAAGTGCGCATCACTCTTGAAGCCGAACTGGAAGGCCAGCCCCGACACCCGCTGCCTCGCGCCGGTATCACTCTGGATAATCACCCGCGCGCGGTTCAACCGGCGCTGCTGGATATACGCCGCCACGCCGGATTCCTGGCTGAACACCCGATACAGCTGCGCCCGCGAAATACCCAAGTGTTTGCACAGGAAAACCGGGGACAATTCCGGGCTGCGCAGGTGCTGTTCAATCAAGCGCCGGGCGCGGTTGAACAGGGTGTGGTCGATGGCTTGCTCGGCTGTTTGCAGGTTGGCCACTGTCGGCGCCAAAGCTGCCGATACCATGGCCAGCGTCGCCTGTTGGGCGTGCGGAATTTCATCGGGTGTCAGGCGCGGCAGGCGCTGTTGCAACGCGCGCATATGGTCTGCGAGCAGCTCGCTCAAGCCGCCCTGCAGCACCTGGCCATGCACGTCTTTGTAGCCGAGGCTTTGCGCCAGCAAGTCGCGAGGAATGGTAAGAATCACGGTATCGCCAGCCGTGATCAGGCAATCGAGTTCACGGGCCAGGTCCAGCATGTAGATCTGCGCGTTACCCGCCGCCAGCGTGGTGCGGCCTGCGGTGCCATTAATCGTGTGAGTCAGGCCCAGGCAGAGGTAGTAGTGGTCGAGGCTGTCACGGCGAATCATTTGTGTGGAACGCTTGACCCGATACGGCACCGGCTCGCCGGCACCGTCCCAGGCACCGCAGCCCATCAATAACGAACCCAGGTAACCGGTGGCCAGGCGGTAATTGAAGGCGGCGGATTCAGGCTCGCTGATGGTGATATCGAAGATCGCATTCACTTCCTCGCGCCACACTTCAAAGCGTTGGCGCGGCGGGTAGGGTTGAGTGGTAAAGGTGAAAAGCGGGTTCTCCACAAGCGGCTCCATCCATTAAAGCTGTTGTTTGATCGCCGCCTTATCGATCACGGACCAGACGTGCGCGATCTTCCCGTCGACGAATTCGTAGAATACGTTCTCATCGAAGGTCACCGTCTTGCCGTTGATCGGCAAGCCGAAAAATTCACCTTTGGGCGTGACGTGGAAGTTCAACCGGCTGGCGACGGTGGGCGGATCCGCGACCAGCAGTTGGATGCGGAACACCAGGTCGGGGATCTCGCGAAAGTCCCGCTCCAGCATCGCGCGGTAGCCGGCAAGGCCGACGGGGGTGGCGTTGTAGGTCACCTGCGGGTGCACGAAATCGCCGAGGCGCTCCCAGCCCTGGCGGTTGAGGCAGTCGATATACCCTCGGTAAAGGTCGGCGAGCTGGTTTCGGGTCATGGCGTGTTCTCCTTTTTGAAAAGCACTCATCGACTTTGCCCTTGTGTGTGCCTACGGCGCGCTGGTTATATCACCCAGCAATTGCCCAAGCCCTTGCGGGGTTGAATAGAGGGTTTCCAGCGCCGCGACGTCGGCCAGTTGTTCTACGGACAAGGCTTTTTCCTCATGCTCAAGCTGGCCGCGTAAATAGTCCTCGTACTCGGACAGCTTTTGATTCAGCGCCACGCGCACGAGGCCGCATGCCTTGAGCTTGTTAGGTTCAAAGCCCTTTCCCATATCCACATGCATGGCGAGGGTCGCCGTCGCGACAGCGTACCCTTGTATCGCGGCCTTGAGCAGCCATCGGTTCGCCGTTGGATAGTCTGCCGGCACTGCACCGCTGCTGCTGTACAGATAACCAAGCATGTACTGCGCTTTGGCCCGGCCCGCGTCGCCAGCGCGGGTATACCACCCAATGGCGGCGGGTACGTCTTTGGGAGTGCCGATGCCATTCAGGTTGGCCATCCCGAGCCATTCGTACGCTTCGCTATTGCCTGAGTGGGCTGCCTGGGTCAGCAGCTGGATGCCTTGCTGAGGGTTTTTCGGGGTGCCTACGCCCGTGAAATAAAAGGTCGCCAACAGCGTTTGGCCCTCAGCATCGCCTCGCGCCCTGGCTTTGCGCGCCCAGAAGAATGCCTTGCGGTCGCTTTGCTCAACGCCAATGCCTCTGAAATAGGCGTCGGCAAGCCGTTGCTGGGCGCGGGCATGACCTTGCAGCGCAGCCTTGCGATACCACACCGCGGCTTGAGCGCTATCGCGCGGCATTTCCACGCCGCCATAGTTTGCATCCCCCAAAAAAAACTGGGCTTCAGAGTTGCCTTTCTCGGCTGATAGCGTGATCCACTCCAGGCCCTTGCGGTGATCAACGGCCACACCGCGCCCGAAAAAGTAAAAAAAGCCGGTTTTGAACTGTGCGAAGGTCTCGCCTTTTTCCGCCGCGCGCAAATACCACTCTGCGGCCTTGACCGGGTTTTTATCGACGATGATGCCTTCGTCGTAGAAGGCGCCAATCAACAGTGTGGGGCTGTGGGGGCTGCGCCACAGACTGATCGCCAAGGCGACCAAGCAATAGGCCAGCAGGCCAAAGCACAGCAAAGCGAGGGGTAGGGCGAAGCGGCGCAATGTCGAATCCATTCGTGAGGTGCAGGTGGGCAGTGTAGCGGCGCTTGCGAGCGATGGCATCACTCGCTGTTTCGCAGCGACCTCAAGCGCGACGCGCCATCAACAGCACCGTTGCCGCTGCCGACAACAACCCCGCGCAGCATCGATTGAAAATTCGTTTACCGCGCGGCTCGGCAAACCAGCGACGCATGTGCAGGCCCATGTAGGCATAGGCGCTGATGGCGATCCATTCCAGCACCAGGAACATCGCGCCCAGCAGCGCAAATTGTGGCGTGATCGGCTGGCCTGGCACCACGAACTGCGGCAGGAAGGCCGTGAAGATCAAGATAGCCTTTGGGTTGCCCGCCGCCACCAGAAACTCCTGACGCGCCAACGCCCATAACCCCACCTTTTTCGTCGCCGATTCAGCCTCTGTCTGCGGATTAGCCCGCCACAACTGAAACGCCAGATAAAACAGATACGCCGCGCCCAGAATCTTGATCGCGTAAAACAACAACTCCGAGGTCTGCAGCACCACCGCCAGGCCCGCCGAGGCGAGGGCGATCATGCCGGCGAAGGCCAGCAAGCGGCCAACACCGGCGAGGCAAGACGTGCGATAGCCGTAGCGGGTGGCGTTGCTGACCGACAGCAAGTTGTTCGGGCCTGGCGCCATGTTCAGGGCGAAGCAGGCGGGGAGGAAGAGGGCGAGCGTGGCAAGGTCCATGGCGGCTCCGGGTTGGGCGGGGAGCGTTGAGGATAAGGGCAGTTGAGGCGGCTGGACAATCCGCGCGTTGCAGTGAAGGGCACAAGCGGACCGGCCTATGCCAGTAGCGGGCATTCCAATCCGGCATAAATGTTAGTCCCGGTTGCCGTCTACAGGGGGGTCATTGCCTCCTTCAATCTTCCCGCTGTGGCGCCAACCTGGCGCCCCGCCGCGTCGTTCTCACATGGGCGGGCGGCGCAATGCAGGCCAGATTGGAGGTACGCCACGTGAGCAAAAAACTTGAAGGCAAGGTCGCTGTTGTCACGGGTGCCAGCGCCGGAATCGGCCTCGGTATTGCCAAGGCGTTTGCCAACGAAGGCGCTCGCGTGTTCATCACAGGCCGGCGTCAATCTGAGCTTGACCGCGCGATCGCTGAGATTGGCCACGGTGCGGTGGGCATCCAAGGCGATGCGGGCAAGCTTGCCGATCTGGACGCGCTGTATGCAAGCGTCAAGGAAAAAGCCGGGCGCATTGATGTACTGGCATTGAACGCCGGGTTCTATGAGTTCATGAAGCTCGGCGAGATCACCGAGGAGCATTTCGACAAGACCTACAATGCGAACGTCAAGGGCCTGCTGTTCGGTCTGCAGAAAGCGCTGCCGCTTCTGGGAACAGGCGCATCGGTAATATTCACCGGTTCAATCGCCGCTTCCATCGGCATCCCCAGTATGTCCGTCTATTCATCGACCAAGGCCGCCGTCCGCAATCTGGCGCGCGGTTTCATACTGGACACCAAGGAACTGGGCATCCGCATCAACGTATTGAGCCCCGGCCATACGCTTACCCCGGGACTGCAGTCGTTGATTCCCGAAGCCGCGCGTGACGGCATTGTTGGCAGCATCCCTCTGTCTCGCTTGGGCAGCCCGGAAGACTTGGGCAAGGCGGCCGTATTTCTCGCCTCTGACGACAGTGCTTACATTACCGGCATCGAGCTTCATGTCGATGGCGGCGTCTCGCAGTACTGAACTGAAAACTTGAGCACCCGAGTTGGAACGGCCGCGTTATCTGATGGGCACGGCGAACCCATTCGCACAGCCAATTTCGCCAAAGGATGTATCGATGCAAAGATTATTCCGCAGGATCATCATGTTCTCAGCACTGTCCCTGTTCACGGGCGTTGTGATTGCGCAATGTGTAGACGACATCAAAACACGCCCTGACGACGTCACCCTGGTCGATATTCCGACAAGTGCCGCTCACAAAATTAGCGTCGAGCGACGTGGCAAGATCGTACTGATTGGTATCAACCGACCCTATATTCAGAACAGGCTTGATCCGCAAGCGTACCTGGCCCTCGCCAAGGCGTATTACGACTACGACCATGACCCTTCACTGCGCGCCGCTGTGTTGTTCGGCCACGGTGACAACTTCTCGCAGGGCCTTGACGTTGAGGGCTTCAAGGCCGTTGCCAGCTCGGGCGGACCGACGCTCGGTACCGGGCTGATCGACCCGCTCGGCAAGAAAATGCCCTATCTCACCAAACCTCTGATCGTGGCGGTCCACGGCGACACGTGGAACATGGCGCATGAGCTGTTTCTTGTCGCCGACATACGAGTTGCGGCGAACAACACTAACTTCGGTCAGGATGAAAACACGCATGGTCGTTTCCCGGGCGGTGGATCGACAGTACGATTCGTGCGCGAAGCCGGCTGGGCCAACGCCATGCGCTACATGCTGACAGGCGATCATTGGACCGCCCGTGAAGCCTATCGCATGGGTACTGTGCAGGAGATCCCCGATCCGCAGTCAGCCCTCGACAAAGCGATCGAGTTGGCAAACAGGATCGCCGCCAATGGCCCTTTGGGGATCAAGGCATCGCTGGCTTCTGCGCATCGCGTCATCGACCCGGTGCAAGCCGACGCCCTGTCCGCATTAGATGCGCAACGCTCAACGCTGTATAAGTCAAATGACTTCCAGGAGGGGCGCAACGCGGAGGCTCAAGGGCGGTTGCCGGTCTATCACGGAAATTAGAACCCTCAGGTATGGCGAGGCCTGCTGAGTGGGTCGCGCCATTACCGGCGGCGGTCAACTCGACTGAAGGTGCCGGGCTAATCATTCGCGAATGGTGCTGACGCTGCAGTCAACGATAAGGTTTAAACGGATTGAGTGATGCGCATGATTGACGATTTGAAGATCAGGTACCCGAAAGCCAGTGCATGGGCATTTGGGGATACTCCAGACATGGCAGATGAGCTGGCTGGACTTGTCGCTAACAGCATTAAAACAGCGTCATGTTGCTCACTTTCATCATTCAACCATCAAGATGAATCGTCAGCGATTGGTGGTTACAGCATCATCCTCAACAGTCGGGGCGAGCCGGTATGTGTCATTAGGCTTGTTTCGCTGCGTATCATTCGTTACTGCGACGTGAATGAAGCGTTTGCAAGAAAGGAAGGCGAAGGGGATCTCAGCCTCAGGTACTGGACGCAGGGCCATAAAGATTTTTTTCAACGGGAGGGCTCGTTCGACGAGGCGATGGAGCTTGTGGCAGAAGAATTCGAGTTGGTGGAAGTGGTGTAAAAGACAACGTTATCCAGCCAACATCCGGCAGGTGCTGCCAGCTCAGGAAGGTGACAGTCGCTCATTCTTGCGCTCACCTTCTTCAAGGTCATTTCGCGCTTTACTTGAACTGACGCGCAAAATAACCTCTGCCCGGCAGGCAGCGCCCCGCCTTTTTAAGCCACAGCCAGGTGCGTCAATTTTCTCGACGAATAGCGGTAAGGCTTGCGGCTGAGGGCATTCAACAGTGCCCACCTTTCAAGGAGAGAATGTTTGGCGACCACCGATGTTGTTCACACGCTGCGCCTGCCGGGCGACCTGGATTATTACGATCGCAGGTCGATCCTGCTGCCGGTAGATGTCACCGCACTTGAAGCCTGGAATATCATGACGGCCGAACCGGGGCCATTCCTGCACATGGCGTTTCGGATCAGGGATGCCATTTGCGCGTTGTTTGGGGTGAGACGTATTGGCGGGTTTTCCGGCACGCGGCGAGAGCATGTGCAGGTCGGCGAGCGGCTGGACTTCTTTTTGGTGGAGCACAGCGCTCCCAACGTGCTGGTGCTGACCGAGCGCGACCGGCATCTGGATGTGATGATCTGCCTGTCGATCAGCGATCGTATGTTCACGATCACCTCATCAGTGGTCACTCATAACGCCTTTGGCCGCTTTTATATGGTGCCGGTCGGTCAGGTGCACAAGCTGATCGTCAACCGTGACCTGAAGCGACTCAAGCGCGGCCTTGAAGGGTAGGACGGCGGCTCAGTCGCCTTTTTCCATCGCCGCGTAATACGCCACCAGCGCATTGACGTGGCCATGGCCCATGCGGTGCTCGGTTTTAAGCCAGGCGACCCTTTCCATGTGCTTCTGGGCATTGACGGTTTTGAGCAGCTCTAGCCAATGGCTGATGGGCTGCCCATACTTTTTTTCGATGGCGGGGAAGTACGACGCCGGCCCATTGGTTTTTGTGCCGTTGGTCATGCTGCAAGCTCCCTTTGGTGCCCACGGTAAGCGAGAGGTTCTCGCCTGGACTCAGGCTAGTAAAACGTGAGGGATTTCGCCTGCCTGACCGTGTCCATTCGACACGCAAGGAAGATAGCTAAGCAAGTTAGCTATATGTTGGCGTGGTCGCCACCTCACGATCCAGAGCACCCAAACGCATGAAGCCACCCGCATCTGTCCCCGCCCCAGACCACGACCCACGTGGCCTGCAGATCGCCAGCGATGTTGTCGCGCAGCAGCTGCAACAGATTGCCATCCTGACGCGCAGAGCCGACAGCCATCGTGCGGATGCCTTGTCCATCAACCAGACCGACATGGCGGCGCTGGAGCACTTGATCACGGACGGCCCGTTGCCACCGACCGAGCTTGCCTCGCGCCTGTCGGTGACGACCGCCGGCATCACCCAGGTCATCGCCGCCTGGAGCGTGCCGGCCATGTGATTCGTGAGCGCCAGCTTGATGACAAGCGCCGTGTGATGGTGTGTCCGGTCCCCGCCTCGGTGGCACTGGCTTATCAGCACATCGCGCCAATGCTCACTGGCCTGAACGCCGTGCTGGCGACGCTTGGGGGCCAGGAGCGCGCGGTGGTTGAGGCGTTTCTTGGCCAGGTGATTGAGGTTTACCGCAGCACGTCGCCGTGCAGCAGCGCCGCTTCAAATCAACTGCAGGAGGCCTGATGAAACCCCAAAAGATTCTTGTCACCGGCGCCAGTGTCGCCGGCCCGGTCCTGTCGTATTGGTTGTCCCGGCAGGGCGCACACGTCACGGTGGCTGAAAGGGCACCGGCTTTTCGCGATGGCGGGCAGACTATCGACGTGCGGGGTGCGGGCCGTGTTGTCGTGCAGCGCATGGGCCTGGAGGAACCGATTCGGGCGAATATAGCCCACGAACAAGGCATCGCGTTCGTTGACCGCCACGACCGGACAAAAGCTTTCATCGGCGTGAACGGCTTTGACGGCGCAGGGCCGATCGCTGAACTGGAGATGCTGCGTGGCGAACTCGCCAAGCTGTTGATCCGGCACAGCAAGGACCGGGTCACATACCGGTTTGGCGACAGCGTTGAAACCCTGCACGACGATGGCCAGCAGGTGCATGTGCGCTTTGCACAAGGTACCGAGCAGGTTTTCGACCTGCCGCGTGAGCCAAGCGATGGCCATATCATGCGCTGGTACAACAGGCTCAAGCGCAAGGCGTGCCCAAATGTGCGCCGCGGTTGGCGTCACCTCACTCACGCGTTGCAATAGCGCTCGGCCACGCCGTGTTGCGGCTGGCGACAGCGTCTGGTTTTAAAAAGCGGCTCGGCAGGTTTCTTTCCCCCAACGCTGACGCCATTGACCTGTCGGACTATGCCCTGAAAGGTCAACTCAAATGAGTGACCTTCTTTGAGGTGTATAGGCGTATGGTGGTTTATACCCTCATGGCAGGCATTCAACATGGACAGCAGTTTAGGCGGGCGCTTAAAGGAAGAGCGCAAAAGGCTTTTACTCTCCCAGCACGATTTTGGTGTGATAGGGGGTGTGGCCGAAAACGCACAGGGCCACTATGAAAGGGGCGAGAGGCTGCCCAAATCGGACTATCTGATGGCGATCCGTCGCAGGGGGGTCGATGTGCTGTATGTGCTGAGCGGGGAGCGTTCGCACATGAGCGCGGATGACCTCACGGTGGAAGAAACCGAAGTCGTCAATCAGTACCGCACGCTGCACGAGGCGGATCAGGGGGCGATTGCTCAGATCACCTCCTCATTGTCCCGAGACTCATGACTTCATTGATGAAACCTGCGCCCCAAGGCATCCAGGCGTACCGCAATCGGCGGTAACCGTTCACTGCTGCGGGCCAGCGTCTCCACATCATCCGCGGTGCTTTGCGCAATGCTCTGCACCGCTTGCAAGCGCCCGACAATCTCCAGGTTGGCCGTGGACTGCTCGCGCGTGGTGCTCACAATCCGCCCATTCAGTGCGTCGATGCGCGCGATATCGGCGCCTACTGCTTGCAGCATCTGTACCGCCAACTGGCTGTCTTGTACGCAACGCTCTACGCCTTGCTGGCTGTCATGCATTGCCTCGACGGCCTGACGGCTGCCGTGTTGCAAGCCTTCGATGATCTGTTTGATTTCCTGGGTGGACACCGCCGTGCGCTGGGCCAGGCTGCGTACTTCATCGGCGACCACGGCAAACCCTCGGCCTTGCTCGCCAGCGCGCGCGGCTTCGATGGCGGCGTTGAGCGCGAGCAGGTTGGTCTGGTTGGCGATGCTGCTGATCACTTCGAGCACCGAGCCGATCTGCTCGGCCTGCGCCGCGAGGTCTTGCACGGTGGAGTGGGTGCCGTGAATGCGTGAAGCCAGTTGGCTGATTTCATGCTGGGCGCGGCCGACGCTTTCCTGGCCGCGCACGATTTGTTGGCTGGCTTGGCCGGCGTGCTCGACAGCCTGTTCAACGTGCACGGTGATGTGGCCCATGGCGTCTTCCATGCGCTGCATCGAGCCGGTCATCTGGGTGATTTCTGCCAACTGATGGCGTGCGCCTTTTTCCAGGGTGCCGCTGGCACTGGCCAGTTCCTGGCCGAGTTGGCCAAGGCCCTGGGAGTCGCGGGTCACGCCGTCGATCAGGTGGGTGATTTGCTGCAGGAAGTGGTCGAAGCGCTTGGCCAGGGAAACGTGCACTTTGCCTTCACCCTGGGCGGTTTCGACGGTGAGCTGGGTGGTCACGGCGAGCATTTTCTCGAGCATTTCCTGGCTTTCGACCGCCTCACGCTGGCTGTGAATGGCCAGGTAGAGCAGGGCGACGGTCTCCATCACCACGTAAAAGGCGTGGACGAACACCATGCTCCAGCCGCCGTGGTGTTCCATCACAAACACCGGGAAGCCTTGATGTTGCAAGGCGTGGAAGACCACGTGATGCACGGCGATCGTTGCCGCCGCGACCAGGATCGGCAGCCAGTCGCGGTAGAACGTCAGCACCGCCAGCAACGCGAAAATGCCGAAGTGTGATTCGATCACGCCTTGCGCCTGGTTGATGTGCAGGGCGGCCATTACCATCAAGCCGGCGCCCAGCAGGCAGCGCATCAAACGTGTCCCGCCGAGGGCGCGATAGAGCACCGTCAGCACCACACTGGTGCCTGCGCCCACGGTCAATGCCTGAAGCCAGGTGTCGTGCCAGAACGCCAGCCCGAGTGAGAACAGAAACATCAGCCAGACCAACGCCAGCATGATGCGATCGGCCTTGCGGTAGTGCTCTAGAAAACGCGGGCGGGTGGGCATTCACTCTTACTCCATGTGTTCGGCGGGTAATAGGCAAGCATGCGGCGTGCCACGACGGGCCGCCGGTGGAGTGAAGCAGGTATTCGTGTGTTTTTTGATTCAGGGATGCCAGAACGTTATCGGCATCCTTGAACGGGACTTTAAGAACGGCTACCCGAACGGATAGCCGAGGCGATGACGATCAGAAGGTGTACTTGGCGGTCAGCATCATGTTGCGTGGGTTGCCGTACGCGTCACCGCCGTAGCTCACCGAGTTGGCGATGGTCGAGTAGTAGCGACGGTCGAAGATGTTGTTGGCGTTGAGCTGCAGGTCCAGGTGCTGGTTGACCTGGTAGCCGGCCATCAGGTCGGTGACGGCATAGCTGCCCTGTTTGAGCCGGTATTTACTGCCGTCCGCGAGGGCAAGGTCGTTGTACATGCGGCTCTGCCAGGAGACGTTGCCGCCCACGCGGAATTTTTCCAGCGGGCCCTGAAGGTTGTAGCGCGTGGTCAGTTTGAACAGCTGTTCTGGCGTGTCGGTGTCGTACTGCTTGTTGACCTTCTGCGGGTTGGCCTCGTCCTTGATGGTGTGCGTACGGGCGTAGGTGTAGCCACCGCCAACCTGCCAATTCTCGGTTAACGCGCCTTGCAGTTCGACGTCGATACCCTCGCTGCGAATTTCGCCGGAGGCTTCGTTGCAGGAGGCCTGCGGGCAGTTTGGCACGAACACTTGCACCGCCCGGTTTTCCTGGTCGACGCGGAACAGCGCCAGGCTCGCATTCAGCGCGCCGCCCAGGTATTCGCCCTTGATGCCGACCTCGTAGTTCTTGCCGACAATCGGCTTGACCGGCTTACCGGACGTGTCCTTTTCACTTTGCGGCGTGAAGATGTCGCTGTAGCTGACGTAGACCGAGTGATGGTCGTCCAGCTCGTAGATCAAACCTGCGTAGCGGGTGAGGTTGCGGGTGACATGATAATCACCGTCGCCGTCACGGTTGTCGTAGTCATACCAGTCAAGGCGCCCACCGAGGATCAGCTTCAACGGGTCGGCCAGGCTCAGGCGCGTGGTGACGTAGACGCCATCCTGAGTGGTGACTTCGCGCTGGTTGTCGGTGTGGACGAAGTCCGGCTTGCCGGCGGTGAGTGGCCAGTTGGTGTCGTACGGGCTGTAGCTGTGGGTGGTCAGGTCGTAGATGCGCTTGCTGGCGCCTACCACCAGTTCGTGGGTACGCCCGAACGCCTGGAAAGGGCCGCTGGCAAAGGCGTCGATGCCGGCCTGGTTTTCATCGTAGGCCGCCTGGTAAACCGTGCGAGCCGGGGTGTTGTTGACCCAGCGCGACTGGTAAGAGCCTGAAAACAACGCGTTCTGTTCGGCGTAGTTGGCGTTGACTTGAAGGCTCCAGTCGTTGGCCAGGCGCTGACGCAGCTCGGCGAACACCGTGTTGATTTCCTGGTCCTTGTTCTCCCAGCGAGTGCCGGGGTTGTAGGAGCGCGGCAGGTCCAGGTGATGGCCGTCCTGACCGACCATCGCCGATCCCCAGAAGTAGTTGGTCTTGTCCTTCTGGTTGGAGAAACCCAGGGTCAGGGTGGTGTCTTCGCTCAAATCCGCTTCGGTGACGGCGTAGAACAGGCCGTGATCTTCCTGGACTTTATCGATGAAACTGTTGGCATCACCGTAAGAGGTGACCACCCGGCCGCGCAATGTGCCGCTGTCGTTGAGCGGGCTGGAGGCGTCCAGTTCGCCACGGTAATTGTCCCAGCTGCCGGCGGCGCCGGTGAGGGTGACTTTCTGCTCGTCCAGCGGTCGCTTGCGGATCAGGTTGATGGCGGCTGAAGGGTTGCCGGCACCGGTGACCAGACCTGTTGCGCCGCGCACTACCTCGACGCGGTCGAACATGGCCAGGTTCGGCTGGGCGCCGACCGTGACCCCGTTGTAGCCGCTGGGAATAC
This sequence comes from Pseudomonas sp. 14P_5.3_Bac1, assembly GCF_025466135.1. Taxonomy (NCBI): domain Bacteria; kingdom Pseudomonadati; phylum Pseudomonadota; class Gammaproteobacteria; order Pseudomonadales; family Pseudomonadaceae; genus Pseudomonas; species Pseudomonas sp. 14P_5.3_Bac1. The sequence continues at coordinate 148,459 of NZ_JANLOF010000091.1, read as the reverse complement.
CGTCATACATCAGGTTGTCGATGTCGAAACCGCGCGAGGTGTACGACTGCCGGCCAGGGCCGCTGGAGAAATTCAGGAACAACCCGGGCGTGGCCTTGACCACGTCGTTGATGCTGGTCATCGCCTGGTCATCCATACGCTGTCGCGTGATGACGGTGACGGCCTGTGGGGTTTCGCGCATCGTCAGTGGAAGTTTGGTTGCCGTGGCCATCGAGCCGGTGGTGTAGGACGGGCTGCCTTCGGTGGTCGCACCGAGTTGTTGCTCGGTGTTGATCTGCGTTGCACCCAACTCGACGACGTCGGCTGGCGGCTGCGTATCGGCGGCGAAGGCCGCTTGTGAGCTGGCAATACAGATGGCCATCGCGATCAAATTGGGTGAAAAACCTTTACCGCCGTGTTGTTGCACAGACATGAAACCGACCCTCCCGAAAGCGCCGTCCCTAGCGAATAACAAAGATGATGATAATTATTCGCATCAGTGTGTCAGATTGGATCCGAGCAAAAAAGCCTTTGACGTTAAATGCTTAACAAATTTTTCACATTGTCGATTCAGGCTTGTCGCCAGCTCGGGCGACAACAGGTAGCCAATACAGGTGCACAACGCCGGCAGACGGGACACTGGAGTTGTTGCCGTGGCACTGATCAAGGCGTCGTGGGTCATGTTGATGACTGACGCGCAACTGCCTGGAAGGCACGGTACTGAGCGTCAACGACGGTGCGGTGAACGCCGAAGTGGTGCTCGAATTGGCCGGTGGTTCGAAGGTTTAGGCCATCGTCACCCGCGACGCGGTGGGGAGTTGGGTTTGGCGCCAGGCGTCAGCGCGACAGCGGTGATCAACGCCTCGCACATCATTCTCGGCGTGCCGGCCTGATCAACACACGGTGGCCCGAGCCCATTCGGACCACCGTGTTCAATTGGCAACACTGTTCAAGCCAGAGAGTGCCTTTCTCCTACAGCCGCGCGCTGAGCAGCAAAAAACACGCCCCGCCCAAGGTCGGCACCCGTGCCACTCGTCGCGATAAGGTCACAGGTGATCGGCGTCGAACACGGCCTTGGCGAACGCTGCCGGTGCTTCCTGCGGCAGGTTGTGGCCGATTCCGCCATTGATCAGGCGAAATTCGTACTTGCCGGTGAAGCGCTTGGCGTAGTCCTCGGGTTGCGGGTGCGGTGCGCCATTGGCGTCGCCTTCTAAGGTGATGGTTGGCACGCCGATGGTGGGCGACTGGGCCAGTCGCTGTTCCAGCGCGTCGTATTGCGCCTCGCCTTGCACCAAACCCAGGCGCCAACGGTAGTTGAAAACGGTAATGGCGACGTGATCAGGGTTATCCAGGCCTTTGGCGCTGCGTGCGAACGTGGCCTCGTCAAAGGCCCACTTCGGCGAAGCGGTTTGCCAGATCAGCCTGGCAAATTCGTGGGTGTTCTTCTGGTAGCCGGCGGCGCCGCGCTCGGTGGCGAAGTAGAACTGGTACCACCACTGCAATTCCGCCTTGGGCGGCAGCGGTTGCTGGCCGGCAGCCTGGTTGCCGATCAGGTAGCCGCTGACAGACACCAATGCCTTGACCCGCTCCGGCCACAGCGCCGAGACGATATCCGCCGAGCGCGCGCCCCAGTCGTACCCACCGAGTACCGCCTGCTTGATCTTCAGCGCGTCCATGAAGTCGATCACGTCCTGTGCCAACGCCGCCGGTTCACCGTTGCGCAGGGTTTTATCCGACACGAAACGCGTGGCGCCATAGCCGCGGGCATACGGGATCAACACGCGGTAGCCTTTGGCCGCCAGCCACGGCGCGACGTTGGCGTAACTGTCGATGTCGTAGGGCCAGCCGTGCAGCAGGATCACCACCTGGCCGTTGGCCGGGCCAATGTCGGCGTAGGCCACATCGAGCACCCCGGCCTTGACGTGCTTGAGCGCGCCAAAGGCGGACTGGTCATGGCTGGCCGGCGTTGGCGGCTCGGGCATTTCAGCGTGCGCCACGCCCAGGGCGCCGAATGGCAACAAGGCCAATGCCAGAAAAAGCGGACGGTGTTTGGCGCGACGGGTCAACAGCGTGTGCATGGCGAGCCTCCTGCGGCTGATGGGTGCCTGACACTCAGTTGACCGCTGCGCTGTATCGCGCATGTTTCAGGAACGGTCTCGGGTTAAACGTTGTGTATCGCCACGCCTGCTGTACACACTGCGATACATATCCGCCCGCGCTACGCGAACACGATCTCATACGGCTCGCGCATGCGCTCCAGCAGTTCCTGGGCGAGCATCGGCGCGAGCCCGATGGCCGGGTCGCCGACCAATTGGCTGGCGTAGGCATGAGCGGCGTGAAGTTTGCGCGCGACGCTCCAGCTGTCCAGACGCACCTTATGCGCCCGCTGCCAAGGCATCATCGCCGCTTCACGCGCCGGACTGTGCCAGGCCCAGATGGGCAGTTCATAAAGCCGCGCGCCGATCAGGCCGCAGGCCTTGGCGCTGGCACGGCCGACGGCGTCGTGATCGTCATTGCCGTCGTTGCGCCACGTGGTGAACACCACGTCGCCCGGCTGCAGGTAACGCGCAATGAACTGGCTCATCGGCTGTTCACTGCTCGCCAGGGCGTCGTCACGAAAACCGCCGCGAATCCACTTCAAGCTGTGCAGCGGCATGCCCAACCGGCGCAACGCCTCGGCGCTTTCCTGGGGGCGGATCACACTCAGGCGGCTCGCCGGCCATGCGTGAGATCCCGGATGGCTGGCGCTGCCATCGGTGATCGAGATCAGCAGCAGCGGGTGCTCCAGGGTACTGAACAGTTGCAGCAGCCCTCCACACGCCAGCACTTCATCGCCAGGGTGCGGAGCAATCACCACCACGCGTGCACCGGGCGGCACCAGCGAAGAAGGAGGGATAACGGGAATTTGCGCCAACTGTGGCGCGCTGTTCCAGATTTGCGCGGGACCGCGGCGGCCCTCGCTTAAGGAGGCAGGCTTCATGGGTGTCACATCCTTGTCGATTGATGCTGGGCCGTACCCCGTTGACGGGACGACGCTCTTTTTGTTCGCCGCAGACTCCGCTGCGGTGATGCGCGGTACTCCAACCCTGGAATACCGGCAAGGCGCTATCAGCATAGTCAAGGATTCATGGGTTTTACATCGTGAAATGTTGATTTTTTCAGCTGGCCTGCATGAGGCTCTTCAAATAGTCACCAAACCCGCCTTGGGCGCGGCAGTCGAGCCGGCCACTGGTAATCACCTGTGGCCTGTGACTCCAGGCGATGGACGCGCCGCAACGCTCCAGATTGCGCACCAGTTGCACATCTTCGTGGCACGCCAGGGGCTCGAACCCGCCGGCCTGCACATAGGCGCCAGCACTCACGCCCAGATTGGCGCCGTGAACATGCCGATGGCCGTCTCGGGCCTGGTAGGCCTGGGTGTAGCGAATTTTTGCCGCGGGGTCGAAGCCTTCACTCCAGGCGTCCACGGTCACGGTGCCGCACACCGCGTCGACACCCAGCGCCAATTGCGCCACCAGCCAGTCAGGGGCGACGCGGCTGTCGGCGTCCGTGCACGAAATCCAGCGTGCACCTTGATTCAGCAAGTGCCGCGCACCCACACCGCGCACCTGCCCGACATTGCGCGCCTGCACGTGCAGGCTGTGCACCGCATAGGCTTGCACGATCGCCGCACTGCCATCGTTGCAGCTGTCGAGCACCGTGAGGATCTGAACCGCTTCGCCGAGCAGCCCCGGATGGCGGGCAGCAACCAGGGCGGCCTTCAGGCATTCGCCCAGCAGCGCTTCTTCGTTATGCACCGGGATCAGAACGCCGATCATCGCAGCCCCTCCAGGGTGGCGACCGAGGTACTGTCGCGACTCCACAGGTCGAGCAGGAAATCACTTTCGTGATGCTGCACCACCGGCGGCATACCCAGCCGTTGCTGCAGCAGGGCATGCACCTGTTCAGCGGTCTGCGGGCAACCTTCAATGCGGGGGCGCCAGTGACAGGCAAGCAGTTGCCCATCTTCGGTCAAGGCGCCAAGGGCACAGTCAACCAGGCGCTGCAAATCATCGGCATCCAGGTAGTAGCACAGCTCGCTCAACACGATCAGTTCGAACGAGCCGGTCGGCCACTGTTCCGGCAAACGACTTTGCTGCACCTCGGCATGGGGGAACCCCAGCAACCGGGTTTTTGCCAATGCCACTGCGGCACTGGCCGTGTCACAACACACCAGGCGGTCACAGCGCGGCGCCAGTTCGGCGCTCAGCTCGCCGTTGGCGCAACCGGGTTCGAATATCGACGCATAACGCGGGCGAGTCAGTGCCGCCAGGGTCAGCGCGCGTTTGCGCTGTTCGTACCAGCGTTGGCGAAATGCCCAAGGGTCGTCATTGCCGGCAAACAGTTGGTCGAAATACGGCGTGGCCACGCTCATATAAACACCACTTCAAAAGGCTGCAGCAGGCGTTCCACCACATAAGGCGCAAGCACAGGCGGCAGGCCGATCTGCGGGTCGCCCTCCAGCTGGCTGGCAAACGCGTGGATGGCATGCCGCTTACGCGCCACCGTTTCGGGCGTCAGCGGGATTTTGCGCGCGCGGTGCCAGGGCACCTGGCTGTCTTCTGGGGTTGCCCAGTGCCAGGTCCATACCGGCAATTCATACAGGGTCGCGCCGACCGCATGCGCGGCCTTTGCACTGGCGCGGCCGACGGCCTCATGGTCGCAATGCCCATCTTCGCGCCACGTGGTGAACACCACGTCCGTGGGTTTGAGGTAGCGTTGGATGAAGGCGCTCAGCTGTGCTTCCTGCGCCGCCACCTGACTGTCGCTGAATCCTGCGCGCAGCCATTTGAGGCTGTGCAACGGCAAACCCAGGCGGTGCAATGCTTGGGCTGATTCCTGCGGGCGCACCACACTCAGGCGCTCCACCGGCCAGCGCTGGGAGCCCGGATGGCTGGCGCTGCCATCGGTCACCGAAATCAGCTGAATCGGCCGGCCGATGGCTGCCAGGCCTTGCAGCAGGCCGCCGCAACCGAGCACTTCATCGTCCGGATGCGGGGCAATGATGACTGCCCGATGCCCTTCGGGTACCAACTGTTCGACGCTGATGTGCGGCAGTTCGGCCATGTGCGACGAGGCTTGCCACTGATGCAGTGGCGTGCCCTGGCCTACGATCGGATTGGGTTTCATAACTGCCACCTCCCTGTGGGCTGCTCGGCCACCTGTTCGCCCAACGCCGCCAGGTCGCGTTCCGCATGGCTCTGGCGCACGTACACCGGCAGGTCGGCCATCAACTGGGCAAAGTGCGGGTCCCTGCAATAAGGCCCGGCACCTGCCGCGCGGCCCACATGGTGGATGACCTGCTCGACGGTATCTTCGATGCACGCACGCACCTGCTGCGCCAGCAGCCGTGCATCCGCCCGCGGAGCGCGGTCAACCTGTTCTGCACTGTCACGCAACACACAGGCCGCACTGTTGAGCACGCTGTCCACTGCGCCCAGGTGGGCGAGGGCATGGGGCTCGGGGCGCTTGCTGCATTGCTCGCGCAACACTTCGGCCAGGCGTTGCGCGCCGCCGTACCAGCAGGCGGCAATGCCAATCCCGCCTTGCCAGAAGCCAGGGCGGGACAGGTAATCACCCGGCCCGCCGACGGCAATACCCTTGGCCCCGTCGAACACAATCTCGACGCTGCCAGTGGCGGCCATGCCTACGGCGTTCCAGCCTTCATTGGTGACGGTAATGCCGGGCTGATCCATGTCCACGGCAACCAGTTGTTGACGGTCTTCGTCGTCCCAGGCGGTCAGCAAGCCATGACTGACCACCGCCGCCCCGGAACACCAGGCCTTGCGCCCCTCGACGATCAACCGATGGCCATCACGGTGCACGCGCACCTTGGCTGTCGGCGGTTCGGCGGCCCACATGCCCCACAAGCTGCCCAAAGGCGGCAGGGGGCTGTCGAGTTCGGCGATGATCGCCAAGGCATCGGTGTGGCCTTCGAACAATTTGCACAGGCGCAGATCGTGGCCCGCCACCTGGGCCAGACGACTGAATCGCTCCAGCGTCTGGCCACTGCCGGGTAACGGCAGCTGGTCCAGGCCTCCTTCCTGAAGTGCCTTCAGGGCTTGGCCCAAAGCGTGCGTGTCCGCATAGCCCCGGTAGCTTTGAAGGAATCCATGCAACGCCATTTCACACCTCGTCGTGCTGCAGTTCAAACAGCAACAGCGAGCGGCCGGTGACCGCGTACTCGTGCTCGAAATCAAAGCGCTCCTGGCCGCGAACTGCCGGCTCATTGGTGTCGAGCATGCAGGTCCAGAACTCGCCTTCCGGCACCGGTGGCAGGCGGAAATTGACCATGTCGTGGTGGGCGTTGACCACCAGCAGCAACGTCGCATCGCCACCCGGACGGCGAATCCCGGTTTCCTGGGCGCGGCCATCCATCAGCATGCCCAGGCAACGGCCATGGCTGTCTTGCCACTGTTCGGTGGTCATTTCGTTGCCATCCGGCGCCAGCCAAGTGACATCCTTCACCCCGATGTCTTCGTTGTAGTCACCCACCAGGAAGCGTCCACGGCGCAGGATCGGATACGCCAGGCGCAGCTTGATCAGGCGTTTCACGAACTTGAGCAGCGCCTTGCCGTCGTCGTCCAGCTCCCAGTTGACCCAGCCGATCTCGCTGTCCTGGCAGTAGGCATTGTTGTTGCCGTGCTGGGTGCGTGCGAACTCGTCACCGGCCACCAGCATAGGTGTGCCTTGGGCCAAGAGCAGGGTGGCAAAAAAGTTGCGCATCTGGCGCAGGCGCAGCGCGTTGATTTCCGGGTCTTCGGTAGGCCCTTCGACGCCATGGTTCCAGGACAGGTTGTTGTTGCTGCCGTCCTGGTTATTTTCGTCGTTGGCTTCGTTGTGCTTGTCGTTGTACGACACCAGGTCGTGCAAGGTGAAGCCGTCGTGGGCGGTGATGAAGTTCACCGAGCTGTACGGGCGTCGACCACGCTGGTTGAACATCTCGCCGGACGCCGTCATGCGTGCAGCGAAGTCTGCCAGCTGGCCGTCGTCGCCTTTCCAGAACGCGCGCACGGTGTCGCGGAAACGGTCGTTCCATTCCACCCAACCCGGCGGGAATTTGCCCACTTGGTAGCCACCGGGGCCGCAGTCCCAGGGTTCGGCAATCATTTTCACCTGGCGCAGCACCGGGTCCTGGCGGCAGGCCACGAGGAAGCTGTGGCGTTCGTCGAAGCCATCGCGGTAACGGCCCAGAATGGTCGCCAGGTCAAAGCGGAAACCGTCCACGTGCATCTCGGTGGCCCAGTAACGCAAGGAGTCGGTGACCATTTGCAGCACGCACGGGTGGCTCAGGTCCAGGGTGTTGCCGGTGCCGGAATCGTTGATGTAGAAGCGCTTGTCGTCAGGCATCAGGCGATAGTAGGAGGCGTTGTCGATACCGCGCATGGACAGGGTCGGGCCACGCTCGTTGCCTTCGGCGGTGTGGTTGTAGACCACGTCGAGGATCACTTCCAGCTTGGCTTCGTGCAGGTGCGCGACCATTTCCTTGAACTCGGCGATCTTGCCGCTGGCCAGGTAGCGCGGGTCCGGGGCGAAGAAGGCGATGCTGTTGTAGCCCCAGTAGTTGGTCATGCCTTTTTGCAGCAGGTGCTGGTCGTTGACGAATGCGTGCACGGGTAGCAATTCCACCGACGACACACCCAGCTGGCGGATGTGCTTGAGCACGTCATCTTCCATCAGCCCGGCGCAGGTGCCGCGCACTGACTCGCCAACCGAAGGATGGCGCATGCTGATGCCGCGCAGGTGGGTTTCATAAATGATTGTGCGGTCCCATGGCACCCGCACCGGCTGGTCGTTGCCCCAGGTGTGCGCCGGGTCGATGACCTTGCACTTGGGCACGAAGGGCGCGCTGTCGCGTTCGTCGAAACTGAGGTCGTCGTCGGGGTGGCCGATGGTGTAGCCGAACAACGCTTCGGACCATTTGAGTTCGCCCACCAGCTGTTTGGCATAGGGGTCGATCAGCAATTTGTTGTGGTTGAAGCGGTGACCATTGGCCGGGTCATATGCACCGTATACGCGGTAGCCGTAAATCAGCCCAGGGTGGGCGTCGGGCAGGTAACCGTGGAAGGTTTCGTCGGTGTATTCGGGCAGTTCGATACGTTCCAGCTCAACTTCGCCGGTGTCGTCAAACAGGCACAGTTCAACTTTGGTGGCGTTGGCCGAGAACAGCGCAAAGTTGACGCCCAGGCCGTCCCAGGTGGCGCCGAGGGGGAAGGGCAAACCTTCACGAATCCGCGACGGCTCGTTTTCCGGCGTCGGTTGGTTTTTATCTGGTTTGCTCATTGAGTTGCTCCTGCAAGGGTCTTTTTTCGGGCCGAGCGCGACCGTGCTGGCGATCGTTCAGCTGACGCAGTGGATATTCAAAAGGGAACCTCCTGCCGGCAGCGCCGGGAGGAGGCCCGTAAGGTCGTGACGCTTAAGGCTTGGGTTTTTTCGGCGCTGCGGGCTTTTTCGCCGCAGGCGGCGCCGGTTTGCTCGCCGCCGGTGCTGGTGGCTTGGCTTTGGGCGCAGGCTTGGGTGCGGTTTTCGGCTTGGCAGCGGCCTTGGGCTTGCTCGGCGTCAGCGCTTCGGCTTCGGCCAGTTTGCGCGCCATCTCCCAGTGGCGGGTGTCCTCTCCGTGGGGCTTGCCCTCGGATTCCCAGATCTGATGCGCCAACTCGCGAATACGTTTGTCTTCAGTACTCATCACAATGCTCCTCACAGAAAAGTTTCAGCTTTCTTGATCATCAGGATTGATAAAGACATTGACCGGGAAATCCCCCAGGGCAGCGCTGATCAACAGCTCCTTGTTTGGTGTGACTGCGCCTGTATGAAAAAGTCCCTTCCAGTTTTGCGTTGTCGCGGCGAACGGTAATTTCACCCGCGTATCGCCCCAAACCTGCGCGTTGATGTGGGGCCGCTCACCGTTTTCCAGCAGGCGATGAGGCCAGCGCGGCACCACCACCAGCAGGCGTTTGCCTTCATGTTCGCGACAGAATGCGACCACGTGTTCTGCGTGCGTGCCGGTGACCTCCAGCGGTGTGTAGCGGCCGCTGCGGAAGATATCGGGATTCGCCTTGCGCAACGCCAGCACTTGGGCAATCAGCGCTTGCTTGACGCGCCCGTCGCGCCAGTTGGACAACAGTTCAGGGATGTCCGGCGGTGTGTTCAGCGCTTGTTGCCGTGCGCTGAAGTCCACCGGACGACGGTTGTCCGGGTCCACCAGGCTGAAGTCCCAGAACTCATCGCCCTGGTACAAGTCCGGTACACCCGGCACGGTGATACGAAGCAAGGATTGCGCCAGACTGTTGACTGCGCCCGCCGCGGCAATGGCATGAGCGGCATTGCCCAGGGCGGTGCGCAACGCGCTGCCGGCCTCGCTGAGCAACAAGCGCGAGAGAAACGCCTCGACGCCTTGTTCATAGGCCTCGTTCGGCGCGCTCCAGCTGCTTTGCAACTTGGCTTCGCGCAGGGCCTTTTGCTGCCATTGCCAGAGGCGCTGCTGGTAGTTTTCGACGTCCAGGTGCAGGTCCAGCGGCCAACTGCCCAGCAGCACTTGATACAGGATCAGCTCGTCACCGGCCGACGGGCTATTGGCATCCTCGCGCAACGGGGCGGCGAGGGTGCGCCAATGCTCGACCTGTTCGACATACCACGGCGCGCATTCACTCAATACCGCCAGGCGTGCGCGGGTATCTTCGCCGCGCTTGTGGTCGTGGGTGGCGGTGGCCAGCAGGTTGTCGGGAAAGGTCTGCAAGCGCTGTTGGTTGACGGTGTGAAACGCCGCCACCGGCGCACTGAACTGCTCGGTGCTGAAACCCACGTCATTGCGCGACAGCAATACTGCCGAGCGATAGAACGCGGTGTCCTCCACGGCCTTGGCCGCGGCCGGAGAGGTCAGTTGCTGGAAGCGCACACAGGCATGCTTGAGTATCTTGCGCTCACGCCCGATCGGGCGATGGCGCCACGGCTGGCCGCCCAGCCATTTTTCCAGGTGGTCGAGCACCGGCCAGTCGCCTTCGCTCAAGGTGCTGCGGGCACCGGCCAGGGCTTGCAGGAAAAACACGTCATCGTTTTCGCTGCGGCCACGGGCGCTGATGTAAGTGCGGTACACCGGGAAGTGCACGATCAGTTCCTGCAAGGCGCGGCGGATCGCGCCCAGGGTCAGGTCACGGGTCATCACATCGTCACGGGCCACTTGCAGCAGGGCCTGGGCCACGCTTTCGAAGTCACCGGCCAGCGAGCCATTCAGGATCTGCTGGCGCGCCAGCCAGGCTTCTTCGATAAAGGCCGCTGGCCGTCCGCTGTGGCGGGTCCACAACTCGGCAAGCGGCTCGAAGCCTTGAGGATCGTGCTGCAGCAACGACAGCTGGTTCATGAATTCGTAGCCGGTGGTGCCGTCCACGTTCCAGTCTTCGCGCAGGGTTTCGCCTTCACCGAGGATTTTTTCCACGAAGATCGGCAGGTGCCGTTCGGGCGCCAGTGAATCAACCCGACGCCGCAGCTTGCGGCAGTAACCGCGTGGGTCGGCCAGGCCGTCGATATGGTCGATGCGCAAGCCATCGATCAGGCCCTCGCTGATCAGCTCGAAAATCTTGCCATGGGTGGCCTCGAACACCGCCTTGCGTTCGACGCGCAAGCCGCCCAACTCGTTGACATCAAAGAAGCGCCGCCAGTTGATATCGTCCGCCGCCGTGCGCCAGCTGGCGAGCCGGTAGACTTGTTCTTCGAGCAATTGATGCAGACGATTGAAACCCTCGGGCTGGCGTGCGTCGAACTCGCCCAGACGTTGCTCGATGGCCTGGCGCACATCGCTTTCGGTCGCGCGTTCGGCCAGCGCCTGCTTGAGCCAGGCGGCTTCGTGGTAGGCATCATCCTGACAGGCCAGCGCGCTGAAACGCTCGGCCAGCGGCCGGAGCGGCTCGTCGGCGCCAAGGATCAACGCGTAGTCGCGCGGGCAGATCGGGAAGCGGTGTTCGTAATGCTCGACGTAAAACGCCCCATGCTCGGCGTCAAAATGCAGCGTCAGCGTGCCGGTTTGCAGGGCCTCGCCGTAGTCGCTGCCCAAGAACGGCATCAGCAGTTGGCCTTTGAGCAACGGGTCTGGCGAGTGCCACTGAATATCGAAGAATTCGCTGTAGGGGCTCAGGCGTCCCCATTCGAGCAGGTCCAGCCACCACGGGTTGTCCGCGCCACCCACGGCCATATGGTTGGAGACGATATCGAGGATCAGCCCCATCTGGTGTTCACGCAGCGCAGCGACCAGGCGACGCAAGGCCGGCTCGCCGCCCAGTTCGGGGTTGACGGTCGTCGGGTCGACCACGTCGTAGCCGTGCATGGAGCCGGCGCGGGCACTGAGTATCGGTGAGGCGTACAAATGGCTGATGCCTAGCTGGGCGAAGTACGGCACCAGAGGCACCGCATCGTCCAGGGTAAAACCTTTATGGAATTGCAGGCGCTGGGTAGCGCGCAGGGGCAGTGCTTTCATCGGTCACGCTCATAGGCTTGGTTACGCGCAACGGCCAGCAGTTCGAGGCGGCGGGCAGCGCCGGCGTTGTCGAGCAGGCTGGCGGCTTCGCCCGGCAGGCGACGGCGCCAATTGGGATGGGTGTCGGTGGTGCCGGGCAAGTTGGCTTGTTCTTCGATGCCCAGCGCGTCTTCCAGCGGCAGCAATACCAGCGGCGCACGGGTATGGCCGAGGTAGCGCACGCTGGCGTCGATCATGTGGTCGGTGTCGTTGCGAATTTCATCGACAAAGTTCTGCGGGTCCTGGCTCAAGGCCTGGCGCAGTGCTTGACGTTCGCGCAGGCGGTGTTCGCTCCATTGCTCCACCGTCGGTGCGTCGATCAGGCCGAGCTGGATATTCCACTCGATGTCGCGGCTGTGCCACCAACCGTTGAGGGTCGGCAAGTCGTGGGTGCTGGTGGTTGCCAAGGCATTGTCCGGCCAGTCGAGGATCGGCCTGAACTGGCCATCGTGATTTTGTTCGAACAGCAGCACGCGCATGCCCAGAATCGAACGCGCGCTGAGTTTTTCGCGCAGGCCGTCGGGCACGGTGCCGAGGTCTTCACCCAGCACAATCGCCTTGTGGCGTTGGGATTCCAGCGCCAGCAGCCGCAGCAGGTCATCCACCGGGTAATACAGGTACGCACCCTCGCGCGGGGAGGCATCCATGGGGATCACCCACAGGCGTTGCAGGCCCATCACATGGTCGATGCGCAGGCCGCCGGCATGGGCGAAGTTGGCTCGCAGCATCTCGATAAAGGCGCGGAAGCCATTGCGTTTGAGGCCTTCGGGGGAAAACGCAGAGATGCCCCAACCTTGACCGGCGCGGTTGAGAATATCGGGCGGCGCGCCCACGGTGAGGTTCGCCAGCAATTCATCCTGGCGGCTCCAGGCCTGGCTGCCGCCGCCGTCGGCGCCGACGGCCAGGTCGGCAATCAGGCCGACGCCCATGCCGCTGCCACGCGCCGCTTGCTGCGCACGCTCCAGGCAACGCGCGATCAGCCATTGGCTGAACGCGTAGAAGCCGATTTCGTCACGGTGTTCAGCGGCGAACTCAACCAGTTCAGGGCTTTGCGGCGTGCGCCAGGCTTCGGGCCAGTGCCGCCAGTCGAGGTCCTCACCCGCGGCGGCGCGAACGGCCTGCACGGCTTCGAAACGGCAATGGTTCTCCAGGGCTTCACCGCCATTCTGGCGAAAGCTCAGGAAATCGGCATGCTGCGGGTGTCCGCCGTGGCGGAAGTCTTCATACAGGGCGCGCAACAGGCGCTGCTTGGTCTTGGCGGCGGCGGGCCAGTCGATCAGCGTGTGCTGTTCCAGCGTGTGCAGCTCTTCGGTCAAACCGCAGGCGTCGATGGCATTACGCACTTCGCGCTCGCCCAGAATGCAGGCAGGCGAGGCGTACAGGCTGTTCAGAAACAGGCGGCTGGACGGCGAGTAGGGGCTGAAGCGCTCGGTGTCCGCGCTGAACATCGCGTGCATCGGGCTGATCGCCAAGGCATCGGCGCCGCGTTCGGCGGCGGCGCGGACCATGTGCTCTAACGCCTGCGTGTCGCCAAAACCGCCGTCGCCGAGGCGACGCAGCGCATACAGCTGGGCGCTCAGGCCCCAGGCGCGCGCGGGTTGGGCGTCAACGGCTTCGGCCACGCTGTAGCAATGGGCGGGGGCCACGGCCAGGGTGAAGGTCTGGTCGTCGATGTGCACTTGGTGATAGCCCAGCGCGATGACGCCTGGCAGCACGGCATCACCGTCGAGGCGCAGCTCCAGGGTTTCGCCGGTTTCCAGACTGACGCGGCAGGGCGTGTCTGCGGCAAAGTAGCGTGCCAGGTCGAGGCCTTCGCCGCTGTCGACGGTCATCAACGGCGGCAGGTGTTTGTCTTGCTGCACCTGTTCGAGTTCGAGCAGGCTGGCGTTGATTTCGGCATCGGTATCGGCCGGGTGGCCCAGACCTTTGAGAACGGCGCGCAAGGCGCCGGGTTTAACATGTTGCGGACGGCCGTTTGCGTCGATCCAATCGACGGCCAGGCCCGCTCGGCTGGCGAGTATTTCCAGGTTCGCTTCGCTCAAAGGTGCTCTCCAACAGGGGATAGGGCAACGCGTGCGCTGAAGGGCGCCAATTGCGCCCCTTCACCGGCAGGCGTTTCAAATAGCAGGTGCGGCGGCGCGGGGTGATCCAGCGGTTCGGCGCCCAGGTTCAAGTCGATCTGCAACACACTGCCGTTGCCCAGGCGCCAGCGCGCGCTGACGGCGCCTTGCCCCAGTACTTGCGCACCCAAGGCCACGCTGCCGGGCAAGTGCGGCACGATTCGCTGGTGGCGCAAGCTCAACAGTTGGCGGTAGAACTGAGCGTGTTGGTTTTCGGTGAAGGCGGGCGCTGATTGCACAAAGGTGGGCAGGGCGTTCGGGTCGGGAATGTGTTCGCGCCTTTGCGGGTCCTTGAATGCGGCAAAATCGGCAAACTCGTTGCGCCGGCCTTCGCGCACAGCTTCGGCAAGCTCGCCATGGTGATCGGTGAAAAACAGGAATGGTTCCTCGGCGTTCACTTCATCACCCATGAACAGCAACGGAATCATCGGCGACAGCAGCAATAACGTCGTGGCTGCCTTGAGCGCCTGCGGCGAGCACAGCTGATGCAGGCGTTCGCCCAGTGCGCGGTTACCGATCTGGTCATGGTTCTGCAAAAACGCCACGAAGGCGCTGGGCGGCAAGTCCCCACTGGGTTCGCCGCGCTCATGGCCGTGGCGGGTGGTGTGGCCCTGATAGATGAACCCCTCACCCAGGCAGCGCGCCAGCTTTTCGGTAGGGTTTTCGGCGAAGTCGCTGTAATAGGCGTCGGTTTCGCCGGTGAGCAATACGTGCAGCACGTTGTGAAAGTCATCGTTCCACTGCGCGTCGAAATCGTTTTTCAACAGGCTGGCCTGGTTCAGCTCGTTTTCCAGCACCAGCCAAACGTGCCGGCCCGTGTCCACCTGCTGGCGAACACGGTGGGCCAGCTCCTTGAGAAAATCGGGATTGTCGATCGCGTGCACCGCGTCCAGACGCAGGCCGTCGAAGCGGTATTCGAGCAACCACATCAACGCATTGTCGAGGAAGAAGTCGCGCACTTCGCGACGATCAAAATCAATGCCAGCGCCCCAGGGCGTGTGCACGTCTTCTTGAAAGAAGCCTTTGGCGTATTGGCCCAGGTAGTTGCCGTCCGGGCCGAAGTGGTTGTAAACCACATCGAGCATCACCGCCAGGCCGTGTTCGTGGGCGCTGTCGATCAATTGCTTGAGCTGTTCCGGCGAGCCATAAGAGGAGTGTGGCGCATAAGGCAGAACCCCGTCGTAACCCCAATTGCGTTCGCCGGGAAATTGCGCCAACGGCATCAATTCAATCGCAGTGACGCCCAGTTCAGCCAGGCGTGGCAGTTGCTCTTGTACGGCGGCGTAGCCACCCAGCGCACCCACGTGCAGCTCGTAGATCACCGCTTCGTGCCATGGGCGGCCTTGCCATTGGCTGTGGCGCCAGTGATAGGCGAGTGGATCGACAACCACGCTCCAACCATGAACATCCTGGGCTTGCGCCCTGGATGCCGGGTCGGGTACATCGTTTTCGCCGTCGATGTTGTAGCGGTAGCGAGTGCCCGCCGGGCACTTTATCTCTACCTCAAACCAGCCATCTGCCTGAGGCAACATGGCGATGGACTTGCCGTCTTCCAATTCAACGCTGACATAAAACGCGTCTGGCGCCCACAGGGCAAAACGCGTGTGTTGCGCGTCCAGCATAATTGCGCCGTGGGGCCAGGTTTCCAGAGTCCGTGACGGCATCTATGAAGCCCTCCCTTGATTATTTGTTCGATTTCCCCAGTGCTTTAGCCACAAGCTGTTCATACAGTTCGGCGTAGGGTTCCACTGCCTGGGACCAGTTGAACGGTTGTGTCATGGCGCGGCTGCGCATCGCATTGAGCAGGCCGGTATTGGCAAATACCCTGAAGGCGCGGCTCAGCGCTTCCTTGTAGCTGTCTACCGTGGATTCATTGAACAGGAACCCGGTGACGCCATTTTCGATGGTGTCGGCCAGGCCGCCGGTATTGCGCGCCACCGGCAGCGAGCCGAAGCGCTGGGCGTACATCTGGCTCAGGCCGCAGGGCTCATAGCGCGATGGCATCAACAGGAAGTCACTGCCGGCGAACATGCGGCGGGCGTCGGTTTCATTGAAACCGATGCGCACGCCTACCTGGCCCGGGAAGCGCAGGGCCAGCTCACGCATGGCGTGCTCTTCTTCAGGCTCACCTCGGCCGATGATGGCAATCTGGCCACCGTTCTCGACGATAAAGCTGCTGACCGCCTCGGTGAGGTCCAGGCCTTTTTGGTAAACCAGGCGCGACACCACCGCAAACAGCGGGCCGGTGGAGTCGTGCAGGCCGAACAACTCGCGCACATGGGCGGCGTTGATGGCTTTGCCTTCCCAGTCACCAATGTTGAAGTTGTGGGTCAGGTGCGTGTCGGTGGAGGTCTCCCAGCTTTCATCGATACCGTTGGGGATACCACTGAGCAGGCCCTGTTGAGTCTTGCTCGCCAGGAAGCCATCAAGGCCGCAACCGAATTCCGGTGTGGTGATTTCCTGGGCGTACGTGGCGCTCACGGTGGTGATATGGCTGGAATACGCCATGCCGGCCTTGAGGAACGACATTTTGCCGTAGAACTCCATGCCTTCCTGTTGCAGGGCATGCGGCGGGATCCCCAGCTCAGGGGTGGAGGCCAGGCTGACCACGCCTTGGTAGGCGAGGTTATGAATGGTGAACAGCGTCGGCGTACGCGAACCACGCCAGTGCATATAAGCCGGAGCCAGGCCAGCGGGCCAGTCATGGGCGTGCACCAGGTCCGGGCACCAGTGGATCTGTGCGAGGTTGGCAGCCATGTCGGCGGCGGCCAGGCCCAGGCGTGCGAAGCGAATGTGGTTGTCCGGCCAGTCACGGCCGTTGTTGGCGCCGTACGGCGTGCCTTCGCGCTCATACAGCTCGGGGCAGATCAGCACATAGATGACCAGGCCATCCTTGAGATCCATGCGCCCGATCTTGCACGGCGGCAGCGCTGCGTGGCCACCCAGTTCGCCGATGATATGGATCGGGTTGTCGCTTTCCATCACTTGCGGATAACCCGGAATCAGCACACGCACGTCGTGCAAGTGCGCCATGGCGCGGGGCAGGGCGGCGGACACGTCGCCCAGGCCGCCGGTTTTCACCAGGTCGGCGAATTCGGAGGTGACAAACAGGACTTTCTTTCTATTAGGGTTCTGACTCACGATCGGCCGCACAGTGTTGGGCAGGTCGGTCAACGATGTTGGCCCCCCTACCGGCTGACTAAAACGCTCTCCCTGAGTTTCTACTGCAGCACTGATCATAGTTCTCTCCGACATATCTGGTTGGCTAATGGCCCGCTGCCATCGGCTCCGAAGACCGCATCCTGCGGCCAGGCGCACAAGCACTGTACAAACTGGCAAGGCGTATGCCAGTTGCACTCATTGCTAAAAAAGAGTGGATGGACGGGCATTTGGCGTGAACCGCGTGCACTCGCCTCCCTTAAAAACTGGACCTATGGCAGAGTTGGAAAGTTTCGATTTTTTGCGGGGTTTTTGTTTTGGAACGGACCCATCGGTCATGAGTCTAGGCCAGATCCCAGAGCCTGTAGGGTTTATGCGGGAATTTTGTAGGACAAAAAACTTTTAACGATATGCAAGGTTGAATGCTTGCGCTGATCGTCGGAGTTGTCGGGGAATGCGTGGCCTCAAGATGTGCTCGCGTTGAGCCGCACACTGCCCGGGGTTCTGCAGTCAAGCGCAGGGTCGCTTCGCACGCCCCAGTGGGTGCACGCACCTCGCCAGAGCAGTGCGTACGCCCCTGATTGGTGCGCTACCCGAGCACTCGAATGGGCGTGCCGCCGGCCCAGGCCTGGATATCCTCGATCATCTGCTGGTAGAACTGCCGGTAATTCTGCTCGCTCACGTAACCCACATGCGGCGTGGCCAATACATTGGGCAAGCGCCGGAACGGATGCTCCGCAGGCAGTGGCTCTTGGCTATACACGTCCAACGCCGCCCCGGCCAGGCGTCCGGTGGACAAGGCCTGCACCAGCGCCTGTTCGTCTACGATCGGCCCGCGTGCCGTATTCACCAGCCGTGCGGTCGGCTTCATCCAGCCCAGCGCCTGGGCATCCACCAAGCCGCGGCTGCGATCACTGAGTACCAGATGCACCGTCAGGATATCGGCCTGTTCAAACAGCTCGCGCTTGCTGACCCAGGTCACTCCCGACTCGGCCGCACGTTCTGGTGTGAGGTTTTCACTCCAGGCGATAACACGCATGCCGAACACCTGGGCAAATTGCGCGACCTTCTGACCAATGCTGCCCAGCCCCAGGATCCCCAGGGTCTTGCCGTACAGATCACCGCCCAGGCCAACCTGCCAGCCGCCGTCGCGCAACGCATTGGCCTCGACCAGCAGGTTGCGGGTCGAGGCCATGATCAGTGCCCAGGTCAATTCCGGCGCCGCCTGCTTATAGCTGTCGGTGCCACACACCTGGATTCCCAAGGCCTTGGCCGCCGCGATGTCGATGGCCGCGTTGCGCATGCCGCCGGTCACCAGCAATTTCAGCCCGGGCAGGCCCTGCAACAGCGCCTTGTCGAAGGTCGAGCGTTCGCGCATCACGCAAATCACTTCAAATCCCTTCAAGCGCTCAATCATCAACGCGGTGTCCGCCGGGTAGTCGTGCAGGAAATGCACCTGGCCCACCGACTGCAGCACCGACCAATCCACCACGCCACTGGCTACATCCTGCCAATCATCAATGACTGCGATCTGTACCGACATTCACGAGTGCCTCGAAAAAGGTTGGATTAAAGGGCGTTCAACCCCTGCAACAGCGTCTGATTAAACTTCACCGGCTCTTCCATCTGCGGCGCGTGCCCAAGGCCCGGGAATTCCACCAGGGTTGCGCGGGGGATCAACTTGGCCACTTGCTTGCCGAGCACGTCGTAATGACCGAGCCTGGCCTTGATCGCTGGCGGCGCGATATCGCTGCCGATGGCGGTGGTATCGGACGTGCCGATCAGCAGCAGCGTGGGCATATGCAAATCCTTGAACTCGTAGTACACCGGCTGGGTGAAGATCATGTCGTAAATCAACGCCGAGTTCCATGCCACCTGGGTGTGCCCCGGGCCTTTGTTCAAGCCGGCGAGCATGTCGACCCAACGGTCGTACTCGGGCTTCCAGCGCCCGACGTAGTAAGTGTTGAGTTCATACTGGCGAATGCCGTCGGCGCTCAGTTTCAGCTCGCGTTCATACCATTGGTCAACGCTGCGATAGGGCACGCCCAGCGCTTTCCAGTCTTCCAGGCCGATCGGGTTGACCAGCGCCAGCTGCTCGGTTTGCGCCGGGTACAGCAGCGCGTAGCGGGTGGCAAGCATGCCGCCGGTGGAATGGCCGACGATGGTGGCCTTTTGAATGCCGAGTTTTTCCAGCAGTTGGTGAGTATTGAGCGCCAGTTGCTGGAAACTGTATTGGTAGTGGTCGGGCTTGCTGGACGTGCAGAAGCCGATCTGGTCGGGCGCGATCACCCGGTAGCCAGCGCCGCTCAAGGCTTTAATCGATTCATCCCAGGTGGCGCCGCAAAAATTCTTGCCATGCATCAGTACCACGCTGCGCCCGTTGGCCTTGCCTTGGGCGGGCACGTCCATATAACCCATCTGCAGGCTTTTGCCCTGGGACTGAAAGTTGAAATGCTCAACGGGATAGGGGTACTTGAAGCCTTGCAACTCGGGCCCATAGGCGGGGCCTTCAGTGGCGGCAAAGGCGGGGACGGCAGTGCTCAGCAACAGGCTGGCAGCGCACAGTGAGCGGATCAACGTCATGGGGCAGGCTCCGAAAACAGTGTCTCGGATGCTGTGGCGAGGGGATTAAGCGAGGATTAACGGAGCGCTGCGTGACCAACCAGCGCCCCAGCGGTGATCGCTTCAAGGCGCGCTCAAACCCTGCAGTAGCGCTGCGTTGAACCGTTCAGGGTCTTCCACTTGCGGCGAGTGGCCCAGGCCGTCGAATTCCACCAGCGTGGCACGAGGGATCAACTGGGCGACTTGCTTGCCCAGCACCTTGTAGTTGCCGATTTTCGCCTGCACTTGTGGCGACGCCAGGTCACTGTTGAGGGCCGTGGTGTCCTCGGTGCCAATCAGCAGCAGCGTCGGCACCTGCAGGTTTTTGAACTCGTAGTACACCGGCTGGGTGAAGAGCATGTCGTACAGCGCCGCGGAATTGCGCACCACCTCTGTGTGACCGGAGCCATTGGTAAGCCCGACCAGCATGTCCACCCAACGGTCGAAGGCCGGTTCCCAGCGCCCCGCGTAGTAATGGCGCTGTTGATAGGCGCGCACGCTTTGGTAGGTCAGCCGGCTCTCTGATTGAGCCCACTGGTCGACGGTACGGTAGGGCACGCCGAGGGCTTTCCAGTCCTCCAGCCCGATGGGGTTGACCATCACCAGTTGCTCGATTTGCTGTGGGTAGAGCAAGGCGTAGCGGGTGGCGAGCATGCCGCCGGCGGAATGGCCCAGGACCGTGGCTTTTTGAATGCCGAGCTTTTGCAGCAATTGATGGGTGTTGATCGCCAGTTGCTGGAAGCTGTATTGGTAGTGATCAGGCTTGCTGGAGGTACAAAAACCGATCTGGTCCGGCACCACCACTCGGTAACCGGCTTCGCTGAGCGGTTTGATCGAGCCTTCCCAGGTGGCGGCGCAGAAGTTCTTGCCGTGCATCAGCACAATGCTGCGGCCATTGGGCGTGCCTTTGGGGGCGACGTCCATGTAGCCCATTTGCACGGTTTGGCCTTGGGACACGAATTTGAACCGTTCCACCGGGTAGGGGTATTTGAACCCCTGCAGTTCGGGACCGTAGGTGTCGTGTTTGCCGGTGGCGCAGCCGGTCAGGGTTGCGGCGAGTAACAGGCCGGTGAGATAGAACATACGCTTGGCGTGCATGGTGGGCTCCGCAGTGAAAATCGGATGCTGTCGGCAAGCGATTAATCGAGGATTAACCCCTTGGACCGGCCGATGGGCACAGCTCAACGGCGCGGATAAACAGAAGATTCTTACGGGGAATGTCCGCATAACCGTTCGTATGTGTAGGAAATTAAGGGCCGACCGGGCTCGCGTCTAGCTGTCAGATTTGACAGTGTCGACCAGTGGTCCCGCGTTACCGGTAGGTGAGCTGGCTCAGCGTCACCAGCGCCAGCACCGCGTATCGCGCGCCCTTGGCCACGCTGACCAGCAGCAGGAAGCGCCAGAACGGTTCACGCATGACGCCAGCCACCAGGGTCAGCGGGTCGCCGATAATCGGCACCCAACTGAGCAACAACGACCAATGCCCCCAGCGTTGGTAGTGCGCGCGCGCCTTTTCCAGGTGCCGAGGGCTGACCGGAAACCAGCGCCGCGCCTTGAAACGCTCGACCGAGCGCCCCAGCCACCAATTCACCACCGAGCCCAGTACGTTGCCAACGGTGGCGAGCGCGAGCAACCACCACAGGCCGTAATGGCCGCTGATCAACAGGCCCACCAGCACCGCCTCCGATTGCATCGGCAACAGCGTGGCGGCACCGAAGGCGGCGAAGAAGAGGCCCAGGTAACCGGTGAGCATGACTCAATGGGCCGGGTAGTCGGCCACCACCACGTCTTTGCCTTCGCGGGTCAGGCCAATGACCTGATAGGCGTCGCTTTTGCCGTCCATCTCCATGCCCGGTGACCCCATGGGCATGCCCGGCGCCGCGATACCGAGCAAGTCGTCGCGTTTGCGCAAGGCCAGCACCTGTTCGGCAGGCACATGGCCCTCGACGAACTTGCCGTCGATCACGGCGGTGTGGCACGAGCCCAGGCGCGGTGCCACGCCCAAGCGCTGCTTGACGGCACTCATGTCGGCTTCGACATGGTCGTTGACCTTGAACCCGTTGCTTTGCAGGTGACTGATCCACTTTTTGCAGCAGCCGCAGTTGGCGTCGCGGTGCACGTCGATAGGGATCAGCTCGGCAGCCTGGGCCAGGCTGGAGGTGAGCAGGGCTGAAAGCAGGGCCAGTCGCAATGGGTTTTTCATGCGGGTCTCGTGAGCAAGAGGACGTCGTCGGGAATGGGGGCGATCATGACGACGTCATCGCAGGCAAGCCAGCGTCTACAGGTCGGAGGAGGTGCCAGTAATGTTTCCAAATTATACGAAGGGCGCGTTTTCCAGCCGATGCTTGAGCTGGTCCAGGGCAACGTCGGACAGCTCGACCATGCGCTCATGCAAGGTGGCCAGTTGCAGCTCGGTTTCGTAGGTCAATATGCGCTTGAACAGCGTGCCACCGTGATGGGGCTGCAAAAAATAGTGAATGGCGCCGTCCACGGCCAGGGAAGTGAACACGGTCTTGAACTCAGTCGGATGGCGGGCGATTTGCACGCGATAGCTCATGGGCACACGCACACCCAGCAGGTCGATGACTTCGGTAAAGCGGGTGCCGGCCGGGAGTGAGCCGGTGGTGCCGGTGTCGGCACTGAGGGAAGTGGGGTGCCACTCGTGCCAGCGGTCAGGCTGGGTCACGTAGTCGTAAACGACGTCAATGGGGGCTTGGATAAACCGTTCCTGAATGATCCGCTCCAAGCGGCTCGAATGCTCGACAGCGTGCATGACACACCTCCTGTGTGGCGAGACTTTGCACTAGGAGCTGTCAGGATAGTCCCACTCCCGTGTTTTGCACGGGAGTGTTTCATGCATTTATCAGCGCACCTTGAAGCGACTCATCAACGCAATCACTCGGCCATTGGCATCCAGCAGGCTCTGTGTATTGGTTTCAGTGGCGTGGCCACTTTCCACCAGTTCTTCGACCATATGTCGGATCTGCACCATGCTGCGGTTGATCTCCTCGGTCACCGCGCTTTGCTGCTCGGCGGCGGTGGCGATCTGAGTGCTGAGGTTGTTGATATGGCTGACTGAGCCAGCCATCTCGTCCAGGCCCGTGTTGACCCGCGCGGTAGCATCTGCGGCCGACTGGCAACTGGCCTGGGTGTTTTCCATGGCGGTCACCGACGAACTGACCCCGGTGGTCAGGCGTGCGAGCATTTCGTTGATCTGCGAGGTGCTGGCCTGGGTGCGTGCCGCCAGCGCCCGGACTTCGTCGGCCACCACCGCAAAACCACGGCCTTGCTCACCGGCCCGCGCCGCTTCAATCGCAGCGTTCAACGCCAGAAGGTTGGTCTGGCCGGCAATTGCGCCGATCACCCCGAGGGTTTCGGTGATGCGAGCAGCGTCCTGGCGCATGTTTTCCACGGTGTGGGTGGCGCTGGCCACTTCGCCGATCAACGCGCTGACGCTGGTGGAGGCTTCTCCGACCACCACCCGTGAGCGGTCCGCGTGTTCGTTGGCGCGCTGGGTGAAGGAGGCGGTTTCAGCGGCGTTCTGCGCCACGGTGTCGGCGGTGGAGCTCATTTCGGTGATGGCTGTGACCGTTTGATCGGTCTCCGACGCATGCCGCACCAGAATCCGGTTGGTGTGCGCCGAGGTCTGCTGCAATTGCTCAAGCCCCGTCGACATGGCGCCCGTGGCCTGGGTCACTTCGCCGATCATGTTTTGCAGGTAGATGATGAAGCGGTTCACCGAGTGGCCGATGGCGCCCATTTCATCTTCGGCACGGATGGTGATGCGGCGCGTCAGGTCGGCATCGCCGGCAGACAGCGCGTCGATATTGATGCTCAGCGACTTCATGCGCTGCACCAGTTGGCGGATGGCATAGAACGCCAGCAGCACCAGCAGCAACACCATGGGAATTTGCAACAGGGCCAGGCTGCCGAGCACATCATCACGCTGTGCGGTGATCAGCGAAGTCGGCAGAGCGGTGGCGAGGAACCAGGGCGTGCCCTCGATCGGGCGCATGTAGAAGGTGCTGGCCACGCCCTGGTTGTCGAATTCGGCGCGCTGGGCCTGGTCGCGGTGGGCGAGGGCCTTGCTGACCTGAGCGGCAAACGCCGAGGTGCCAGCCAATTCGCTGATATTTTTCAACACCACCGGGCCGCTGAGGCGCGTGCTGTTGCTGATGATCTTGCCGTCGCCTTCGACGATCAGCATCTGCCCGCCGATGTCTTTCTCTTTGCTGGCGACCAGGTCATTGAAGAAACCCAGGGTCACGTCAATGGTGGCAACACCGTAGGCGGCACCGTCGCGCTGGATGGCCATGGCGCAGTTGGTGCGTGGCTCCTGGCTGGCGTCGTCTTTGTAAGCCGCCGCCCAGGCGCACTGGCCACGCGGTGAGGCGAGACCGCCTTTGTACCAGCTCTGATCGTAGTAATTGGGCGCCGCGTCGCTGTTCCAGAAGGTATTGACCGCCAGCTTGCCCGACGCATCGCGGTGCCAGAACGTGCTGTGCTTGTTGCGCCCCGGCGTGCGCTGATTCGGCAATGGCCAGATGCCGCCACCGAAGACTTTCAGCTCGCCGTACTGGTCCACCAGGCCGGGCAGGACTTTGTCGATGGCATCGCTGTCGAGCAGGGGAATGGTCTGGGTGATGCTGCGTTGCTGGGCCTGAACCTTGTTCAGTTCGCCCTGAATCTGTTCGGCGACTTCCGCGATGCGGTTGAGCACCACCTGTTCTTCAGTGTGCCGCAGCTGGGGCGCGACCAACTGGCCGATCCCCACAACCGTCAACACAGATAACACCAGGACGAACAGCACCAGAAACAGGGTGTAGCGGGTTTGGATGGAGCGCAGTGGGGGCATGAGGTCGTCCTTACGAAGCGTTTATTATTGACGCGGCTGTGTTAGAGCTTCATCGGGCTATCGGCTTGGCAAGGAGGAGCTTGAGGTACCATCGTGCAAGAAAAGTCAGGGCGCACCGTAAGCCGGTGCACCCTGACTACACAGGCTATTTATTCACCAGGCCCATTGATGCCTCGGTGTAGCGCAAACCCGCAGTAGCGCCCGCCGGGAAGATTGACGTCAGCGCCGCCAATTCAGCAGGGCTCAAGCTGATATCCAGGGCCGCCACGTTTTCTTCCAGGTATTTGCGCTGCTTGGTGCCTGGAATCGGGATCAGGTAATCACCCTGCGCCAGCACCCAGGCCAGCGCCAGTTGCCCGGCTGTCACGCCTTTTTGCGCAGCCAGCGCTTTCACTTGCTCCACCAGCAGCAGGTTTTTGGCAAAGTTCTCACCTTGAAAGCGCGGGCTTGAGCGGCGGTAGTCGTCGGCGGCGAAGTCCTCCGGACTGTTCAGCGCGCCGGTGAGAAACCCGCGCCCCAGCGGGCTGTAAGGCACAAAGGCGATGCCCAGGCGCTGGCAGGCCGCCAGGCAACCGTTGTCTTCCTGATCGCGGCTCCACAGTGAATATTCACTTTGCAGGGCGCTGATCGGGTGCACTTTGTGCGCGCGCTCCAGGCTGGCCGCCGAGGCTTCACTCAGGCCCAGGTAACGCACCTTGCCTTGCTTGACCAGCTCGGCCATCGCGCCGACGCTTTCTTCGATTGCCACGTCGGGGTCAACGCGATGCTGGTAGTAGAGGTCCAGCGTTTCGATGCCCAGACGTTTCAAGGTGCCGTCAATGGCCTCGCGAATGTACTCGGGGCGGCCATTCACACCGCGCGCCGACGGGTTGGCCGGGTCACGCACAAAGCCGAATTTGCTCGCCAGAAACACCTGGTCGCGTTTGCCGGCGATGGCTTTGCCTATCAGCGCCTCATTGGTGTGAGGGCCATACATGTCGGCGGTATCGAGCAAGGTGACGCCCAACTCCAGGGCGCGGTGCAAGGTTGCAATCGCTTCCTGGGTATCGGTGCCGGTGGTGTAGAAATCAGTCATGCCCATGCAGCCCAGGCCGATGGCGCTGACGTGAGGGCCGTTTTTGCCGAGTTGACGAGTATGCATCGGGGCAGCTCCTTGGAGGGGAAAGGCCCCATTGTTCTCCTCGACAACTGAGGGATAAAGCGGCTAAAACCGCTATCACTATTAGGATTTTCTAAACAATGCCCCGGGAGAACCTGGCTTTGGACCGATTTAACGCCATGCGCGTGTTTACCCGAATCGTCGAACTGGGTGGCTTTGCCAAGGCCGCCGACAGCCTGCAACTGCCACGCGCCTCGGTGACTATTCTGATCAAGCAACTGGAGGCGCACCTGGGCGTGCAGTTGTTGCAGCGCACCACCCGGCAAGTCAGCCCGACGCTGGATGGCGCCGCGTACTACCAGCGCTGCGTCAGCTTGCTGGCAGACCTTGAAGAGACCGAAGCGGTGTTTGCTACCCGAGGCAGCCCGCGTGGCACATTACGCATCGATATGCCCTCGGGCATCGGCCGATTTCTGGTCATACCTGCACTGCCGGAATTTTCCGCTCGGTACCCGAACATCGACCTGGAAATCGGCCTCAACGACCGCCCGGTCGACCTGATTCGCGAAGGTGTGGACTGCGTGCTGCGCGGTGGCCTGGCGCTGGACGACTCGCTGGTGGCGCGCCCGCTGGCAATGATGGATCAGGTGACTTGTGCCAGCCCCGCGTACCTGCAGCGTTTCGGCGTGCCCGCCAACCTTGAAGAGCTGGCCGGCCACCAGGTGGTGGAATACTTCTCCAGCAGCAGTGGCAAGCGCTATGGCCTGGAGTTTCAAGTAGGGCAGGCGCTGCGCCTGGTGGACCTGCCCAAGCAGGTTGCCGTCAACAGTGCCGATGGTTACCTCGCTGCCTGCGAAGCGGGCTATGGCCTGGTGCAGACGCCTTATTACCACGTCATGCAGCAACTGCAGGCGGGCAACCTGGTGGAGGTATTGGCCGCGATCAAGCCGCCGCAATTACCGCTGACGGCGCTGTACCCACCGCATCGCCAGCTGTCACCCCGGGTGCGGGTATTGGTCGATTGGCTGGTGGAGCTGTGCGCGCGACCGGGCAACGGGTTGCAACGTCAGGCTTGAGCCTTGCGGTAGGCGCCGGGTTGCTGCCCGGTAACTTTGTAAAAGGCTCGGGTAAACGCCGCCACCGATTGATAACCCACGGCCAGCGCCACATCCGCCACGGTCTGGTCTTCCTTGAACAGCTGGCAGGCGTGGCGCATGCGCATCATCAACAGCACCTGCCCTGGCGACTGCCCGCACAACTCGTTAAACCGCTTGAAAAACGCCGAACGCGACAGCCCGGTGCAGGCGGCCATGCTTTCCAGCGTCCAGGCATCGGCGGGGTGTGCGATCAATTGTTCCAGCAGGTTGGCGAACGCCGGTTGCCGGCCCAGTGCGGCGAGGCCGCCCAATTCGGTGTTGTCGATGACCTGTTGACGCAGCACGTACAGAAACAGCAGGTGGCAAAGCCGTTCAAGCAAGGCCGAAGAGGGTGCCGGCGTGCGCTCGCACTCTTGCAGGATCAGTTCGAACAGGTTGCGTGCGGCGATCAGGGACGGGTCGCCGGCACGCAGGATGATCCAGGCGGGCAGGGTGTCGACGATCATCGCCGACAATCCCGAATGAAAATGAAAGAACCCGCAGACCAGGCCCACGCCATCGCTGGCCAGGCTGTCCAGCGGCAGCATCGGCCGGCGCGGGCACTCTTGCGCGCCGGCGGCCGTGGCCTCGCCCGACAGGCGATAGGCCAAATCGCGCACCAGAAACACCGCGTCGCCATTGTTCAGCTGCAGGGGGGTGGATTCGTCATCGATATGCAGCCAGCATTGGCCCTGAACGATCAGGTGAAAGCTCGCCCTCGCCAGCCCATGCGTGCTCGCATGCCAGTCACCGCAATAGCGGCCGACATGGAACAAACTGGTGTTGAGTTCGAGGCTGTCTAATAACCAATCGACAAGTGCACTGGATGAATTCATCTAACGGAAAGACTCAAGAGCAAGTAATCGCTACTTTAGCCTATTGAGGCGATTTTTTATAACCAACAGACTGGATACACGAATCCATCAGGAGACCACTCCATGTCCCGTGTACCGTTGCTCACCCCCGAAACCGCGCCGCAAGCCGCCAAACCTTTTCTCGAAAATGCCCTGAAGGCCTCGGGTTTCATCCCTAACCTGCTCGCCGTATTGGCCAACGCACCGGCCGCGCTGGAAACCTACATCACGGTTTCGGGCCTCAACGCCAAGGCAGAATTGAGCCTGGCCGACCGCGAAGTGGTGCAACTGATTGCCGCCACCACCCACGGTTGTGATTTTTGCGTTGCCGGCCACACCGCCGTGGCGCGCAACAAGGCCAAGCTGCCTGAAGACGTGATTGATGCCCTGCGCCAGCGCGGCGAACTGCCCAATGCCCGCTATGAGACACTCGCCGCCTTCACGCGCGAAGTGATCGCCACGCGCGGTGACGTCAGCGATGCAGGCTTCGAGGCGTTCCGTGCTGCCGGTTATTCCGAAGGCCAGGCCCTGGAAGTTATTTTGGGCGTGAGCCTGGCAACCCTGTGCAACTTCGCTAACGTGTTTGCCCGCACGCCGCTGAACCCGGAGCTGGCGCAATACCGTTGGGAAAAACCGGCAAGCTGAAGCGCGCATGCGTCGGCGATGGTCCACCTGCTGTAACAAGGAGAAACATGAATGCTTGACCCAATCTTGAGCCGTTGGCTCGATGTTCAAGCGCAGGCCCTGGATGTGGGCAGTTGCGATCCACAGGAAGTGCTGCCAAGGCTGGCAGAGTCCAATGTCTTGCGTATCGGCGTGCCCAAAGCGCTGGGTGGCCTGGGCGGCGATGTCACCGGCGCGGTTGACGCCATCGCCAATGTCGCCAGCCATTCCCTGGCGGCGGCATTTGTCTGCTGGGGCCAGCGCTCCTTTATCGAATATTTGCTGCAAAGCCCCAATGAGCGGCTGCGCGAGCACCTGTTGCCGGACTTGCTCAGCGGCAAGCTGGCCGGGGCGACTGGCCTGTCGAATGCGATGAAGTTTTTGTCGGGCATCGAGACCCTGCAAATCAGCGCCGAGCCGACCGAAGACGGCTGGACCCTCAACGGCCGCCTGCACTGGGTGACCAATTTACGCAAGAACGGCTTTGTCGCGGCCGCCGCCATCGAGCATGCCGCCGGCGGTGCGCCGTTTATCCTGGCGATTCCCGATTCGGTTGCCGGCTTGCAACGCTCGCGCGACCTCGAACTGATGGGGTTGCAGTCGAGCAATACCGCCGCGTTGGGGCTCGAAGGCGTCGAGCTGAGCCGTGAGTGGTTGTTGCATGAAGATGCGCGCAAGTTCCTGCCGGCCGTGCGCCCGGCGTTTCTGGGCTTGCAATGCGGCATGTCCATTGGCCTGGCCCGTCGTTCGCTGGCGGAGGTGGCCAACCACCTGGGGTCGAGTCGCACGGTGTTGCGCGATGAGTTGGAAGCGTTGCGGGTAACCCTGGATCACTTGGTCAACGACCTGAAAAAGGGCCTGCTCGCCGGGCGCTTTGCGGCCGAGCCCGTGCCGCTGTTCAAGCTGCGGATTGCCCTCGCAGAAACCGCCGCCAGTGCCGTGCAGCTTGAACTGCAAGCCAGCGGCGGCAAGGCCTACCTCACCGCCCACGGCAGCGGTTTTGCACGGCGTTGGCGTGAATCGGCCTTTGTGCCGATCGTGACGCCAAGCCTGGTGCAGTTGCGCACCGAGTTGCATCGCCAGGCCAATCTATGAACCAGGCGGTATTGACGGCCCAGGGCATTTGCCTTGGGTATGCCAGCGGCCCGGTGTTGCAAGGGTTTGATTTGCAGCTGCAACCGGGCGAAGTGGTATCGATCCTGGGCCCCAGCGGCGTCGGCAAATCCAGCCTGTTGCGTGTGCTTGCCGGTTTGCAGGCGCCCCAGGGCGGTAGCGTGCGCGTGCTGGGCGAGCCCTTGAATGGCCCGCATCCACGCGTTGCAGTGGCATTCCAGGACCCCAGCCTGTTGCCCTGGCTGAGCCTGGAAAAGAACGTCGCATTTGGCCTGGATTTCGCCCGTCAGCCGCACTTGAGCACCGAGGAGCGGCGCCGTCGCGTTGACCACGCCATTGCTGCGGTGGGGCTGGAACACGCCCGCCAACAGTTTCCGGCGCAATTGTCCGGCGGCATGGCCCAGCGCACCGCATTGGCCCGCTGCCTGGCACGCCAGCCACAGGTGTTGCTGCTGGATGAGCCGTTCGGCGCGTTAGATGAAGTCACCCGCGCCGATATGCAACACCTGCTGCTCAAGGTCAACCGCGAGCAAGGTTCGGCGGCGGTGCTGATCACCCACGACATCGATGAGGCGCTGCTGCTGTCCGACCGTATCCTGCTTCTGGGCAACCGCCCAGCGCGCACTTTGGGCGAGTGGCAGATTGACCTGCCACAGCCGCGTGAAGAACAGGTCGAGGCCATCGGCACGCTGCGTATCGACATTCTGAAAACCTTACGGCAGGCGAGCCGCCCTCAACCCAACCCCCTTGAACTGCTGGAGCCCAACCATGTGTCTGGATGACCTCACTCACTCGCGCCGTGACTTTCTCAAACTCTCGGCGGTGCTCAGTGCCGCCGGTGCCATGCCGCTGCTGAGCAGTTTGCAGGCGCGCGCCGCCAGCGAGCCGGACGCGCCGGTGCGCATCGGTTACTTGCCGATCACCGACGCCACGCCGCTGTTGGTCGCACACAACAACGGTCTGTTCGAAGCTGAAGGCATCAAGGCCGAGCGCCCGGTGCTGCTGCGCAGTTGGGCCCAGGTGATCGAGGCGTTCATTTCGGGACAGGTCAACGTGATTCACCTGTTGTCGCCGATGACGGTGTGGGCGCGTTATGGCAGCAAGGTGCCTGCCAAGGTTGTGGCCTGGAACCACGTCGGCGGTTCCGGCCTGACCGTGTCGCCGGGCATTACCGACGTCAAGCAACTGGGCGGTAAGTCGGTGGCGATTCCGTTCTGGTACTCGATCCACAACGTAGTCGTGCAGCAGTTGTTTCGTGATAACGGCCTGACCCCCGTGGCGCGTGCTGCCGGCAGCGCGATTGGCGCCAACGAGGTCAACCTCATCGTGTTGCCGCCTTCCGACATGCCGCCGGCCCTGGCCAGCAAACGCATCGACGGCTATATCGTCGCCGAGCCATTCAACGCCCTGGCAGAAAACCTCAAGGTCGGCCGGGTGCAGCGCTTTACCGGCGACGTGTGGCGCAACCATGCGTGTTGCGTGGTGTTCATGCATGAACATGACCTGACCAACCGTCCCGAATGGTCGCAAAAGGTCGTGAATGCGATCGTAAAGGCCCAGGTGTGGACGCGCGACAACCGTGAAGAGGCGGTGAAGCTGCTGTCCAAAGACGGCCCGAACCGCTACACGCCACACGCTGAGCCGGTCTTGAGCAAAGTCCTTGCGCCGGCCGCCGCCGACCGTGCTGCCTATTTGGCCGACGGTGCGATCCAGCATGCCAATTGGGACGAACACCGCATCGACTTTCAGCCCTACCCATTCCCCAGCTACACCGAGGAACTGGTGCGACGCTTGAAGGACACGCTGATTGAAGGCGACAAAAAATTCCTCGCCGACCTCGATCCGGCGTTCGTTGCCAAAGACTTGGTCGACGACCGTTTTGTGCGTAACGCCATCGAATCGGTGGGCGGCATGAAGACCTTCGGTTTGCCGGATGGCTACGAACGGCACGAGGAGATTGGCGCTTGAGTAAAGGCAGAATCCCGGGCTGGTTGCTGGGGCTGAGTGGCTTGGCAGGCTTGCTGTTTTTGTGGTGGCTGGGCGTCAAGGTATTGGGCGACGCCGACGGGTTGTCGGCGCGCTTTTCAGTGGCAGCGACCTTCAGCAGCTTGTGGGAACTGCTCGGGCGCAGCGAGCTGTACCTGCACATCGCGGTCAGCCTGAAGCGTATTTTCGTCGGCCTGTTTCTGGCGCTGTGGGTGGGCGTGCCACTGGGCCTGCTGGTGGGCAGTTCGCGCAATCTGGAGGCGGCTACCACGCCGGCGTTCCAGTTTCTGCGGATGATTTCGCCGCTGTCGTGGATGCCGATCGTGGTGATGTTGATGGGCGTGGGCGACCAGCCGATCTATTTCCTGCTGGCCTTCGCGGCGGTGTGGCCGATCATGCTCAACACCGCTGCCGGCGTGCGTCAGCTGGACCCGCGTTGGCTGCAGTTGAGTAAGAGTTTGAGCGCTACGCGCTGGGAAACCTTGCGGCGGGTGATCATCCCCGGCGTGGTGGGGCATGTGCTGACCGGCGTGCGCCTGGCCATCGGTATCTTGTGGATCGTGCTGGTGCCGTGCGAAATGCTTGGGGTCAGTGCGGGGCTGGGGTACTACATCCTCGACACTCGGGACCGTCTGGCCTATTCGGAACTGATGGCCATGGTGCTGCTGATCGGGCTATTGGGGTTTGCCCTGGATGCGTTTGCGCGTTGGTTGCATCAGCGCTGGGTGCACGCTGGCTGAGCGCCCCGTTTTCCGGGCTGGAAAACGGGGCGCAGGCGCGATCAGCGGTGTTCGTAGCCTGGGCCGCCGTCGTAGCGATGATCGTGCCAGCCGCCACCGCCGCCGTGTGGGAAAAAGAAGCAGCCGCTCATGCTCAGCATGATCAGCAATGGAATCAGCAGTGTGATTCGACGTAACATTTGAAAATCCTCTAGGGTGCTCACAAGGTCAATCAGGCGTGGGACAAGCCAAACTTTTTCATCGCCTGTAACATACGACCCTGCCGACCCTCATCCATCCCCGTCACTGGGTATGTGCTTGGCATGTTCGGCGATACAAAGTGGATACATTTATCAGGTTCAGGAACCCCGTCATGACCCAAAAGCAACGTTTGAAATATTCGATTCTGATTTCCCTTGTGGTGCTGGGGACGATGTTCGGCCTGTCCTACCTGCAGAACACTGGGGTCATCAGCGAAAAAACGTTCCAGTACATCGCCATTGCCGTGGCGGTGACCGTGGTAGTGATCAACGGCATCATGCGCCGCAAGGTCAAGCCCAACTTCTGATCGCGCCAGTCAGGCGCGACCATCGAGCACTTTGGCAGCCTCTTCGTGGAGGCTGTAGCTTTTATCGGCATTGAGGGTGATCACGCCCTCGCTGCACAGGCGCTTGAGCACCTCACGCACGCTGAGAAACGACAACGGAATGCCCAGCTCCAGCAAATGGCTGTGCACGCCGCGCACCCCGAGGGTGCGCTGGTTGTCGGCAGCGGTGAGGAGGGCGTCGATGACCTTCAGCCGAATCAGGCTGGTGCGCAAACCGAAGTACTTGAGCAAATGGCGAATACGCTGGTTGCCTTGCTGTTCGGGCGCTTTGCCGAACGCGTGTGCGCCGCCGCTGCCGTAATTGGCGTCGGCGGCCGGTGAATGTCCGTCCGTGGGCAGTTGCGAGTTGTACATGCAGAAAACTCCTTATCAGAGCCTGATCAGGAAAATGATGGCGCTCTTACCTAATAAGACGAACGAGCGACAGAAATCATGAAGTGCTGGATGTAGAAATTTTGTCGGTATCGACTTTGTCACAGCGCGCACGCCTTAAATAAACGCGTCCGGCGGCTAAATTATTCCCGGTTCATTGCGTCCTTACGGTGGGGTAGCTGCCCCCTTGTGAGGGTGTTCAATTTGACTGTGGAGCTTGCGTGATTATTTCCAACCGGTTGTCCAGGGTGTGCGTGGCAGGGCTGTTGCTGGGGGCCAGTGTTGCCGCGTCGGCGCGCGAGCAAGTGACACAGGCGTCGGCGGACATTCGCCGCACCACGTTTGGTGTGCCGCACATTCGCGCCAACGACGAACGCGGCCTGGGCTACGGCATCGGCTACGCGTATGCCCAGGACAACCTGTGCCTGCTGGCCAACGAAGTGGTCACGGTGAGCGGCGAGCGCGCCAAGTATTTCGGCCCCGAACAGGCGACCCTGGAGGAACGCAACAACCTTGCCAGCGATGTGTTTTTCACCTGGCTGAATACACCCCAAGCGGTGAGCGCCTTCTGGAACGCCCAGACGCCACAGATACAGCAGCGGATTGAAGGCTACGTCGCGGGCTACAACCGCTACCTGAAAGAGCAGGGCGCGCCGGCACAGTGCCAGGCGGCGTGGGTTCGACCGATTGTGGCGCAAGACGTGGTCAAGCTGACGCGCAGGCTGCTGGTGGAAGGCGGTGTCGGTCAATTCGCCGAAGCCCTGGTTGGCGCCACACCGCCTCAGGCCACTGCCAGTGTGAAACCCGGTTTGAAAGCCTTTGAGCAGGCGTCGGCCAATCAGCAACGTTTCAGCCTCGACCGCGGCAGTAACGCCGTCGCGGTGGGCCGTGATCGCTCGTTCAATGGCCGTGGCATGCTGTTGGCCAACCCGCATTTTCCGTGGGTGGGCGGCATGCGCTTTTATGAGATGCACCTGACTATCCCCGGCCAACTGGACGTGATGGGCGCCGCGCTGCCAGGCTTGCCGCTGATCAACATCGGCTTCAACCAGCATGTGGCCTGGACCCACACGGTCGACACGTCCAAGCATTTCACCCTCTACCGCCTGACGCTTGATCCCAAGGATTCGACGCGCTACCTGCTCGACGGTCAATCGATTCCCCTGGAGAAAACCTCCGTCACCGTGCAGGTCAAGCAGGCCGATGGCAGCCTGAGGCCGCAGGCGCATACCCTGTACAGCTCGCAATTCGGCCCGGTGGTGCAATGGCCCGGCAAGCTGGATTGGGACAGCCACTACGCCTTCAGCCTGCGCGACGCCAACCTGGACAACGACCGCGTCCTGCAGCAGTGGGACGCCATGAACCGCGCTACCAGCCTCAAGGCGCTGCAAACCTCGGTGCACACCCTGCAAGGCATCCCGTGGGTCAACACCCTGGCCGCCGATGACCAGGGCCAGAGCCTGTACATGAACCTGTCAGTGGTGCCCAACGTCAGCGCGGCCAAACTTGCGCAATGCAGCGACCCGCGCGCCGGCCTGCAACTGATCGTGCTCGACGGATCCCACAGCGCCTGCGCCTGGGACATCGACCCGCGTGCCGCCCAACCCGGCATCTTCGCCGCCGCCGACCTGCCGCAGCTGGAGCGCACCGACTACGTGCAACACGCCAATGATTCGGCGTGGATGGCCAACCCCAAGGCGCCATTGACCGGGTTTTCGCCGGTGATCAGCCAGGATCACATCGGCCTTGGCCCACGCGCCCGATTCGCCCTGCAGCGCCTGCAATCGCTGGCCAAACAACCGATCAAGGTGACCGACCTGCAAAACATGGTCATGGACAACGAGGTCTACCTCGCCAGCCAAGTCATGCCCGACCTGCTCGCGTTCTGCGCCAACCACCTCGGCGCGGATGCGGCGACATTGCAGCCACTTTGCACCAGCCTTAAAAACTGGGACCAACACGCCAACCTCGACAGCGGCGTCGGCCTGGTGCACTTCATCAATCTGTTCGAACACCTGCAGGCACTTCCCGACGCCTGGCGCGTCGCCTTCGATCCGGCGCAGCCCCTGACCACTCCGCGTGGGCTGGCCACCGAGCGCGAACCCGTGGCCAACGCCCTGCGCGAAGCCATGCTGGCCTCGACGGCAGCGGTGAGCCAGCTTGGATTGACCCGCTGGGGCGACATCCAGGTCTCCGGCCAAACCCCGATGCACGGCGGCCCGCAGCAGCTGGGCATCTACAACGCCATGCAAACCGTGCCGCGTGCCGATGGCAAACGCGAAGTCGTCAGCGGCACCAGCTATTTGCAAATCGTCACCTTCGACGCCCTAGGCCCGCATGCCCTGGGCGTATTGGCATTCTCCGAATCCAGCAACCCAGCCTCCCAGTATTCGAAGGATCAGACCCGCGCTTTCTCCGAGAAAAAACTACGCCCGCTGCCCTTCACCGACGCCCAGATCCAGGCTGACCCGCAGTATCAGCAACAGCTCATCAAGGAGTAGGGCAGGTGCGCAACCCCTTGATGCCAATACGAAATATTTTTGAAATCAAGGGGTTGCAGGTAAAAGCAAATGAGTACATAATGGCGCCCATCGAACGCAACGAAGCATTAAAAACTTCAATGTATTCAATAAGTTAGAGTAGAGGCAGGGTTCTATAGCCCACTCAAGTTTTTATGCGGTAAATGTCAGCGGTCATGGCATTTGTCGTTTGAGGCCGAGTAGCAAAATGGTTATGCAGCGGATTGCAAATCCGCCTACGCCGGTTCGATTCCGACCTCGGCCTCCACTCTTAGAAACCCCGTAGATTAACGTCTGCGGGGTTTTTTATTTGCTGCGATATGCCTACCGCTTCCGCATCTTTTCGAATCACTTCCGCAACAACCTGCACGGCATTGATGAATTTAGGGCGTTTAGGGTACGGCTCAAGCGTTCAATTATTCTGCGGCTAGGCTTTCATAAATGGCTTAAAATTGAACGAAATGGGCTTTTCGCAAAAGAATGCATGACTTACTAGACGGTAATAAGTTGTCCTTTTAAGGTGCGACTGCTCAACTGTCAGCCGCATTTAATACTCAGTCAGCCTGACTACTCTTGACACGGAAACATGCGTGCTACCTAGCTAGCCGGCAGTAGAATGGGATTTTGGCCACGACAGGATTGTATTGGTCAGTGATGAGGGGGTTGCCCTCTATTTTCACTCGCAGTAGTGTGAACCTTCTGCGGTAAGACAAATCTCAATGGCGGCTTAATCTCTCCACCTGCAGGGCGACGCAGTGAACTCTAATGACTAGTGAGTTTAGTGAAATCGATTATCTGAGATCTGAGAACGAGGCGCTTCGCTCGAGATTAGCTGCGGCCGATGCACAAATGGAACGTGACGCGCGCGCTCGTCAGGACCTAGAGCATCTGAGTGTCGCCTTAACGGCTGGTGGAGTTATTGGGACCTGGAATTGGATCCCAAAGCGAGACTGTTTCACCGGAGACGCAGGATTCGCCAAAGCGTTTGGACTTGATCTAGCCCTGGTCAACGTTGAAATCCCCATCGGCAGAGTTCTTGAACACGTTCATCCTGAAGACAGGCCGAGCTTGGACGCTGCAATTGAAAGGGCCATCGTCCTAGGTGGTGCTTATTCTCATCAATATCGAGTGATGCGCTCAGACGGCAAATATTATTGGCTGCTCGCGAGCGGACGAGTTGATTACGATGAACAAGGAGAACCGATAAGTTTCCCAGGATTTGTAATCGATGTAACAGAACAACGGACAGCAGAGGAGCGTCTTCGCATTAGCGAAGCCCTTGCGCAAGAAAACGTGCAGAGGGTGCAGCTTGCATTAGATGCAGGTGCAATAATAGGAACGTGGAACTGGGACCTGCAAACGGACCTTTTCAATGTCGACCAAGCGTTCGCTAGCGCATTTGGGCTTGACCCAGCACTTGGACGAGTGGGCATCCCTTTCGCTCAAATTGTGGCCACTGTTCATCCGGATGATCAGCAAGGTTTGGCATCTGCCATTCACGACGCCAGAACGCGTGGAGGCGCGTACGCACATCAGTATCGCGTGAAGCGTAATGACGGACGTTATTACTGGCTAGAGGCCAATGGTTTCGTGGAGCACTCGCCTGAGGGTATACCCCTTCGTTTCCCAGGAGTTCTCATAGACGTTGAGGGTAGGCGGGCCATCGAAGCGGAACGTGATCGCGCAATAACAGAGCTGCGGGCTTTGAATGATACGCTCGAGCAGCGCGTCGCGGAGCGCACTGCTGAATTGATCAAGGCACAAGAGAGACTGCGCCAATCTCAAAAAATGGAGGCCGTTGGACAGCTGACTGGTGGCTTAGCACACGACTTTAATAACCTACTAGCTGGCATTTCGGGTGCGTTGGAAATTATGCTGATCCGACTACGCCAGGAGCGCTTTAGCGATATAGGGCGTTATATAGCAGTAGCTCAGGATGCATCAAAGCGTGCCGCCGCTTTAACCCATCGGCTACTTGCCTTTTCCCGTCGCCAGACACTCGACCCTAGACCAACAAATATCGGCCGGCTCGTTGATGGAATGCAGGACCTGATCCAGCGAACAGTTGGCCCTAGTATCACAGTGGAAGTCATCAGTGCGCCGGGGCTTTGGGTTACCTTGGTGGATCCATCACAGTTAGAAAATGCACTTTTAAATCTTTGTATTAATGCACGTGATGCAATGCCTGGTGGTGGTCGAATAACCATTGAAACGGCTAATCAGTTCATTGAAGGGCAAGATTCACATCTACACCAGGTCTCGACTGGAGACTATCTTTCACTCCGTGTGGTTGACACGGGTGTAGGCATGTCGCCTGAAGTAATATCCCGGGCCTTTGAGCCTTTCTTCACCACCAAGCCTCTCGGCGAAGGTACTGGTCTTGGGCTGTCCATGATTTATGGATTTGCTCAGCAATCAGGTGGGCAGGTTCGTATCAGTTCAGAGGAAGGGCATGGCACAGCGGTGCATATATACCTTCCCCGTTATGATGACGAAACAGTAGTTGAAGCGGATACACCCGAGTCTCCCCGATTGCATCTCCAGGAGCTGATAAAGGGAGGGACGGTATTAGTTGTTGACGACGAGCCCTCTGTTCGTATGCTGGTTTCAGATATTCTGGAAGATCTTGGCTACGTCTCGATCGAGGCGGTAGACAGCATTGCTGGCCTTAAGCTGCTGCAGTCCAACCTACGAATCGATCTGCTTATCACAGATGTTGGCTTGCCTGGTGGACTAAATGGACGTCAGATGGCCGATGCTGCTCGCGTGTTTCGTTCGGATCTCAAGGTTTTGTTTATCACGGGCTATGCTGAGAGCTCGATAATAGGGAGCGAACAACTTCCTCCAGGAATGTCCGTGCTTACTAAGCCTTTTCAAGTTGATAGCATTGTTTCGCACATCCTTTCCCTTATTGAAGGTCGGCCCGTTAACTGAGTTAACGTGATTGGACTCTTTTGCAAGCAATGTGCTTTTAGCCAATCAACGCTGGGCAGTGCGCATTCACTGGTTCATGATGTGCGATATCAAACAGTTATTTTTCATTCCTTTGAGTGAGTTATAAACGAGCCTAATTTATTTTTATTAAGCTCAAAGCTATCTCGTTGGCTTAACTATTTCACCCACCCGTCTATAAACTCTCTTGGTTATCTCTTCGGTTGAGTGGCCCAACAAACGGCTAGCATGAGCTAGCTCGATTTCGCTAGCGGCTTTTGGCCTGATATCCTTGAATTGGAACTGCCTAATGCTACTCGCTAGCGCGGGATCACCATCAGTGGCGGCTTTTATCGCAGCTTTCTCTCTCGCGTCGTCCCACCGGTTCCGCAACATCTGCTGGCTCATTCGAAGCCCAGAAGCATTTGTGATCAAGATCGAGGTTCTAATACCTTTGATCGCTCTGCGCTCCTGAAGGTCATGTATAAAAGCGCTCAGTCCAGATTGGATACCTGCATCCTCCAGCCGCAAACGGAGACGTTTTTCGGTCTTACCCTGGCCAATCAGCAAAAAACCGTTGTTCAAGTCGGTGGCTGCAATCTTGAGCACATCGGCGGGGCGTTGGCCGGTAAGGTATGCTAGATCCATAGCGTCTTTGAGCTCCTGTGCAGCCTCCGCGTACACCGCATTCCATACAATTTCACCGGCATAATAGTCCCGTGGCTTTTCCTTGTTACGGCGAACTCCAAAGCAAGGGTTGGCTTTGTCAGTTAGCCCCCATTCACGCGCAATGGTAAAGGCATGGGAGAGCAGGGCGATCTCACGGTTGGCCCTGACCTTGGCCGTCCTGGCGTCTCGGTACTGAGCCACCACTTGTGGCGTGATCGACTCAATAGGGGCGCTCTCAAACGCTTTTCTCAGTTGCTTGAGTTCTTTGCGGTTATCGGACTGGGTGCGAATTGACTTCGTCGGGATGATTTCCTTTTCGTAGCGATCAAATATATAGCTCATCAGGTGATTGGGCTTCGGTGGTGTCTTGCGCTCCAGTCTGGCCCACTCCACTTTGGCCTGATCGAGGTCTGTACCGAGTGGTATTTCCTTCCGCTTCCCGTCGGCAGTCCTTCCGTCGTAGTAATACGATGTCCAAGTCTTTCCACTCTTACCCTTGCGAATACGCCGTATCATCCGTGGCGGCAGATCTCGATTGGCTGTACTTTTCTGGCGCATTAGTCAGCTCACATTTGCGAGATCGAGCGACCAGGTTTCAGTCACGATATTGGCAGCGGAAGGTTTGACACCTGACAGTTTCAACCGGGCATAAACTCGACCTACTATCGGGCGGCGAGCGCCAGTCAGAACAAACTCCCAGTGGTTTTCGGTTAACCAGTGGATTTGCTTAGACGGGATTTGATAGCCGGTGATGGTTGCCAATTCTTCGTCGGCCAGGGTTTCGCTTTGGAATTCCATCATGCTGCCTCCAGCTGTTCAGTGACGGTCTCGCTCATGTTTGCCCGAATCAACGCGGCCATGGGTTGAGGGGAGACTGAGTTACCCACCATCCGCACCTGGGCGCGCTTGGTGAGCTTGCGGCCGTCGTGCCCCACGTCGATAACGTAGTTGTCGGGGAAGCCTTGGGCGCGGTACAGCTCGCGTGGGGTGAGCATTCGCATGCCGATATCGACGATCACATAAGGGGTGCCCTTGATGGTGACGGTTACAAGGGCCAGGCGATCCCGGGTTGTTATGGTTGCTGTTGGGTCGCGCAGGTCGTAGATGTTATCGGTGCCGTAATAACCCATCAGGAACGCCGCGACGCGCATTGCGCCCACCTGGTATTCCGGCGCCAGGGTGTACGCAACAAGGGCGTGGTGCTCGGCGCCGGCAGTGATGGTCGGCACCAGGCCATCCATTGGTTGGCCAACGCAGTTTTTGCGCAGCGTGCATAAGTGGGCTGTGACCACGTTCTGCTGACTGCCGCTTGTGATGATCGCTGTCAGGGGTTCGGTTGGGTGGTGCCCGGGGGTGACGTTGTAGCCGCCGTTGTGTTGAGCCAGGTAGGCGACGGTCAGTGCGAAGTGGCCACCTTTGACATTTGCGCAGATGGCGCGCAACGGCGAATCGCCGGGCATGTTGCGCTGGCTACTGCCGTTGGCATGCTCGGTGATGAAGGGGGCAAGCGTTGGGGTCACCAGCGCGAACCCATGGGAGCCGGTAATGGTTTTCGTAGGGAGGTCGACTGAGTGAACGCGCGAGTCGTCGCTGCCCGAGTGGTTGACGCTGACGATGAACGGGTCTGCGTGATCGATCACATAGCGCTTGGCGCCCTTGCGCAGACGCTCCATGGTCTTGTTAACCAGCGGGCGGCGCACACCAGCGGCGCGGCCTTCTTCCTTGTCGAGAAAGATGCTGGGGCAGGGGATAGACCAATCAATGCTACTGGCTGCGGTGAGCTGCGGCTTTTGTCCCTTTGTCGGAGCTTTCGTGTGGGTAGGCTCTGGCCATTGAATTGGCTTGCCGTCGCAGCGGGCCACCAGGTAAAGACGTTCGCGCAATGTGCCGGCGCCGAAGTCACTGGCTTTCAGCTTGCCGTGATGCAGGTCATAACCCATTCCACGCAGAATCGATTCAAACCGGCGCCAGGTTTGGCCTTTGCGTTTCGGATCGGGTATCAGGTACTGGTCTTGCACCGGCACCCGTTCTCCAACATCGGCAACACGCAGGTCGCGGCATATGACCCGGCCTGTAGTTGGGCAGCGCTTGGCGATTAGCGGTCCCCACTGGAGGACCTGGATCACGTTCTCCATGGTGATCATCTGCGGGCGTACCTGACCGGCCCATTTGATGACCACCCAGGACAGCGAGCGGCTGGTGGTACTGCGCGGCTGGCCGCCGGCAGCGAGGCTGTGGTGGGTGCATTCGGGGCTAGCATGCAGGTGCAGCACCGGCCGGCCTCGGGTGGCCTTGTGTGGGCATACGTCATAAACATCGGTGATGTAGTGCTCAGCGCTTGGGTGGTTGCGCTTGTGCATGCTGATGGCGTCGGGGTCATGGTTGATGGCGATATCTACCGGCATACCGGTAGCCATCTCCTGGCCCATGGTCGCGCCGCCTCCGCCCGCGAAAAGATCAACGCGAATCCCGCCTACCAGGTTGAGTCCAAACTGGGTATGGACTGCGCTGGTGATTGGGGTGGGTTTGAAAACTTCGCTTTCGGCCTTGCTAGCGCGCTTGGATCTACGAAAGCGCAGGTGGGTAGTGCCCGCACAATCTGGCGATAGTTGCGGCTGGAAGGCGGTGTCATTTTCACGCGGCAGGTCGCGGGACCGGTTACGTCGGCCTGGTTTCGCCTCTGCTGGGTATTCCACACCTGTCGAAACTTGCGTATACCCCACTGCAGGCTGCGCGAGCGGGCCTTCCTGAGCGTTTAGCGTTGAATTAGCGAGCGCTGCCCCGCGCAGCTTTTCTTGGGGTATAAGTGCATCGGCGGTGGCGTTGTAAAATGCAATATTGCCTGCTGCTGCGCAGCAGAGACTGTTTGTTTCTAGCGTGTTGACGCTGCTGGCAGTGCGGAGCAAAGCGGGCAGGGCGCTGGTGTTGTTCTGGTGGTTCTTCATGCCGCTTTCCTCCGGTGTTCAATAACGAGTTGGTCCATCAGGCGCTGGTGGTAGGTGTTGCGTGCTTCTGCGGCAGGCCATGGACGGATGGTTTCAACCATGGGGTCAATGCCGACCAAACAATCCCAGATAGCCGTATCGGTTGGCATGAGATCGCGGCGCTCGGTGGCCAGCGCAATCAGTTCAGCCTGGTGTATGCATGCGGGGAGATCGAAGGCCAGGTCGAAACGCTCACTGATGCGCCCCCACACGACGTCCTCAAATCCTCGGTAGTCGGGCATCCACTGTTTGAGTGGCCGGGTCATATCGCCCAGGTATGCCTCGGCCGCATCGTGGAGCAGGGCCGCTAACTTGTGTTCTTCCGGCACCAGCTCGGCGACGATGCAGCTGTGTTGTGCCACGCTGTAGAACTCGCGGGTGTGGCCGTTGAAGCGGCAAAGGTGTGCCAGCGCGTGCGAGATGTCCCGTGGATCGATCATGTCGGCGTCGGGTTCAAGCAGGTCAAAGTGTTTGCCTGAGTGAGTAAGGATCCAGTTCATGCTGCCTCCTTAACGAGATCGGCCAGAAGCAGGGCGTTGTCGGTTGCCTTGTGCAATTGGCGCAGGGCGTCATACCCAATTAGGGCTTTCAGCTGCCGATCAAATTCCTTGTTGTAGCGGGTGAGGGCGCGCAGCTCCTTGGTGGCCTTGGTGTGTTGCTGTTGCAGTGTGCCCGCGACTTCTGGTGTCAGGCGCAGCATGGGAATGGCGCGGCTCATACGTCACCGCCGACTGCTTTTTGATTAAGGGGATGAGCGTCCGCTTCGGCTCTAAAAAATTGCGCTGCTTTGAGGGCTTCTTGGGGGCACATTGCTTCTGCTGGCTCGCGCAGTATCACCCAGCGGCCTTGGGGCCCAGCGATTGAGTCGTTTTCTGAGGTCGTTTCCAGTTTGGGTGCCACTGGACCTAGTAAAGCTGCCATGGCAAGAGCTTGGTCGCGGAGGGTAAGTGAATCGCGCTCGAGTTTTTTGCCGGTGCGGAATGCGCTAAATGTTTCTGCCGCAATTCGCAGTTTCTCGGCGATATCCAGGAGAGTTTGACGCGCTGGTTCCCCCAGTTTCGACGCCGCCAGTGCCTGCTTATAGTGGGTATACAGTTGCTTATGGTTGCCCTGGGCCTGATCAAGCAAAAGCTTCAGGTCCCGAATCTCCCCGGCGTTATCCGATTGCTGAATAGCCTTGCCTTCATCAATACCTTCGATGCGGCCGTCAATCAGGCCCCCTCGATAACCGACCCAATAGAGGAGTGCGGCAGCGATAACGATGCTGATCAAAGCGTAAATCTGAATTGCGGTCATGTGGTGTGCTCCTGGTGGTATTACTGGCTGGTGGTGGCAGCCGTTGGTGTGGTTATTCGTTGTCTGGATCCGGCGGATCTGCCAAGCCACACATCAATTTGGCCTGGTGCGGCATGTAACCTTCCTCTCGCAGGGCGTCGTAGCGCTGATAGTCGGCGGCAAAGTAGCTGCACTCATCACACAGTCGGCTGGCCTTTTCGTCGGCAGACAACGGTGTATCGCAGTGTCGGCATTGATCGAGTAGAGACATGTCACGCCTCGTCGCCGGCAGCTTCTGGTCGCGGCATGTCTTCATCCGCCCGATAGGCGCGAATGTCGATCAGCGAGGCCACGTGCTTGATATGGGCGTACTTTGGTGCCTTACGGCTGTTTACCAGCGTTGTCATAGGCAGCTGAATGCGGCCGGTGGCGATCTCTGCTGCAAAGGAGTCTTTGTTGAGGTTTCGAAAGTACCGCTCACGCAACTTTTCAACGGGGATCAATACGTCTCCGAATGTCCGGTACAGCAGTTCGACTGTTGCAGGATCAGGTGCGGGCAGCAGCCGTAATGGCTGCTGGTCGGCGTGTGCACTCATTCGGCCTCCGGCTTGCAAAGGTCATGCGCTTTGTTTCGAAGGGTGCGCAGCACTTCCTCTCCAGAGTCGCCGTATCCAGACAAAATGGTTGTGCTGTCGCCAAATCCGTGCGGGTTGTGAAAGTGGACCGAAACCATTGGTTGTGATTGGTTGTAGAGCCGGATTGTGGTGGTGACCGAGCTGCTCGGGTTCAGGGAGTTGATGTCAAGTTGGGTGGCGAGCAGAGACGCGGCAGCATGCAGTTCCGGCAGGCCGGCCAGTGTTGGCGTTGGCGAATCAATCGCTACTCCGGCGGCGCTGCATACCAGGTGTGCGAAGCCTTGAACCTGCTCAGCGGTCCGGTCGATAGCCTTTGTCGACAGCAGCGTGTTCAGCGCTTGATCAATCAGTTTGTGGTCCATTGGGTTTCTTCCGTTGGGGGTGATTCCAGGCATTCAGGCAATGGCGTTTGGTCAACTCCCGCAGATGCTCCGGCACTTCGAGGAGCGCAGCATTGCGTTCCTCTCTTGTGCGCATGGCG
This sequence comes from Pseudomonas sp. 14P_5.3_Bac1, assembly GCF_025466135.1. Classification (NCBI taxonomy): domain Bacteria; kingdom Pseudomonadati; phylum Pseudomonadota; class Gammaproteobacteria; order Pseudomonadales; family Pseudomonadaceae; genus Pseudomonas; species Pseudomonas sp. 14P_5.3_Bac1. The sequence continues at coordinate 104,157 of NZ_JANLOF010000091.1, read as the reverse complement.
ATGATCTGGCGGGCGTACTCCCTAGGCCACGTCACGGTTGTCTGCCGGAATGGCTGGCAGTTCGAGGCTTAGCTGTTCAGCGAGCCAGCGAATACCGGCCTGCCGGACCTTGGTCGACTGGCTGTACTGCATGCCGGCGGTTTCGTGGTACCAGTTGCTGTTCTTGACTCGCAAATACTCGCGATCACGCACGGGGAAAGCCGGTAGGTTGCGATCATTGAGCAAGCCTTTTTCACGCATGAGCGAGATGAGCTTGGGGCGGGTGAGGCCGAAGTATTTAGCGGCTTTTTCCAGGCTACGTTCCATTGCGACCTCCTATGCTGCATGCGCGGCGGGGGTCGCCGTGTCAGCGAGGTGGGTGATGGACTCGGCAACCATGGAGTAAATCTCCGCGTCAGTCCCACACACCGTGAAGCACTTGGTGCGAGGTTTCCTGACGCCGATGCTCATGATGGTCGTGATGCCGGTGCGGGTTTTGTTGCGATGGATAGCCAGGTTGATCGGTTGCTCGAAACCCATATCGAGGCTGAGCGCACCGCCGGTTTGCACCAAGTCGAACACACGCTGCTTGTGTTCGATCTCGAATACACCGTAGCGCCTGTCAGCATGCGGCAGAGTTGAATCGCCAGGGCTGGTTGGTCCGTTAACAATCTCCTCAATGAAGTCCGCAAGCTTGAGGTGCATTTTTTTGCTGTTGGTCAGGGTCAGCGTGTGGCGTTCGCTGCCCAGTTCAACAGTAAAGTGGGTATCGACTTTGCGGCGCTCAACTTTCAGGCGGAAGGCCAGGGCGTCACGCTGAACCTCGGCCCGCAGAAGATGATTGAAGGTCTCGGTCAAATTGACCTGAGCCTTGAGCAGGGTCAGCGTGCGGTTGTCTAGTTTGTACTTGCTCATGCTGCTTGCCCTCCGCCATTCGGATCGAATGGAGCGGGCGCAGAGCGCTGTTTCAGCTTGGGTTTGGACGCGATGAAAGCGCAGCCGAGGTCTTGTGCCAGGCGGCGGATTTCAAAGATGCGGGAGGGGTTAGCAGCGGCCGGGTGGACGTGCAGGGTTGCTGTGGTGTGCATGGTGTTGCCTCGCTCTGTGGTGGAAGAGTGAGGCAAGTAAACAATATGTTTGGTTTCGCGTCAAAACATTTTGTTTGGGTTTAGATGAGAGAAGGACCTTTCAGTGGCCTGATCGATGACCACCAGAAGATCCGGCCCAATATCACGACGCGTTGAGCCATAATCTGATCAAAATCATAATCTTCGTCAGCGTACTCATCGGAATTGAAACTCCTCATTTTCACTCCATTAGGGGTGCGTTGGAGAAATTTGATTCGGAAGTGACCATCGTGGTCTATTGCGTATATTTCACCATCAATTATTCGGGTCATTCCCTTATCAATACCGACGGTTGCACCAGAAAGAATCAATGGATGGTTGCTGTTGCCGCTATTTGTGGCGAAGACTGCGTTCGATGGATCAACGCCACAACTTCTCATCGTTGCCCTCGAAAATCGCAGCTTTGGTCCCGTAATTTCTTGAACCTCGGTGCGAGCTACCTTTCCTGGGCCTGAGGAGAGTTCGACTTCCTTGTAGAGCCTCAACTCAACCTCGTCTTCTTCTAATGGTGTGTGTGAATCCCATGGGGCCATGGGTTCAAGGACGTACAGGGGGGAGTCATTGGCAGCCTTTGGCGCACTCCCTCGTGCGGTATTCGAGTTTCGCATGGGGACGTCCTTCCCCTCCAGCCATTCGCGTTCAACAGCCAAGGTCATAGCGACTTGACCCGCCATATAGGCAGGGACACCTCTCGCCTTCCAGTTGGTGACGTTCTGATCGTTTTCCAGATCCAGCAGACGGGCGAGCTCCGCGCCGGAGAGTCCGGAGTCTTCCAGGGCTTGACGAAAGCGCTGGCCTTTAAGGTGTTGTGGGTGTTTGTTCATAAACAGAATGTTACAGCCCTTGCATAAAAATGATAACAAACGTATTGTTTGGTTCTGTCATTCTTTTTGTTTGCATAAGGTGATGTCATGACTACGCCTGACCAGGTGTTCGATTTGATAGTGCTAGTAGCTGAACGGGCCGGTAAAAGCCCCTCGCAACTCGCACGAGAATGCAATGTCAGCCCACAGCGCTTTTTCAACTGGCGACATAGGGGGATTCCAATTGCCCAAGTTCGTCCACTTGCGAAGGCTTTAGCTTGGGGACTTTTGCCTCATGAGTTGAGACCGGATTTGCCAGATATTTTTCCTGCGCCAGTTCAGGCCGTTTCGGCTCAGGCGGCATAGGGCGCTAAGAAAAAAGGCGGCCTACGGGCCGCCCAGTTCCTCCCGGCACACACCACCACAGTGCTGTCGGGTCGCGATCAAGGTAGGAGGGCACACCACATGCAAACCACCTCCCTTTATCGCGCTGCCAAGACACGGATGTCTTGGGTTGCTGCCTTTTCCACCACAGATTAGGCAGCTGTTGCGCCAGAGGTGAGAGACGGATCGCTCACCTTGGCACGGTGCCGGTTTCGATCTTGAGGATCTTGCCGGCGTTTGGGCCCTTTCAAGCCACGCGGCAAATGTAACACCACTGCACGCCGCGCGGCACTGGCAACTTATAAGGATTAATGCCATGAGCCGAATTGCTCTGAGTTGCGTTGATCGAGCACAACGGGAAGTCCTGACGCTCGAATTAGCGCTGTACCACGCCGCGCGGGATTATCCAGGCGGCGCAGCTGCAATCGCAGCCACAACAGGCCGTAATGCCACCACTTTGCAGCACAAGTTGTCTCCCACTCATCCCTCGCACACCGTCAATATCCAAGAGTTTGGCGAGATCCTCGAACTCACCAAGGACCGCCGCATACTCGATGCGGTGCATGCCCTCGTCGGCGATACGATCTGGCAGGAGCTGGCTGAGGCGTACACCAACGACATGCCAGAGACCCTGACCACGGGTATCGCCATGTTTTTCAGGCAGGTTGCCGATTTGTCGGAAACCTGGGCTAAGCATATTGGTGACGGCAAGGTTGATGACCGAGAGTTGGCTGAGATACGCCAGCTAGTGTTTCGCGGCATCCAGGGTTTGTTGGGCATGTATAACCGCGCCCGTTACGTCAATCAGACGACTTGCGGGGTGGACCGTGGCTGATATCGCTGACTTTGCCAATGACCTGATGCAAGAGCGCATCGATCAGGCACTTGCTGCACGAAATGCCAATAAACCTGCGATCTCCATGCATTCGCTTATGTTTTGCGAAGGCTGCGACGAGGCTATCCCTCTGGAACGCCGACTTGCCATCGCTGGCTGCACCCAGTGTGTGATCTGCCAATCCATCGACGAAGCTAGGAAAGCTCGCCATGCTCGATGATGTACTGAATCAGTTCGCGGATTACGGACTGGAGCCTTCACAGCCATTGGTGTTCGGCAAGCTTACCCGCTGCAAAACCACTCAGGATAAAGGCAAAGAGAAAAACGGCTGGTACGTCATCCACGAACATCGCACCGAAAAAAACGAAATATTGATCTTCGGCAGCTTCGGTGATTGGCGTTCAGGCGATACCCAAAAGATCAAGGTCAAGGCCGGGCGCATGAGCCCTGAAGAGCGCGAAGTTATGCGCGCTCGCCAAGAAGATGCCAAACGCAAGGCCGCTGAGATCGCTGCCAACGCATCACGCCGAGCGGCCAACCGTGCTGCCAGCTTGTTCAAGCGCATGCCCGAAAAAGGTAAAAGCGCCTATCTGGATCGTAAGCAGATCGTAGGATTCAGGGTTCGCTATGCGCCCCGTACCGGCGCTTTTTTAGTGCCCATGTGCAACGTGCGTGACCAGATCGTCGGCCTGCAGGTGATTTTTCCTGCGAAGCAAGAGGAAACCGGGCGCGACAAAGCATACTGGCCCTACGGTATGTCGAAGGAAGGCGCATTCCACCTGATCGGCCCACACCCTGAACCCGGAGAGCCGGTGCTTGTGTGTGAGGGCTACGCCACGGGCGCAAGCCTGCACATGGCGACCTCGCTCCCTGTCGCCATCGCTTTCGACGCTGGCAACCTGCTTCCGGTTTCCAAAGCGATGCGCGAGCGCTTCCCCGGCTGCCCGTTGATCATCTGCCGGGACGACGACTGGAAAACGAAGCGTCCCAATGGTGACCCTTGGAACCCAGGTGAAGAGAAAGCCAACAACGCCGCGCTGGTCGTCGGTGGTCAGGTAGTTGCCCCGGTGTTCTCCGGCGAACGTGAGATCAAGTGGACCGACTTCAACGACCTGCACGTCGCCGAGGGATTGGAGGCCGTCCGCCGCCAGGTGCTTGCGGTGGTCAAGCCTCCTGCAGCGGGTGGCTGGAAGGACCAACTGGCCCGCACCGAAAACGGCTCCCTGATTGCGCACATGCAGAACGTAGAGCTGATCCTGGGCAATGATGAACGCTGGGCCGGTGTGATCGGCTTTAGCGCCTTCAGTTCTAAGATCGTCAAGTTACGGGCTGCACCTTACGGAGGCGGAGTTGGTGATTGGGCGGATATCGACGATGTGCTGGTGATGAAGTGGCTTGCGCAACAGTACAACCTTCGAGTGAAGGCCAGCAGCGTAATTGAGGCGGTCAGCGTGGTTGCTCATAACCATGCGTTTCATCCGGTACGCGACTACTTGAATGATTTGGAGTGGGATCGTGTTCCACGACTGGATACCTGGTTGACGGACATCATGGGTGTGGTCGCCACGGATTACAGCTCGAAGGTTGGTAAGCGTTGGATGGTCTCAGCGGTCGGGCGAGTGATGCAGCCGGGTTGTAAGGCTGACTCGGTGATGATTCTTGAAGGGGCACAGGGGGCCGGTAAGTCTACGGCAATGGCAGTGCTGGGCGGTGCTTGGTTCATGGATACCCCTTTTGCTTTGGGCGACAAAGATGGGTTCCAGGCGATCCGTGGTAAATGGATCATCGAGCTGGGGGAACTTGATAGTTTCAACAAAGCTGAATCGACAAAGGCGAAGCAGTTTTTCTCGGCGTCAACTGACACCTATCGAGAGAGCTATGGACGCAGAACGATGGACGTGCCACGCCAGTGTGTTTTTGTGGGCACCACAAACCAAGACGAATATCTCAAAGATGCAACGGGCAACCGGCGTTACTGGCCGGTCGCTTGTACCAAGGTCGATTTGGACCAGTTGCGCGAGGTCCGTGACCAGCTTTGGGCCGAAGCGATGTTCTGTTATCAGTCCGGGGACATCTGGTGGGTTAACCGTGATGAGGCCCCACTGTTCGCTGAAGCGCAGGAATCGCGCTTTGTCGTGGATGAATGGGAAGGACCGATTCTCAAATGGCTCGAAGAGTCGCAGATCGGCGCTACAGCTAGCGGCGAGGATGTTTTAGCCGGCGCTTTGAAACTCGATTACGGCCATTGGGGCAAGCCCGAGCAGATGCGTGTGGGTGCAATTATGCATCGCCTCGGATGGCGAAAGGTGCGACTACCACCGTTGCCGAAAAGTGGTATTCGGCCATATGCCTACAAGAAGCCAGATCATTGGGGCGGTGCATCAGCGCTGCAGGTTGAGGGTGCGAGGGATGAGGAGCCTTGCTTTGATTAAGCGAATCGATGAAATGCTAAAGCTTTGGGCTCAGGATCTGCATTCTCCTGTTCCAGAAAACTCTGGCGGGCCGAGCGGCGGCAACATGATCGCCATGCTGATGGAGTGCAAGGGGGAGTTGATACGTGGCACGCGTGGAAGTCGGGTGTTGCTGGATGAATCAGCCGACATTGAGCTGATCGTCAACAAACACTTGGCGCCTGAACTGGCAGTGGTGGTGTGGGAGCACTATTGCAATCAGGAAAGCTTCCTCTCCCAGAAGATGTTGCATTGCGGATGCAGCGCGCCAACTTATTACCGTCGCTTGCACGATGCTCATGTGAGCATTGATGGCCTCCTCATGGGCAAAGCCGCATGAGCCTGGGTACTACTCTATCAATTCGTGTCCTACTGTCCGACCTTGTCCTACCTACATTTTGCAAGGTAGGACTGCCACAGGCCGCGCCGTTCGTGGCCTGTCCTACTACCCTACCTCCCACAGCACTCCGCGCATGTGAGCGTAGCGCGATGCATAACGCGCCGTTGGCGCGCACGCGTGTTTTAACTTTCTTCCTTTACACGAGAAAAAGTTAAAAAAGGTAGGGCAGTAGGGCAAGCCCACGAATTCAGGGGCCTGTAGCTGTCCTACCTTATTTCAAAATAGTAGGGCAGGTAAGACAGCGCCGGAGGCGCTTGGAGCCGAAGTAAAGATATTCACCGACATTGCCAGGACGTTGACCAGATATTGGCCGGGTGGCATTAAAACAGGCTTGCTGCCATGAGAATCCACCTGTAAAAAGTACCCATCTTCGATAGGTGCGACCGCAAGCAGCGGGACACACCACCACACCAAACCCGGCCACTGCGCCGGGTTTTTGCGTTTATGGGGTAAGGCAATGACGAACGAGCAGCAAGCGCTTATTGAGATGCCGGTCTGGATGGTGATCCTGCTGTCCCTGGTCGGTGGAATTTCCGGTGAGGCATGGCGGGCCGATAAGGCGGGGGCAAGCGGTTGGTCCCTGGTCCGTCGTTTGGTGCTTCGGTCCGGAGCCTGCGTAGTCTGCGGGCTTTCCACCATGATGTTGCTGCACGCATCGGGCATGTCGGTCCTGGCGGCGGGTAGCATCGGGTGCCTGACCGCGATGGCCGGTGCTGATGTCGCCATTGGCCTTTACGAACGCTGGGCCGCCAAGCGGTTGGGCGTGTGCGATGTGCCACCCTCGGGCGGCGGTCAGGCGTGATGCACTGGAGGCCACGGAATACGTGGCTTGTAGCGGGTCGCACCAAAATGAAGCGCTAAAAGGCCGCCGGGGACCCTGGGGGCATCCGAGGGACACGGGGCATGAAACCCGCGGGAAAGTGTTAGCGGACAGTTCACCAGCTTAGTGAACTGAGGTGAACAGGTGAACTACCCCGGATTCATTGGGTGAACAGGAGATTCCATCATGACCGTAATCAGCAAAACGGAGTTTGCGGCACGACGTGGTTGGGCCAAATCTTATGTTTCCAAGTTGGCTAATCAGGATCGCCTGGTGCTGACCGATGACGGCAAGGTCGAACTGGAAGCCACTGAAGCACTGCTGGCTGAGTCGGCGGACCCCAGCAAAGCCGCCGTTGCCAACCGCCACAACCGGCTTCGCCTTGAGCGAGAGGCGCAAACAGCCGCCGAAGAACCTGCGGTGCCGCAAGTTGGGCAGGCGGCAGACTTTCAGAAGTCTCGTGCCCTGCGAGAGCACTATCTTGCCCTTCAGGAGCGAGATAACTATCGCAAACAGCAAGGCACCTTGGTGGACCGCGAAGCAGTGGAAACCGGCGCCTTCAATGCGGGCCGTCTGTTGCGTGACCAACTGCTAGGGATGTCGCCACAACTCGCGCCGGAGCTGGCTGCAATGACTGACCCTTGGCAAATTGAAAGGCATCTGACCGCCGCCATACGGCGTTCGCTGGAAGACGCTGATCGTATGTCTTCCTCTGACTTTGAACATGCACTGACGACGAGTTAAGCCCATGCACACGGAAATTTCTGATGGTGCGGAGGTGTACCGTGAGGCGTATTTCCGTGGCCTTCAGCCCGATCCGGATGTTTGGATTGACCAGTGGGCTGACGAGTACATGCGGATCCCGCGTGATACGGGGGCCGCTGAACCAGGACAGTACCGCACATCGCGCACACCATATGCCAGGGAACCGATGCGTTGCCTTTCGCCGGCTCACCCCTGCAAACGCGTAATCACGATGGTCGCCTCGCAGTTGATGAAAACGCAGATCGGATTGAATTGGATCGGCGGCCTGATCCATATGGCACCATCAAACATCCTTGCGCTGCTGCCTAGCCTTGGATTGGCTAAACGGGTTTCGTCCCGAATCAGCAAGACCATCAAGGCTACGCCTGTGCTGCGTGAGCGTGTTGCCTCAAGTCGGTCGCGAGACTCACGCAATACCATGGACACTAAAGAGTTCGAGGGTGGGGCGTTGTATGTCACCACCGCAGGCTCCGCTGCCAACCTTTCAGAATTGTCGGCGCGGTATGTTTATGGCGATGAGATCGACCGCTGGGAAGTGGATATCGGTGAGGAGGGGGATCCTATTGAGCTGGCAGAAACACGGGGCAGCACCTTTGGCCGCAATGCCAAGTTCTACTTCTCCAGTTCGCCGACGATCAAGGGCGCCTCGCGCATCGACGATCTGTTCGAGGGCAGTGACCAGCGTTATTTCTACGTACCGTGCCCGACATGCGGGCACATGCAAACGTTGGAATGGGACCGGCTGCACTATTCGAAAGACTACAGCGTCGTGCATTACGAGTGCGCGGCGCCTGATTGTGATGTGCTGATTGAGGAACACCACAAGGGTGACATGCTTGCCCGTGGCGAGTGGCGCGCCCATGCCCAGGGCGATGGAGAGACGGTTGGTTTTCACCTCAATGCGTTGTATTCGCCACTGGGTTGGATGGATTGGAAGTCTCTCGCCAAGCAATTTGAAAAGGCCAAAAAGGCGCAGGTCAAAGGCGACCTGGAGCCCATGCAAGTGTTCTACAACACACGTCTTGCTAAGGTCTGGGACAGCGCGCAGGAACAAACTAAGGCTGCCGTCCTCATTGCACGGGCACGGCTGGAGACCTATGGGGTCGGCTCGATGCCGTTGGGTGTACTGATGCTGACTGCCTCTGTCGACGTCCAGGCTAACCGCCTGGAACTGATGGTCATGGGCTTCGGGGTTGGTATGGAGCGATGGGTCATTGACCACCAGGTCATCTGGGGCGATCCGGCGAATGAAAGCACCTGGTCTGTGCTTGATGACAAGCTCAAGGTTCGCTACCGGCATCCGTGCAGTGTGGGCTTGGCGATCCTCGCTACAGCGGTCGACTCCGGTGGTCACCACACCGACGAGGTTTACCAGTTCTGCCGCCTGCGTCGCTGGCGCAACGTGTTCGCCGTCAAGGGGGCGAGCAAGCCCGGCAGAAACGTAATCGCGCAACGTCCTTCGATGATGGACGTGACCTGGAAAGGGCAGACGGAGCGTAACGGCGTTGAATTGTGGTTCGTTGGTACCGACACCGCCAAGGACTGGATCTACAACCGTTACTCGTTCGAGTCAGGCCCTGGGGCTTTGCACTTTGCCAACGACTTGCCAGATGAGTTTTTCGAACAATGCGTTGTTGAACGTAAGGTTACCCGCTACATCAAGGGCCACAAGCGCATCGAGTGGGTCAAGGGCAAGGCTGAGCGCAACGAGGCGCTCGACCTGATGGTGTATTGCCTGGCGATGGCGCATTACCTGGGCATCAACCGCTACCAGGAACACGACTGGGAGCGGGTGCGACAGGCGCTGGCTCAGTCCGGTTTGTTCGACGATGTGTTGGGCGTCAAGCCCGTGCAGGGCGAGCGCGTCGACGCTGACGAAACACCGGCACCGGCACCAGTTGCGGCGCGTCAGTCGCTACCCGCACCGCCACCTGCTGCGCCTGTCGCCCAACAGCGACCCGCTGCACCCCCTCAACGCCGCAGCTCCACCAGCGGTTACCTGAAGAGACGCTGATATGTCGTTTACCCCGAAGCACCTCGAAGCCATCGAGCGCGCCATTGCACGCGGTGAAAAGACCGTGCGCTACAGCGACCGCACGGTGGAATACCGCTCCATCGACGAACTGCTCAAGGCCCGCGACGAGATCCGTACATCGTTGAGTCAAGCCGCCGGACCGCGCTCTCGCGTAGTCAGGCTCTACCACGGAGGCAAGGGAATATAATGGCCCGACATTATCCGACGCTGACCCGTAACGGATTCTTGCTGCCGTCGAACATCAAGGCCAGTTACGAAGGCGCCGGTGAGGGCCGACGCTCGGCCAGTTGGGAAGCCTCCGACAACGGCATCAACAGCATTAACACTCCGGCCCTTCGCAACCTGCGTGCGCGTTCGCGGGCGGCGGTGCGCAATGACCCGTACGCGTTCAACGTCATCGACAAACGCGTCAGCAACCTGATCGGTACCGGCATCACGCCCAGGCCGACCACGGACGACGCCGAGCTGCGCAAGCTCAAGCAGCAGCTGTGGGATGACTGGGTGGATGAGGCGGATGCCGATGAGCTGACCGACTTCTACGGCATGCAGGCTCTGGTGGCGCGCACCGTTGAAACGGCCGGTGAATGCTTTGTGCGATTGCGACCCCGCAGCCCGAGCGAAGGTTTGGCAGTGCCTCTGCAACTGCAGGCGCTGGCCCCTGAATTTGTCCCTCACGATAAATTCGAGATGGCCAAAAACGGCAACGTGATCCGCGCCGGCATCGAGTTCAACCCGGCCGGTAAGCGTGTGGCGTATTGGATGTACCTCTCGCATCCCCGCGACTCGTCGTCGTTGAACGCTGGCTACAACCAGTTGGTGCGCGTACCGGCAACACAGGTGTTGCATATCTTCGAACCGATGGAGCCCGGGCAGTTGCGCGGCGTCCCACGGTTGGCCCCGGTGCTGAAGCGCCTGCGCAGCCTCGACAATTACGACGACGCGGTGCTGTTCCGGCAGGAAGTGGCGAACCTGTTCGCGGGCTTCATCAAGCGCCCGGCACCGGAGGCTACGCAGCAGCCTCGCGATCCCGTTACTGGCATGCCATTGAACGTTGACCGCGACGGCTTCACGCCGATGGTCGCCTTGGAGCCCGGCACCATGCAGGAGCTGGGGCCAGGTGAAGAGGTGGAGTTCTCCAAGCCACCGGATGCCGGCAACAACTACCCAGACTTCATGCGGCAGCAGTTGATGGCGGCGGCGGCGGGTTCGGGCACCCCGTACGAGATCCTTACCGGCGACATGCGCGAGGTCAACGACCGGGCACTCCGGGTAGTGCTCAACGAGTTCCGGCGGCGTCTGGAGCAACTGCAGTTCGGCGTGTATGTGCACCAGTTGTGTCGCCCGGTGCGTGCCGCCTGGATGGACATGGCGGTGCTGTCCGGCGCCCTGGCGCTGCCGGACTACGCGCAACGTCGACGCGAATATCTGCGCACACGTTGGGTGCCGCAGGGCTGGGCCTACATCCAGCCGGTGCAGGACGTTCAGGCGCGTCGGATGGAAGTGCAGGCTGGCTTTGGCTCGCGCAGCGAGATGTGTCTGCGCAACGGCTACGACGCGGAAACCATCGACGCGGAAAATGCCGCTGACCTCGCCCGGTCCACGGACCTCGGCCTCAACTACACCACGCTTGATGCCATCGAGACGAATGACGACAAGGAACAATCATGAGTAAAAAAGCCAAGCCCCGCGTCTTTGACAAGGCGGGCAAGCAGGTCAAGGTCGCCGATAAAAGCTGGTACACCCTTCAGGCTAGCGGCGAAGCCGAGCAACGCAGCATCGAAATCTTCGTGTATGGCGAGATCGGCGCCTGGGGCGTCACCGCCAATCAGTTCGTGCAGGATCTGCGCGCCATGGATGACGGCGCGTCACCGGTGATTGTTGCCTTTAACAGCATCGGCGGGGACTTGTTCGACGGCCTGGCGATCCACAACGCGCTGTCGCGCCTGGGCGAGCGCTGCACGGGTCGCATTGATGCCCTGGCGGCGAGCGCTGCCAGTGTCGCAGTGTGCGGCGCTCACCGAGTGGTGATCGCGGCCAATGCCATGTTGATGATCCACAACCCCTACACCTTTACCGGTGGTGATGCCGAAGACTTCCGCCGTGTCGCGGATGTGCTGGACCAGACCCTGGAAGCGATCATCGCTGCTTACAAGGCCAAGGCGCCTGACATCGACGAAGCCGAGCTGCGACGCATGGTCAATGCTGAAACCTGGCTTACGGCCAACGAGGCGGTGGCACTGGGTCTAGCTGATGAGGTGGGCGACGGCTTGAAGGTCAGCGCCTGTCTCGGCCAGGGCAGTGTGCTGCAGCGTTTCCAGAATGCTCCGGCCGAACTGCTCGCCCAGCTTGATGAAGAGCCGGAAGTGGAGCTGCCTGAGCCTGTCGATCCACCGGCACCTGTACTGGATGCGGCCGGGCTAGCGCTGATGGTCACCAAGGGGTGTGCGGCGGCCGGCATCAGCAACCTGGTAGATCCGATACTCGCTGCGACGAAGTTGGAAAGCAAATCCGTGATCCAGGCCGCGCTGACCAAGGCCAAAGCCCTACACAGCCTCTGTGTCGCGGCACGATTACCCGAACTGACCGGCGAATTTATCGCTGCCGGCCTGGATGAAGCCGCCGTCAGGGCGCGCCTGTTCGACAAGCTGGTGAGTAGCGGCGGTGGCTTTGAAATCAACAACAGCCTGCCGCTGGACGATGATCCAGCACCCACTATCAAGGCCAAACAGGTCGACACCCAATCTATCTGGGCCAACCGTCAGACGGCACAGAACGGAACCTCGAAAGGAGCAAGAGCATGAAAACTGAATCGATGCACGCGGGCGAGTTCCTGCTGTCCGAAGGCGCGGGCAACATCTCCCGCGAGGCGATTAACGTCGCCGCCGGTGCCGCCATTGAGCCGGGCCAGATCCTCGGCCTGGTCACACTCACTGGCGAGTTTGCCCCTTATCAGCCGACCGCCGAGGACGGCACTGAAAACGCTATCGCGATCCTTTACGGTCCGCTTGGCGAATCAGATGTTGTGCGTCGTGGTCGTGCCGTCGTGCGCATGGCAGAGGTCAGTGAAGCGCATTTGACGGGCCTTGATCCTGCCGCTGAAAAGGCCCTGGCTAACCATTTCGTGATCGTCCGATAAGACGCTCACCCTGTTAATCCATCCCGCGGAGTGCGGGATTTTTCGTTTCTGGAGAGTACCCCATGGCCGATATCGCCATTTTTGAAGACGATGCGTTCAGCGTCTCCTCGTTGACCGCTGCAATTAATGAACAGGAATATCTGCCGGGTCGCATCAGCAGTCTTGGCCTTTTCCGCGAAGAGGGCATCAGCACTCTGACCGTGCAGATCGAAAAGGATGGCGACACTTTGGCCTTGGTGCCGGCAGGTGAACGCGGTACGTCCGGCCTGGTGGTCGGTGCTACTAAGCGAACGTTGATCCCGTTCAATACCGTGCACCTGCCCGAACGCTTCACCATCAGGGCAGATGAGATCCAGGGCATCCGCGCTTTCGGCACGCTCACCGAGTTGCAGGCTGTGCAAGACGTTGTCAACAAACGCCTGGGTAAGGCGCGCCGTCAGTTGGATGCCACCCATGAATTTCAACGTATGGGTGCGATGAATGGCGTGGTGCTGGATGCGGACGGCAAAACGGTTCTGTTGGACATTTATGACCGTTTCGGTGTCAAGCGACAGAGGTTACCCATGGAGCTGAGCAACCCGAGTACGGAAGTACGTGTTAAGTGTGGTGTTGCTTTGGATATGCAGGAGGATGCGCTCGGTAATGTAACTACTACCGGCTCCCGCGCCTTCTGCGGCAAAAACTTCTGGAACGAGCTGATCGTCCACGAGTCGGTCAAGAAGACTTACCTCAATACCATGCAGGCCGCGTCTCTGCGCGGTGATGCTCGTGAAAGTTTCGAGTTCGGTGGGATTGTCTGGGAGCGCTATCGCGGCAAGGTTGCTGGCGTTTCGTTCGTCCATGACGACAAGGCGCTGCTGGTTCCCGAGGGCGTTCCTGACCTGTACATATCGTGCTTTGCACCGGCCGACTACATGGAAACGGTCAACACCCAGGGCATCCCGTACTACAGCAAGATCGAGCCGCTGCCCTTCAACAAGGGCGTGGCCGGTGAAGCCCAGTCCAACCCGCTGCACCTGTGCACCCGGCCTCGGGCGCAGATCCTGCTGGAGATGTGACCGTGGCCTTCCGCGAACTGATCGACGACATCGACGCGGTGGTGTTCGAAACACTGGGCGATACCGCACGGATCGAGGGTCGTGACAAACCAGTGCTCGGCATGTTCGCGGCGCCCTGGTTGCAGCCCAAGCTCGGCAAGCTCAACACCGGCTTGCGTGAGCCTCGGTTTGAGATTCGCGTCAGCGATTCGGAAGGCTTGAAACGCGGCCTATTGGTCAGCGTCGATTTGCCTCCCTTGGATGGCGGCGGCGATTACGACCTGCTGCAGCTGGAGCCGAGCGGCGACGGTCTGGTCGCCTTGATTCTGAGGTTACGCCCATGAGCATCGGTAGCCATTACAAGCCCTCGGCTGGCGGCGGCATGATCTCCATCCAGTCGCCCGCCGCAGACCTGCAAGCGTTTCAGGACTTTGCCAAGTTGGTGCCCAAGGCAGCTGCGACTGCTCATCGTCGAGCCATCAACAAGACGCTCGGGTGGTTGCGCACGCACATCGCCCGGGCGGTCAGTCGGCAAGAGCGCATCGCTGTTGCGGCGGTGCGTCAACGGTTGCGCAGTTACCCGGTGTCCGGCGGGGCTTCGAGCGGCAAGCTGTGGTTTGGTTTGAACGCTATCGAGTCCAGCCGGATCGGCCGCGCACGGCAGACAGGCAGCGGTGTGTCGGTGGCGGGGCGGCGGTATCAAGGCGCGTTTCTCAAGAAGGTTTACGGAAACAAGCCGGACATCTGGATCCGTACTGCGAGCAAACACTTCAACGCTGACGATTACCCTGACAGCACGGTGTCACCGGGACGCGGGCCGAGTTCGGGATGGGTGGCGGAAAACGGCAGTCGCTTTCCGCTGGCAAAGGCGAAAGTCTCTCTGGAGCAAGCCCGTCCCCACTTTGAAAGCTGGGTACAAAAGGCCGATGAACGCTTACTGGAGATCCTGAAACAGGAACTCAACTTTGAGCTGCAGAAATACCTCAAGAGGATCGGTAATGGCTGACGAACCTTTTAGTCTGGATCAGCTTTATCAGGCGATAGAGCAACACCTGTCGAGTCACCTGCACGGGGTTCAGGCCGTAACTGCCTGGCCGAACATCGAAGACCGTATCGCGTTGCCGGCTGTGTTTCTGGAGCTGGCTGAGATTGAACCGGGTACCGACATCGGCACGGGTGAAACCGTGTTGGTGTGCAAGTTCGAGGCACGCATCATTGTTGACCCGATTCATCCCCGGCATCAGCAACAGGCGGTGCAGTTGGCTACTCAACTCGCCGTTCTACTGCGCGCGCAGACTTGGGGAGTGGCGGTCGAGCCAGCGGAGTTCGTCCAGGCCTTGCAGGATTGGACCCAGCCGGCTTTGGATGGGTACACGGTGTGGCTCGTGGAGTGGACGCAGCAAGTGTACCTCGGCCCTGAACAATGGCCCTGGCCTGACCAACCGCCGGGGATGCTGTTGTTTGGCTTCAATAACGACGTCAAAGAGGACTTTGTTCCTGCGGAGGACTTATGAGCGGCTATGCCACTGCCCAGCACGACCGCATGCTGGCGGGGCTAGTGAAGGACTGCTACGTAGTGGCCGTCGATCTAGCTGCTTCACCGCCGGTGTGTCGTGTATCTGATGGCGAATGGGTCAGCGCATGGGTGCGCTGGCACAGCATTGCCGCCGGCAAGGCCAGGCACTGGCGGGCGCCCTCCATGGGTGAGCAGGGGGCTTTAGTCAGTGCCAGCGGTGACGTGGCGCAAGGGACCTTCATCCCGGGCTTGTATGGCAATGCCGGCCCACCACCGGATAACCGTGACCATGTGGAAGTCTGGCGCTTTGACGATGGTGGCTCGCTGATCTACGACTGGAAGGCCAAGAGCTACAGCATCACCCTGCCGAGCGGAACGGTGACCATCAAAGTCGCCAGTACAGAGGCGGTCATCACGGACAGCGCCGTGAACGTGACCACCGGCAACATCAATCTGAAAGCGGCGGTGCTGATCGACGGTGCATTGCACGTTACAAAGGGCATCACCAGTGCCGGCGCGATCATTGATGCCGGTGGCAACAGCAATCACCACACGCATTAATTTCAATCCCCAACAGCCCGCCCAGTGCGGGTTTTTTTACACCTGGAGTTTGCCTTATGAGTAAGTCTAGAACTGATGGCGATTCGGCCGGGGCCGTCGAAGAGATTGCGGTTGTGGGGTTGAAGCCCGCGCCGCTTGGTTTTTCCGCGGCAGCTGACGTGGTGGAGCCCATCGGCCCCGCGCGTGTCTTTCGCGACAAGGTTTTCACCTCGCGCACACTGATCCTTCCCAGCGGCGAGGCGCTTCCTGTGATTGCAGGTCGCGTCACCGCATGTGGCGATGATCAATTTGCGTTCTTGAAAGCGCATCCAGATCTGGAGCAAGCGAAGGAGTAATCACAATGATCGGAATGGACCGCCACACCGGCCAGCCCATCTCCGGCATCGCGCACTTACGCCAATCAGTTCCAGACATCTTGGTCACCCCGTTGGGCAGCCGCCGGCATCGGCCGGAATACGGCAGCATGCTACGGCGGTTCGTTGACTTGCCCGTTAATGAGGGCTGGAAAAGCGCCGTACAGGCGGAAGTCGCCCGCGCCCTAGGGCGCTGGGAGCCGCGGTTAAAAATGGACCAGGTGCGCGTCATTTCCGTGATCGGCGGGCAAATCAATCTGAAGCTAGTCGGCCAGTATCTTGGCGACGCCGTCACGCTGGAGGTGGCCGTATGAGTACCGTAGATCTTTCGTCGTTGCCGGCGCCGACCGTGTTGGAGCCGCTAGACTTCGAAGAGGTGTACCAGGAGACGCTGGGAGTTTTTCGCGGCTACATGGGCGGTAACTGGACCGCCGCGCTGGAAAGTGATCCGGTGGTCAAGGTGTTGGAAGTCGGCGCTTACATCAAGGTTGGTAATCGCGCACGGGTCAATGATGCTGGTAAGGCGGTGCTGCTGGCGCACGCCGTGCGCGGCGACCTTGATCACCTGGGGGCCAACGTCAATCTAAAGCGCCTGGTCATTCAAGCTGAAGATCTGCTGGCAGTGCCACCGGTGCCGGAGGTCAAAGAGGATGACGATCCGTTTCGGGAGCGCATTCAATTGGCCTATGAGGGCCTGACCACCGCCGGGCCGCGTAACAGCTACATCCTGCACGCCCGAAACGCATCTGGGTTGGTGGCAGATGCTACGGCCGAAAGCCCAGCGCCTTGCTACGTGACGGTAACGGTGTTGGGCCTCGACGGGGAGGGCGTGGCTTCGCCAGCATTGCTGGCTACGGTGTCTGCCGCGCTGAATGACGAAAACGTGCGGCCGGTGGGAGATCGAGTGACGGTGCAAAGCGCCCAGGTGATCCGCTATCAAATTAACGCGATTCTGCACATGGCCGGTGCTGGCCCTGAAGCCGACGCCAGTTTGGTAGAGGCGAAAGCTCGATTGGCTGCCTGGATCAATCCGCGCAAGCGGCTGGGCGTCGAGGTGGCGCGATCCGGCGTAGACGCTCAGTTGCACGTTGCCGGCGTTTCTCGAGTGGAGTTGATCGGCTGGCAGGACCTGGCGCCCACCAAGGCTCAGGCGGCGTTTTGTACGGGCTACACCGTGACTCTGGCGGGTTGATATGAAAAGCCTACTGCCGATCAACAGCACGCAATTGGAACGGGCCATGGAGGCTACGTTTTTTGAGAAAACGATTGTCCCGCTCCGTGACCTCTACAACGCCGATACCTGCCCGGTGCATTTGCTTCCGCACCTGGCGTGGGCGTGGTCAGTGGATCGCTGGGATTACCGATGGACTGAAGCGACAAAACGCGCCGCGATCAAGGCGTCTTACTACATCCATGCTCACAAAGGCACCATCGGTGCGTTGCGCCGAGTAGTCGAGCCCTTGGGCTACCTGATCGAGATTGTCGAGTGGTTCAAGATGGTACCGGAAGGCATCCCGGGCACGTTTGCGCTGAAGGTTGGCGTTCTCGACACTGGCATCACTGAGGAAATGTATCAGGAGCTGGAGAGGCTGATTGATGACGCCAAGCCCGTCAGCCGTCACCTGACAGGGCTCGCTATCAGCCTTGAAACCACCGGTGTGTCGAACATGTTCGCCAGCGTTTATGAAGGCGATGAAATCGACGTATATCCCCCCGTCCTGCGCGACATCAGCACCACTGGCGTGATTGGCAGTACCGGCCGTGAGCACTCTATCGACACAGTTAGCGTTTATCCGCCGATCACCGGCGTCATCGACCTTGCCTGCTACATCGGCGCAGCCGGGCGGGAACATTCCATTGACACACTGGACATCTACCCATGATCGATTCCAACTCGCAGTTTTTTGCGCTTCTTACCGCGACCGGTGAGGCCAAACAGGCCAATGCCGACGCGCTGGGCATTCCCTGGAAACTCACCGAACTGGGTGTGGGCGATGCCAACGGCACCGATCCTATCCCTGACCGTACACAAAAAAAACTGATCAATGAACGGCGCCGGCGGCCACTGAACAAGCTTTCAGTTGACCCGTCAAACCCCAATATCATCGTGGCCGAACAAATCATCCCAGCCGACGAAGGCGGTTGGTGGATTCGAGAGATGGGTCTGTACGACTCCGATGGAGCCCTGGTAGCTGTCGCAAATTGCCCGGCCACCTACAAACCATTGATGTCTCAAGGGTCTGGTCGCACTCAAGTTATTCGCATGAACTTCATTGTCTCCAGCGCCGCGAATGTCGTCCTAAAGATTGACCCGGACGTGGTGCTGGCAACAAGGCAGTATGTCGATGATTCGGTGGTCGACGGGATCAACAGGCAAGACGTGAAGCAATCAGTACTGCTGGCAACGACTGGGCCGATCCAGCTGGCTGGTGCACAAACGATTGACGGTGTGGCAGTGCCGCTTGGCTCTCGCGTGCTGGTCAAAGATCAAGCCCAGGCAAAAGATAATGGAATCTATCTGACTGCAGATATCTGGAAGCGCGCTACGGACGCGGACAACAACGCCAAGGTCACGCCGGGTCTTATGGTCGTGGTAGAGCAAGGGAAAGTGAATGCCGATACGTTGTGGCTGCTATCGACTGATGGGGCCATCGTCGTCGGGACTACAGCGCTGGCCTTTAAAAACATTACGCAAGGTCTTGCGCCGATCAGTTCGCCGGCCTTTCTAGATAATCCTACAGCCCCTACGGCCCCTCAGTTTGATAGCGGTAAGACGCTCTCCACCACAGAGTTTGTGCAACGGGCGCTCGGCAATCTGAGCGGGATACGAGTTTATGATGCATCTGCAAAATTAACGGCATTAGATTTTGGCCAGCTTGTTTTGGCTAACCCCCGAGCGGCGGCAACATTGACGCTTCCACCCATTGCCAACGTGGCACTTGGAGCGACAATTCACATCAGAAACGTTGGTGGGGCTCCATTAACAATAGTGCCACCAGCCGGTGGGGCTATGTCTGCCGTCGCCACCGTTTCTCTCCCTAGCGTTATCGTTAATATCGGGTCATCACTTGAGGCGACACTTCAAGGCACCAACTATTTCCTGGCTGGCTCGGCCTCTCTTAAGCATGTTTCTGATTTTGCTGAATCTCCAAGTCATCAAAAGTTGCCTGGTGGGGACGTTGAACAATGGGGCCTTTATGTTTCGGCTCCATCAGGTTCCGACACGGTAATCCCGCTGCCCTACGCGCTTTCGGCGGTGCCTACAGATATTCAGCTGACGTTTGCCGATTTTACTAGCGGTCAAAAAGTTGGTGACTATCCAGTGTTGCAAGCGAGAAACAGCACGCTCGGGAGTATCACCGTTCGAAATCTCTATAGCGCTAATGCCTCATTTTTCTGGCGAGTCAGGGGTAAAGCATGACTGTCTTTTATAGTCCTGAAACAGGCTTCTTCTACGACGATCAGGTATGTACGTTTATCCCTGCTGATGCGCGGGAGTTCTCCGCCGAAGCCAGGGACGAGCTCTTGGCCCAAGTCAGTCATGGAAAGCGTTTGGTTTGTGGGCCGGATAAATGGCCTGTTGTGGTTGACGCCCCGGAGCAGACAGACGAACAGTTGGCCGAAGTCGAGCGGTATTGGCGCTCGGTTCAGTTGACGTCTACAGACGGCGTAGTGACCCGCCATCGTGATGAGATTGAAGACGGGTCGCCAACCTCGCTTACACCGGAGCAATACGCCGAGTTGCAAGCATATCGGCGTTTACTCCGTAACTGGCCTGAAGCTGGTGAGTTCCCTTTGAGCGAACATCGCCCTTCGGCCCCTGACTGGCTCCTGACGCTACAGCAATAAACGCCCCGCACTGACGGGGCGTTTTCTTTTCCACTACGTGTAACACGTACATCCCTAACGGCCTCGCTCATGCGGGGCTTTATCGTTTCTGGAGATCGAGCTTTATGAGTTTCTTTCATGGCGTTACCACGACCGACATCAAGACTGGCGCGCGCACCATTTCGTTGCCGTCTTCTTCCATTATCGGGCTGTGCGACACCTTCAACCCGGGCGTGCTTGGCGGCGGTACTGCCAAGGCCGGCGAGTTGAAGCTGATCACCTCTGAGCGCGAAGCCATTGCCGCTTTCGGTGAAAGCTCGGCGATCACCAAGGCCTGTAAAGCAATCTACGCCAAGGCCAAGGCGGTGATTGTCGCCATCGGCGTACCGAAGCTTGAGGACGCGGCGCTGCAAACCTCGGCGATTATTGGCGGCGTCTTGGCGTCTGGTCAGCGGACCGGCCTGCAGGCGTTGCTGGATGGTAAAAGCCTGTTCAACGCGCAGCCACGGTTGTTGATCGCGCCGGGACATACCGCCACGCAAGCAGTGGCTACAGCACTCGATAGCCTGGCGCAGAAACTTCGGGCTATCGGCATTCTCGATGGTCCTGGTACTACGGATGAGGCGGCGATGCTCTACGCCGATAACTTCGGCAGTCGCAATCTGTTCATGGTTGACCCGGGAGTTCAGTACTGGGACACCGAGCTCAGCAAGACTGTTGATGCGCCGGCGTCGGCCTGGGCGGCGGGCTTGTTCGCCTGGACCGATGCCGAATATGGTTTCTGGGCCTCGCCGTCGAATAAAGAGTTCTCGGGTATCACCGGCACGACTCGGGCAGTCGAGTACCTGGATGGTGACGAGACGTGTCGTGCCAACCTGCTGAACAACGCCAACATCGCGACGATCATCCGCGATGACGGCTACCGCTTGTGGGGCAACCGCACGCTTTCGAGTGATCCGAAGTGGGCATTCGTTACCCGCGTTCGCACGCTGTTCATCCTTATGGACGCGGTGCAGACAGGCCACAGGTGGGCCGTAGACCGCTCGATCACCAAGACTTACGTCAAGGATGTGACTGACGGCTTAGACGCCTTCATGCGCGACCTGAAGGCCCAGGGGGCGATTATCAATTTTGAGGTGTATCCGGACACCGAGCTGAACACCGCCAGCCAGATCTCCCAGGGCAAAGTTTATTGGCGCATCCGTTTCACCGACGTGCCGCCGGCAGAAAACCCGAATTTCCTTTTCGAAGTCACCGATCAGTGGATGACCGAAGTTCTCGAAGCAGCCTAAGGGGCCTAGTCAATGATTCCTCAAACTTTGTTTAACACGAACCTGTTTGTCGACGGCGTGAACTTCGCCGGCGATGTGCCGACTCTGACGCTGCCCAAGCTGACGGTAAAGACCGATGAATATCGTGCCGGTGGCATGGCAGGTGCCATCGAAATGGCGCAAGGCCTGGAGAAAATGGAGGCGTCCTTCGTCACCAAGGGCGTGCGTCGTGAGTCGTTGAAACACTTCGGCTTGGCTGATGGCACGGCGTTTAACGCGACATTCCGAGGGGCTTTCAGAGGGCAAAAAGGTGCAGTGACGGCGGTGGTCGCCACCCTGCGCGGCTTGCTCAAAGAGGTCGAACTGGGCGACTGGAAAGCCGGTGATCCGGCTGAGATCAAGCACGCCATCGCGCCGTCTTACTACAAGCTCGAAATCGACGGTCGCCTCATGTACGAAATCGACATGGTCGCGGGCGTTCAAGTGATTGACGGCAAAGATCAACTGGCTGACATCCGCATCGCGCTGGGCCTTTAAGGGAATAGATCTAAATGAATAAAGCTACTTTCAAAGAAGTGCCGGCCTGGCTGTCACTCAACGCGCTCGCCGCCGTCGTGACGCTCACGCGGCCAAGCAATTCCAATGGCGTCTTGGTCGAAACGTTGACATTGCGTGCCCCGGTCGTTCGGGAGGTGCGGGCAGCCGACCGCGCCTCTAATGGCGACGATGAACAGCGCGAGCTGATGCTGTTTGCGGGGTTGGCAGATGTCGGCGTCAAGGACCTGGAAGGCCTCAAACTGGCGGACTATCGCCGTGTACAAACCGCTTACTCGCACCTGGTCCCCGATACTGACTACACCAACGTGATGCCGTCGTGGTTGTCGGTGACCACGGATCAGGCAATGGTGACCCTTTCCTGTCCGAGCACAATCAATGGCGTGTCGGTTGATAAATTGGCCCTGCGTTCTCCAACGGTGGGCGATGTGCGTACGGCAAATCGTGACGCGGGCGGGGATGACGAGCAGCGCGAGCTGATTTTGTTTGCCGCGCTTGCCGGTGCGCCTGTCGCAGATCTGGAGGGCCTGAAGTTGGTGGATTTCAACCGTCTGCAGGCCGGCTATTTTCGTATGGACCAAGACGACGGGCTTTGATCCTGGCGTCATGAAAATGGCCGCGAAACGTCTGGCGGCGGAAACCGGATTTTCCGCTGCCGAAATTCAGTCGATGCCGTTTGCTGAAATGGTGTGGTGGCTCACGGATTGAGCTGCCATCGGTAATGCAGTGCAAATGGGGGCCATGACATGGCGAACAAAATCGCCCTCGGGCTGGTGATCGGCGGCGCCGTCAGTGCGACTGTCGGTGCCGCGTTCAAAGATGTAACGGGCCGTATTAAACGTCTTGAGGCGGAAGGCCTCAAGGCGCGGGTTCTGCAGCGAACTATCGGCGATACCCTTCGCTTGCGTGATGAATGGAAGAAAGCCCATGACAGCGGTTCTGAGGGAGCGTCCAAGCTGCTGGGGCGGTTGAACTCCAATCTCGACAGCTTGAAAAAGCAGGGTATTGAAGTCGGCCGGCTGGAGAAGGCCTATCGGTCAATGGGTCAGACCGCCAATAAAGCGGAACTGAAGGCCCGGGGGCATCAGCAACTTGATGCAGGTAGGACCGGGATGAAAAGCACAGTCGGCGCCGCTGTCGTCGGAATCGGTGCTCTAGCTGTTCCGACCAAAGTCAGCGCGGACTTTGGAGCCATTGTTCGTGATATCGCGATCAAGGCTGGCATTGCCAATAAGCCGCAAGAAAAGGAGATGTCACGCAAGATCATTGACACCTCGCGCGACACAGGCATGGCGCGCAACGATGTGGCCGACGTGGTTAACCAGTTGGTGAGCGCCGGCATGGATTTGAGCAAGGCCCTGGACTATGCGCCAGTTGCGGCCAAATTTGTTGTAGGACAGGGATCGAACGGTGTTGATACTGCGAAGATGATCAACGCGCTGGGTCAGAACGCCAAGATCACTGACCCCAAGCAGATGCAGCAGGCTCTGGAAGCGATTGCTTACCAAGGGCAGGCGGGCAGCTTTGAGGCGGTCGACATGGCCAAGTGGTTCCCTGAGCTATTGGCGAACATGGGCAGCCTCGGTATCACTGGCATTGATGCGGTGACGCAGTTGGGCGCCATGCTGCAGGTGCAGATGAAGTCTGCCGGCGGCGCCGATGAGGCGGCGAACAACCTCAAGAACTGGATGAGCAAAATCGGCTCTGGCGAAACCGTCAAAGCGTATGCAAAGGCGGGTATCGACTACAAAGGGTCGATGCAGACCGGTTTGCAGAACGGTATGTCTACGCTTGAAACCAGCTTGGCGTTGGCGCAGAAGTACATCCAGGCCACTGATCCGAAGCGCGCGGCGGCGATGGCTGAGGCGACCGCAAAGATCAGCAAGGAATCCGACCCGCAGAAAGCCAAGGCCATGATGGCCTCGCTTGAGGAGTCACTGCGCACCGGCGATCTGTTCGCCGATATGCAGGTCAAGGCTGCGCTTTCCGCTTACATGCAGAATAAGGCGCTATACAGCCAGCTCAAGAATGATTCGCGAGACGCAACGGGCATTCTCGATAAAAACCTCAACGAGCGACGTGAGGCGTCGTCGCAGAAGTGGGCCGAGATGGCTCAGTCGATGGATGATGCAATGCGCAGCGTTGGGGACGCCTTGCGTCCGGTCACGGACACCGTGGCTGAAGCATTGACCAAAGTCACCAAGGGTATTACCTCGCTGTCTGACAGCGCGCCCGGCGTTGTGACGGGCATCACTGCAGTCGGTGGTGGGCTTGTCGCTCTCAAGGGCCTGCTTAGTTCGTTCAAAATCGCTAAAGGATTGCTCAACGTTGCGCGGGGCTCGTTAGGTGGCAAGTCCGGTGAAGTACAAAAAGTCTTTGTGACGAACTCCCCGGATGGGGGCGGTTTTGATGGCAAGGGCAGCGACCCCAAGGGGAAGGCCGGTAAAGCCCTGTCGTTGGTTGAGTCCGGGCTCAAGGCTGTGGCCGCTTTCAAGGGTGATTCAGATGATGTCGAGGGTAAGGATGATAAGAAACCCGGCAAGTTCGACATTGTTGCGACAGGCCTTAAGGTTGTCTCTCTGGCAAAAGAGGCGGCGTCTGGCAATGAAGGCGGCGCCACGGTTGGCGAATCGGCAGCGGGCGGCGCTGATGTTCAAAAGGTTTTTGTCGTCAATGCAAACGCTATGGGGGCGTCGAATGGAGGTATAGGCGACCATCGTCGACGTGGTCCCGGCTCAAGGCGTAACCCTTCGCGTCGGCGGCCCATACCGCCTCGTGTGGCTAGTTCGCCGCGACCTCGGGTACAGGCGCCGCGCCCGTCAGTGCCACGGCCACCAGCTCCAGCCCTGCGCCCGGCAGTGCCACGGCCACGGCCACCAGCTCCGGCCCTGCGCCCGGCAGTGCCACGGCCTCCAACTCCGGCCCTGCGCCCGACAGTGCCACAGCCTCCAGCTCCGGCCCTGCGCCCGGCAGCGCAACGGCCACCAGCTCCGGCCCTGCGCCCGACAGTGCCACGGCCGCCGGTTGCAGTTCCGAGTTCACCGGCGGCTCGGCCTCCTGTGCCCGGTCCGCGTCCACCAATGCCGCGACCACCGGTACCGGCTCCTAGTCCGCCAGTGCCACGGCCTCCAGCGGTGATCCCCCGGCCGCCGCTTTTACCAGTTACGGTTCCAACGGGGGCGTTAGCTAAATTGGGTGGAGTGGTGCAAGCGGTCGGTAAGATTGGCAAAGCGGCCAAGATGATACCCGGCGGTTCACTGATGGAGGCCGGCGCTATGGCCTTCGACACCTATCAAAACGCCAAGACCAAGGACGAGAAGGCCGAGGGGTATGGTGCCGCCGCTGGTAATCTGGCCGGTACCATGGCCGGCGCTGCTGCAGGTGCGGCTATTGGTTCGGTAGTGCCGATTATCGGCACAGCTGTTGGCGGGCTGATAGGCGCCTACCTGGGCAGCATGGGTGGGGCTGCGGTGGGTGGCGCTGCGGGTAAGTCGTGGTTTGGGGGCGATGACGAAAAGCCTGCGCCTCCGGTAACACCTTTGCTGATGGCGCCTCGGCCGGGGCCGGCTATTCCAAGCTTGGCTGCCATGAGCAAGTCATTCAATGGCCAGAACGGTTCGGGTGCGCTGCTGATGGCACCTGCGCCGCATTCGCCGGCGTTGGGTGACGTGGCGCGCTCGATGGCGGTGTCTGCACCGACCAAGCCGGCGGCAGTGGCAATTCAGCCCAAAGAACCAGAGAAGCCCGTGCCAGCCAAAGTGGATCAGAAGTTTGAGTACTCGCTGACGATGCCAATTACGGTGCAAGGGGATGTGAAGGATCCCCAGCGCTTGGCGCAAGACCTCATGCCGCATATGCGGCTCATGATGGCGGATGCGGCGAAACAAAACGCCGCGAAGCTGTACGACGAACCTCACCTGTAAGGAGGCCCAATGGCTTATATGGAACTGATGCAATCGGGCCTCAAGTACCTGGTCGAAGCCGGGGAGGCTGGCAGGCGAAGTGCTAACGGTATGCTTGGGCCAGTCAACGGCGCGATCAGGGAGATAACCGGCGCTGCATCAGAGTTGGAAAATATCCCGTTCGTGGGGCCGTCAGTTGGTGCCAAGTTACAGCGGGTCATGCGTGGTGTGAATGCAGCACAGGCCAAGGTCGGCCAGGTGGCGGCCGTGTACGGCCGTGCGACACGGGCGGCCGCCGAAGTTCAGGAACGAATGGGCACACTGAAGGAACAGGCGGGCAAGGCTGCTACGGCAATCAACAAGATCGCCGGTAATGTCAGTCCTTCGTTGGCGAACATTGTGCCTACCAGTGCCTTTGCGATGGATGCAACGCCGGCACCGGAAGCGGTGAAACCGTTTCCGCACCTGCTGATCATCCAGCCCCGCGACCCCAAGGTTCAGCCGTATTATTTCAACTTGGACACTGCGGCTTTCGACGAGCTGAGCCGCTCGACTGAATTCCGTTGGGCTTCCCAGGAGCGACTGTCGCGGCGACCGGCGCAGCAGGCCGTGGGCCTGGGTGAGGAAAAACTCACACTCAAAGGAACGATTTACCCAGGCTTCAAGGGGGGCCTCAAGCAGCTGGACACCTTGCGCACCATCGGCGGTCGGCTGCAGCCGCTGACCCTGACCACTGGCTATGGCGAGGTGATCGGTACCTGGTGCTTGAAGACAATCAACGAGGAACAGGGCGCGCTGTTGCACGGCGGGATTCCCCGTAAACAAGGGTTCACTTTGGAGTTTGCGCGATATGGCGACGACATGCAGAACATCTGACGGTGACATGCTCGATGTCATTTGCCATAACGTTTACGGCCATCTCAATGGCACCGTTGAGGCGGTACTTGATGCCAATCAGGGATTAGCGGATGAGCCCCAGCCTTACCGTGCTGGCGTGGTGATCGTGCTACCAGACCTGCCAAGCCCGACCGAGGAGGGGATTAGTTTGTGGGATTGACTACGAACAACATCGCCTGCAGCACGTTTGCGTAATTGCATTGCAATCAAGACTCAATTCCATTGGTCCTGATCATGTATTTGCGTCAAATTTGACCAGCATACTGGGTGTCCACCAGGGGCGGAATTCAACCCAGCGTGGCCCTCAGGAGGGAAGAGCCAGTTATGAGTTGATATTTCGCGCCAGCACTCATCCGGCACGAGCATCTCGACAATCGTTATAGATTTTTTAGGAAGGTCTAACCGTAGCGTCCACATTTCTGTCAATACCCTGAATGCATCCCTTATTTTTCGTTGCCGAGCCTTCAGAAATCCGCGAATTCACCGATGCGCTCACATAGCGGCGAGACTTTGCGATCGAAATTCTGCTTCCATACTTTGAAAACCGAGGTTAATAGAATGAGCCTTCTTACCAACACGAAACTGGCGACAAAATTGATCATGAGTTTCGTACTATGTGCCTGCATCACGCTCGCAGTTGGCTTTGTGGGAAAATTAGGCATTAGCTCGGTCAACACTAACACTCAGGGTATCCTGAGTAATGGCCTGGTATCGATTGACAAATCAAGCAATGCCAGGGCCAACGAGATCGCACATTACCGCGACCTTTATAAAATCCTGCTAATTAAGATGACCCAAGGCCCTCAGTCGGAGTTTGACGCGGCGCTACAATCGCTCAAAGACAACCAGCAGGACGTCGAGACACTTTTCAAGCGATACCGGCAAACGCCTTTGGATGATGACGAACGGACCGCAGGCGATCAGTTTGAAAAGGATTGGCCGACCTACATCGCGCTTTCTAACCAGATGGTCATTGATGTCCAAAGCGGGAATATCGACGCCGCGCTGAAATCATTCAAGGAGCAAGTCACACCGGTTTACAACAAAAACAACGACGCGTTGAAGTTGATCATTGCCTCAAATGAACGTCAAAGCGCTGAGGCAGGGGCTTCTGCAGACATGACCACCAGCAAGGCAGACTGGATGCTTGGGATCGGCGTGCTAGTCGCCTTCGCACTTGCAATCACCATCGGATTGGTAATCACGCGATCAATAACACATCCCATCAATAGTGCTCTTCGAAGTGCACAGCGCATCGCTGCCGGTGACCTTACGGTTGATATCGAGCATGGGGGTACAGACGAAATAGGACTACTGCTGGGGGCATTTGGCACAATGCAGCGCAATTTGAAAGGCACAATTCGTGAAATCGCTGACGCTTCTAATCAGTTGGCCGCTGCTGCAGAACAGCTGAGCGCGGTGACCAACGAAAGTTCGCAAGGATTGATCCGTCAAAATGACGAAATTCAACAAGCTGCAACGGCGGTCAATGAGTTGACGGCGGCGGTTGAAGAAGTAGCGCGCAATGCCGTGAGCACCTCTGATGCCTCGGAGCAAACCAGCCGTGATGCATTAACTGGTGGCGATCAGGTTAGGAATACCATCCGATCTATCACAACCATGGCCACAGGAGTGGGCGAATCCACGCAAAAAGTCGAAACGCTGGCAGCCCAGATAAGGGAAATTAGCAAGGTGCTGGACGTTATCCGCGCAATCGCCGAACAGACCAACCTCCTGGCACTCAACGCAGCGATTGAGGCCGCACGGGCTGGCGAACAAGGCAGGGGCTTCGCTGTGGTGGCTGATGAAGTGCGCGCACTAGCGCATCGCACTCAATCTTCGACTGGCGACATTGAGACCATGATCAACGCAGTGCGAACAGGCGCTGATGAAGCAGTTGTTGCCATGAGCAAGAGTCAAGCACTGGCCGTAGAAACCCAATCGCAAGCAGCAGAAGCGGGTCATGCCTTGGAGCGGATCACTGCAGGTGTTTCGCAAATCAACGAGCGCAACATGGTGATCGCAAGCGCGTCTGAAGAACAAGCCTCGGTCGCCCGCGAAGTCGACCGTAATTTGGTCAATATCCAAGACCTGTCCACCCAAAGTTCAAGCGGCGCCAGACAAACCAACGAATCGACGCTGGAGCTTTCACGTCTCGCGGTTTCTTTTAAAACTTTGGTGGCCAAGTTCAAGATCTGATTCACCCTTGCTAACTTCCATTTTATCCATAACACGGCAGCGCCTCGATTATGTGCTTGTCATTGCCGCCTTCTTCAGCCTTCAGGGGCGGCTTTGCATCACGCTTGAATCGCCCTTACTTTTTTAAGCCCCTAGACCAGTCGTCAATAGCCAGTACGTTCTGGAATGCAGCATTGAGTCGAATTCTGCCGGCGGTGGCCGGCCTGGTTTGCTCGTCAAATCTGAGGCAAACGAACAGTCAGGTCGAATGCGAATAAGTGGCCAAGCTAGTGCAATTCTCTACGTTGCGATAAATGTGACGATACTTTGATCATGACCCGCCCTACGCGGGTTTTTTTTGGACTAATTCCATGACTCCCACTTTTCGAATCGTCGCCGATGGTGCCGATATTACAGCCAAGATCAATGATCGCTTGTTGTTGCTTCGCACCTCAGACAAGCCGGGAATGGATTCCGACGAGTTTGAATTACGAATAGATGATCGTGACGGCCAAGTGGCGCTGCCTCGGCGCGGCAGCTCTGTCGAGATCTATCTGGGATATGCCGAAACATCCCTGAAGCGCCTGGGGCGTTATGCGGTGGATTCGGTCGAGGTGTTCGGACCGCCGGATACGATTGTGATAAAGGGCAAGGCCAGCGACATGCGAGGCAGCGGCAAGACCATCCGTAGTGGTAGTTGGGAGGACGTGCCGCTGTCCAAAATTGTGGCTGACATCGCCGCACGCAATGGATGGCAAGCGGGGTGCCAGGTAGCGACGAAGGTCGCGCGCGTGGATCAACTCAACGAGTCCGATTTTAATTTCATTACGCGCCTGGCAAAGCAGTACGACTGCACGGCTAAGGTCGCAGACGGCAAGTTGTTGGTGATGCCGCGCCAGGGCGGGCAGACCGCCAGCGGCAAAGCGTTCGGTGCGATCACCCTGACCCGCAGCGACCTCAGCCGATGGCAGTTCAGCTTGGGGGATCGCAATTCGCACAAGGCCGTATCGACCAAGCACCAGAACAAAAAGGACGGCAAGTTAGTGGTGGTCACCGTCGACAACGTCGATGCTCCTGATGGCTTGCCGGCGGTTCATACCGACCGACATATCTACCCGAACAAAACCGCCGCTGAAGCGGCCGCCAAGGCCCGTTTGGCAGCGTTCAATCGTTCGACTGCTGACGTGCGGCTTGAGATGCCCGGGCGGACAGATCTGTTCGCGGAGCGATCAATCAACGTGCAGGGTTTCAAGGTTGGTCTTGATGGCGAATACCTGGCGGATTCGGTCGAGCAGGTGTTCACCCAATCAGGCTGGTCGACCACGGTGGAGTGCAATGCGGGCAAGCAAGGTAAATCCAAAGGCAAGAAAAAGAAGGAAAAGAAGCCGCTCAAAGTATTGAGCGTCGAGAAGCAGTAGTGGATCGCATCGCTGAGTTAGTGCGGTTTTTTGTGTCTGTGAGTGGACCGCGGCTGCATAAGCATAGAACCGAATGCTCGCCGCCAAGCCGGTGTTTTTGCTCCTGCACGATACATACGGAGCATGATTTACTACGGCATCGTGGAATTTTCGTCAGAAACCCTGCCTATATTTTAAAGTGTTATCCCAGCGACAGGGGGGCGCTTTAACTTCGCTAAACGAGCTGTCAAGACTCGCTTTAATGCGAGTAATATGCGTATGTCCCGACGAGGTGAAAGGGAGTTTTGACGTCCATGTTATGCAATATTGCCCATGATCAAGGAGGGCAACTTTGCAATTTAGCAGTCCGCACTCCCCAAGCTTTTTCACTGCTTCAAAATCATGAACGCTAGATTGAATATCAACTAGGGAAGCCCCTGTTTGAAACTCTGCACTCAATGATAATAGAGCCTTGTTCAGCCGAATTTGCTCCATAAAGCCTCCTGTCCTCACGCTAGCAATAAAGGCTTACTGCCATTAGTAGCAAGGGTGATCTTCTCAAAGTTGAAAAAAAAAAGAAACAACCGTCAGAGTTCGCTCATCGGTTTTTTTGAATGGAGAAAGCCATGCCAATCACCGAACATCAGTTACTGCAAATCCTCCCGAACGCCGGCCGCAAAGCCGGCGTTTTTGTTCCTGTACTGAACGCAGCCATGAATCGATTCGGCATCGTTGGTACGAGGCGCATCACAGCTTTTCTCGCCCAGGTGGGACACGAGTCTGGTCAACTGCAGTACGTCCGCGAACTGGGCGGCGATCAGTACCTGAGCAAATACGACACCGGCGCCCTGGCTGCCAAACTTGGTAATACGCCGGCGGCCGACGGCGATGGTCAGCGGTATCGCGGTCGTGGGTTGATCCAGGTGACCGGCCACGACAACTACCTGCGTTGCAGCCTGGCACTGTTCGGCGATGAGCGATTGCTCCGCACGCCAGAATTACTGGAATTGCCGCAGTGGGCTGCCGAATCTGCAGCGTGGTTCTGGTCGGTAAACGGGCTGAATGCGCTCGCGGATCAGGACCAGTTCAACACGATCACTCGCCGGATCAACGGCGGCCTTAATGGCCTGGAGGACCGGATGCAGTTGTGGGCCAGGGCGAGGGCGGTGTTATGCGTCTCTTCAATCTGATCCCAGCGCAGTTCCGTATCGCCGCTATCAGCTTGCTGTTAATGGTGGTGGTCGCAGGATCTGCAGCATTTGCCTGGACTGCTCAGGACTGGCGTTATGGCAGGGTGCTGGAGCGGCAAGCCCGGCTGCAGGCGGACACCCTCAACGAAATATCCCAAGCGTCTGCTGCTCTGCAGCGTACAGAGCAGGACAAGCGCCTAGCCCTAGAGCTCCGCCTGCGTAACAAAGACGAAACCCACTACAAGGAATTGACCGATGAGCAAATCAAGCAGGCTCGTCTGCGGGATCGCCTGGCTACTGCTGATCTGCGGCTGTCAGTCGTACTCGCCGCTACCGAAATTACCGGCAGCTGTTCAGTGCCAACCACCACCGCCACCGGCCGCGTGGTTCATGGCCCCACAAGAGCCCAACTTGACCCAGCGCATGCTCAACGAATTATCGGAATCACCGATGCCGGCGACCGAGGATTGATCGCCCTGCGGGCCTGTCAGGCCTACGCAAAAGATGTTTCTACACCGAAGTAAAAGGAGCGGCCGGGCAGGATGCGTCAACATCCAACCCGGCCACCTTTCCCGCAGAACGTCCCTGCAAGTCCAGCCAAGGCTCCTGCTTCGTGCACAAAGCGGAGCGAGCCTAGCACTGTTTATCCATACAGCAAAGGTCTTGCTTTTATATGTCCACACCCATCATCCCTTGGATGGGCGGCAAACGCCGCCTGGCCGACCGCCTTATCCCGCTCTTCCCACCTCACGAATGCTATGTTGAAGTCTTTGCCGGCGGCGCTGCGCTCTACTTCATGCGTCCCCAGGCCGCGCCAGTTGAAATCCTCAATGACATCAACGGCGATCTGGTGACGCTTTACCGAGTCGTGCAGAACCACCTGGAAGAATTCGTGCGCCAGTTTAAGTGGGCGCTCAGTTGCCGCCAGGTGTTCGAGTGGCAGAAGATGACTCGCCTTGAAACACTCACCGACATACAACGCGTCGCGCGATTCTTCTATCTGCAGCATCATGCCTTCGCCGGCAAGGTGACCGGACAAACGCTCGGTACTGTGACCACGGGCCCGGCCATCACCCCAATAACTTGCACCGAAGCGTCGACCCAATCGGCGGCGCCGGCCTGTGTTCAGCGTCCACATGAACTGAACGTTCCAAGTGCTAAAATGCGACCGTCCAAAACGAGAACGCCCAATACGGGGCGCCCGGTATTCGGTAACAGTGGCATTGGGATACCCCTGACTGACAGCAATGGCGACATAGAGGGCGGGCGTTTGGCCGCCTATGGCCACTAGTCGCTGTCGAACAGAGAGTTGCCTATCTTCAAAGAAAGGACTCAGACCCAAGCAAGGATCCGGTACCGTCCTTGACTTCACCGGCGGTCAAACGCATCTGCAAGGTCTACATTTTTCTCGCCGCGTTCGCCAATACGACGGTGCCGCGCCCCAAAATACTGTTCAGCAGCCCCATCATTCTTTCTCCCAGTCAGCAGGCAACAGGTACTCGAAGTCGTCACCCTTTTTAAGCTTCCGGCGCTTATGCGGACTCTGCGGCTCAGGCTCGAAATCATCGGAGGGCCAACGACCAGCGTCGCAACCGTGCCCTGATCGCTCAGCGAATAGGTGATTTCTGAATTAGGGCAAGTTTAGGGCCAAACACGGACCGGTACTAGCCGCCGAAGGCTTTCATATACTTGTACTTGGGCGGGTCCAATATTACCTGGATCTTAGCGGACCGCGCGGCTTTGGGGAGGGGAGTCGAACCTATCCCGGGCCGTTGAATGGAGGGCTTGATAGGACAAGCCGGAGGGCTACCCGACAGTAGGCGATGAAGCATAGAAAATCCATTCCGCAACCAAGATAGAGGCTCCCGATTTCAGAGGGCTCCAGCGAGGTAGAAATGTTGGTGATGCGGAATTGATATGCATCTAAGCTATTGAAAAAATTAAGGATATTCGTGGATTGCAAATCCGCCTACGCCGGTTCGATTCCGACCTCGGCTTCCACTCTCAGAAACCCCGTAGATTAACGTCTATGGGGTTTTTTATTGCGTTCAAAGTGACTGCGCTCAACCTTGTCATCCGGTTTAATGACGACAAAGCACATAGCGTTTGCGGGTGGGTCGGGCATCGTTGGGCGGACTGCCACAAGGTGGTTTCGCGAGCGATAGCCCGGTATGCCCTTGCAGGTGGCGCCCGGCTTGAGCGTGATGCTTTCGCTGTCAGCCGTGCTGGCCTCAACGGCGGTTCCCCGTTTTCAGCCGGGCTGTATAGGCCCCAGCTACTTGCGAACGCCGAGGCGTATCTGGATGAATTGCGCCGCGCAGGCGCGGTTATTCGCGAAACATCGACTAGACGTAACCTGATGACAACACGAGGCAACTTTCAAAGTAAAAAAGGAACGGCTCTATTCAACTAAATAGATCCGTTCCTTTATCAGTCATGGAAGCAAGTGACGCGATTTACACTGACGCTGCACTATAAAAAGACTGACAGCGAGAGCCAATTTGATCACGCCATTGTTGTTGGCGTGACAGTTATCCCCCAAACGGCCCGCTCTTTATCTGTTCGCCTTTTTTCGCGCAAGAGGGCGGGTTGGACATGCCGAAGGTCAAGATATTGCCGCCGTTGATAATGCAGTTGAATTGCTTGTTATCGTTGGTTTTCAGCAATACGTAGGTATTGGTGCCCTGGGTTTGACGATTGACAATAGTCAGGTCCGCAGGGGCGTAGCCCAGTGCGCCGGCGCTTTGCGATTTCACGTCATCATCGCTCAACATGTTGGTCTTGCCTGCGAGCGCATTGCAGCCGCCCAACAATGCCACAGTGATGACCAGTGCAAATAACTTGTGCAGTGACATGTTCCTTATCCTTTTGCCTATAACACGTGAATTAAGCGCTTATGCGGTTCAGCTATCGTCAATTAACAGCGCAAGTGATAAACCTGCGCTGCTGTTTCGCGATGGCTGTTAACAAGCGTCAATTATAAAATGTTACAAAAAGTTCCAGAGAGAAATCTCTTGCCTCTCCGTCTCCATTACTTGTCTGTGTGTCTCGCCGGTGACCCCCGCACCGTCATCGCCTGCGAACCCTCGCAGTTGAGCCTGTAAGAAAATGTAACCGTTCGTCGGAACCCACGCACTATCAAAGGGATACAGAGGTCGATCTACAGAACAAATAAGACAGGTAGCTATGCGATCTCTAATTTTGGATATGCCTAACGGGCGCCAGCTCGTAGAAGAACTGGACCTGGCAACGGAGCAGATGATGGCGACGCCCGTTGAGCAAATTGGCGGTGAACAATGGCAGGCGGCATTTGCCAGGCAGCAACGGGCGTTCAGGCTGTGGAGCGATTATCTGCATTGCAAGGCTGACGGCAGGGGGCTGGACTGTCCTCGTAAGGTTGCTTAGGCGTTTGACTGTCAGTTACAAGAAGGGCATGCCTTGCTCTGCAGACGGGCGGGCCTGGCACCACGCATCCTTGGAGTAGCGAGCCCATGTCAAACGCCGCCAGCATGTTTACGCGACAGTTCTTTCACGGCACTCGGGCTGACCTCGAGCCGGGAGACATGATCCGCGTTGGTTATCCGTCCAATTTCACCGAAGGGCGTGCGCTGTCCTGGGTCTATTTTGCGGGCACGTTGGACGCCGCTATCTGGGGGGCCGAACTGGCACTTGGCAATGAGCGCGAACGCATTTATGTCGTAGAGCCCACGGGCCCGATCGTGGACGACCCCAACGTCACGGATAAGAAGTTTCCCGGCAATCCGACGCTGTCCTATCGCTCCCGCGATCCACTGCGGGTCGTTGCCGAAGTGACCCAGTGGCAAGGGCATTCGCCAGAGCGGTTGCAGCAGATGAAAGACAACCTCGCTCGTTTAAAGGCCGAAGGCGGCGATGTCATCCTCGACTGATGGGCCGGTACCTGCGCGTTGATGAGTAGCGATCAAGCCTGGGCCTCGGACCTGGCGATGCGCTGCGCTTTGACCTCATCTGCATACAGGCCAATTTTCCCCTGCTGAGCTCTCAGCAACGCACATATTTTCATCAACGCCACCGCTTCGGCCGGCGTCCTGCCAGTGCCGGCCATGGCCGTCAGTTCAACCACTGACCAGCCGATAACCGCCGCCGCATCTTCAAGGTCATAAAACAGTTCTTGCTGCGCAGTCCTGAGCCCATCGAGCCCCTGCATCAATTCTTCCATCTGCTACCTACCTGACATTGGTTGAAGTCCAATCCATTCACCCCCATCCTCTTTCAGCCAGGTCTGGGGATTACCAAATACCTCATGAAATCCCGGGCGTCCTGCCCTCACTTGCCCCCGGTGACGTCAAGAAACGTCCCGGTAATGAACGACGCTTCATCGCTCGCCAGCCACAGGATAGCCCGCGCAACTTCTTCGGGTTGTCCGCCGCGGCCCATGGGGATTGAGTCCTTGACCCGATCCACCCGACCCGGCTCTCCGCCACTGGCGTGCATGTCGGTGTAGATATGGCCGGGGCGGATGCAGTTGACGCGGATGCCGTCTCGCGCAACTTCTTTGGCGAAGCCGATGGTGAACGTCTCCAGGGCGCCTTTTGAGGCAGCGTAGTCGATATATTCGTTCGGACTGCCAAGCCGGGCCGCGCCCGAGGATACGTTGATTACAACGCCGCCGCGGCCTTTATGGCGATGGGACATGCGTTTGACCGCTTGTTGCGCGCACAGCATCGGGCCGATGGCATTGACCGCGAAGATGCGCTGCATGCGTGCAAAGCCGAGGTCTTCGAGGCGCGATTGTGGTCCGAGTATGCCCGCGTTATTGACCAGCACATCGATGCGGCCAAACTCGCGGTCAATCGCGGCGAATAACGCCGCGACCTGCTCCGGCTCTGCGCTATCGGCGCGGACCGCCAGCGCTCGCCGTCCGGCGGCTTTCACGTCGTTCGCCACGGCCAGGGCGGCGGCCTCGTCGGACACGTAGCTGATCGCGACATCGTAGCCGCGCGCGGCGGCCAGTCGCGCGGTGGCCGCACCGACGCCGCGGCTGCCACCGGTAATCAGGATGACAGGGGCCTGGGGAAGGGTGCTCATAACGCGTAAACCTCACTGTGTGACAGCAACGGACGGCCTCAGCCGATAAGTACAGTGCCGAGCGCGATCACCGCGCAGGCCAGAAACTTGCGCAGCGTGAATGCCTCGCCGAGAAACCAATAACCGATCAGCGCGGCAAACAACACGCTGGTTTCACGCAATGCAGACACCGCGCCCATGGGCGCAGTGGACATGGCGTAGATGATGATCCCGTAGGCCAGCAGCGAGACCAGTCCGCCGCCCAAAGCCGTCGCGACACCGGGCCGCCAGCTGAACAAACTGCGCGTCCCACGTAAACCGATATACACCAGAGGCATCAACACGCCCCACAACGCGCACATCCACACGGTATACGCCAAAGGCGCGCCAGACAGCCGGGCGCCAATGCCGTCGGTCACGCTGTAAGCCGCAATAAAAACCCCAGTACCCAATGCGTACGGCAGGCTGGGAACGGCAAGCCTGCGTTTATTGAACGCCAGGGAAATGATGCCGCCAGACACCAGCGCAATGCCCAGCAGCGCA
The DNA here is from genome assembly GCF_025466135.1 of Pseudomonas sp. 14P_5.3_Bac1. Taxonomy (NCBI): domain Bacteria; kingdom Pseudomonadati; phylum Pseudomonadota; class Gammaproteobacteria; order Pseudomonadales; family Pseudomonadaceae; genus Pseudomonas; species Pseudomonas sp. 14P_5.3_Bac1. Next base: position 67,149 of record NZ_JANLOF010000091.1, on the reverse strand, counting down.
GCGCCGGTGACTGCTTCCCCGACAAAAACCGCAGCGCTGAGGGCGATCAGAATAGGCGAGGAACCGCGGGAAATCGGATAGGTTTGCCCCAGGTCGCCAACCTTGTAGCTGCGTACCAGAAACAGGTTATAGCCCACATGCAGTACCGCCGACAGCCCGGCGTAGCACCAACTGGCCCGGGCGGGCGGCGCCAGGAACGGCGCGATGAGCACGCTGGCAGTGGCCACCGCCAGGCACATCACCGTCATCGACCACAACCTGTCGGCGCCGCCACGCAGCAGCGCGTTCCAGCTGGCGTGCAGGAGGGCGGCGAAGAGAATGAGCAAAACGATATGAAAAGGCATGCGCCATCCTAAGCAACGTCACGCCTGCACTAAAGCGAAGTCCCCTCATCCTGGCATGAGCAAACGTTCATGCTTTAGCGGTAGCTCAGTTGTGCCTGCTGTGACGCTTCCATCAGCCAGTGACGAAAACTGACGACGTGGGGCTGCGATTCGATGCCTTTTGGGCAGACAAAATAGTAGGCCACCGGGGAGTCGAACGGCACATCAAACAGCCTGACCAAACTGCCGTCGCGGATCTGCGCTTCGACATGCCCGCTGCGCGCAAGCGCGACGCCCTGGCCCAGCAACGCAGCCTCGATGGTCATGTTGGTGTCTGCAAACCGCACACTTTCCTTGAGTGCCGCGATGCCCGTGCCGACATGCTGGAACCAGGCCTCCCACTTCGGCACCAGGTCTGCGCCGTCGCGGGTCAGCAATGGGTAACGCAATAACTGCGCAGGCGTTTGTGGCATGCCAAAGCGGTGCAGGAGATCGGGGCTGGCCACGGGGAAAATCTGTTCCCTGAGCAAAAACTCCGAATGCAGACCCGGATAATTGCCATTGCCCAGGCGGATCGCCACGTCAGATTCACTGCTGGAAAACGTGATGGCTTTGTCGCTGGTTTCCAGCGTGATCAGAATTTCCGGGTGCTGCTGCGACAGACTCGGCAACCTGGGAAGCAGCCATTTGAGCGCAAAGGAGTAAGTGGTGCTGACCTTGAGGCGCATCCGGCCTTTGTGTTCCCGAAGGTCAGACAGGGTGGCTTGCAGGTTCATGAAAAACTCACGCACGATCGGCGCAAGCGCGGCGCCGGCGGGTGTCAACGTCAGCGACTTGCCGCGCTGAAAAAGCTCCAAGCCCCAAATCGCTTCGAGGTGTTTTAACTGATGGCTGACAGCGCTTTGGGTGACATGCAATTCCTGCGAAGCCGAGGTGAAGGTGGCATGCCGTGTGGCAACCTCAAAGGCGCGCAAGGTGGCGGTGGGCGGTAAGTCTCTCATCGAATGCAAGCCGGTAGCCATGAATGAAGGCTCATGGTAGTTGATTTGCCGCCAATCGCCTGCTCACCGTGTCCATCCCAGCCCCAGTGCCTTGTGCAGCGACGCAAAATCCTTCAGTAGCTCTGCGTCCGCGGAGATCCGGCTTTCTTGCGCCTGATAGCGCGTGCGCTCCGCATCCAGCCAATCCAGCGTACTCGCGGTACCTGCACGGTAACGCTGACGCGTCAGGTCGGCTGCACGCACTGCGGAAGATTCCACCGTGCGCAACAGCAGCACGTTCTGGCGCTGGTGCCCATAACGCGCCAACGCCACGTCGGCATCGCGCAAGGCACTCAACACCACGCTTTTATAGTTGGCCAGGGCCTCGTCACGTCCAGCCTCTGCCCCTTTGACGCTGGCGGCAACACGGCCGAAATCCAGCGCGTTCCAGGTGATCCGAGGCAGGATCAACCAGGTGCCGTTGTCCTTGCGTGCAAGGTGCCCCGGGTCACCGGCCGAGAATGACAAGTCGCCCATCAAGCTCAGTTTGGGAAACCAGTCTGCGGTCTTCTCGCCAATCTGGGCATTGCTCGATGCCAGTTTGCGTTCGGCGATGCGGATGTCCGGGCGGGCCTTCAATAGCGCGGCCGGGTCGGCGACCGGCACCGCCTCCGGGATAGCGGGCAGGGGCCGCGCGGTGGCCAGTTGGCTGTCCAGCTCGCCGGGTTCCAGGCCGCGGAGCAGGCCAAGCTGGTCGAGCGATTCGACGATGGCGGCTTGCAGCGGCAGGCGTTGGGCCTGGGTGTTTTGGGCCTGTGTCAGTACCTGCTCCAGTTGCAGTTGCGAGGCCACGCCGCGTTCGCGCCGTTGCTGGGTGAGGTCCAGGGCCTGGTTTTCGATGCCGACGCTGGCGTCGACCAATGCCAGGCGTGCTTGCTGGTCGCGCAGGTCGGTGTAGGCCTGCACTATTTCCGCAGCCAATTGCACTTGGGCGTCAGCCAACTGGGCTTGGGAGGCGCCGGCCTCGGCCTGGGCGGCTTCGACTGCACGGCGTGTGCCGCCAAACAGGTCGGCCTCCCAGCTGGCATCGAAACCGGCGAGGTACAGGCTCAACGGGCCGCGGCCACCGCCATTGCTGCCGCCCAGCGCGGAGGTGTCCGGGGAGCGCAGTTTGAGCATCGCGGCATCCCCGGTGACCTTGGGCATCGCGTTGGCTTGCGCGCCGCTGAGGCTCGCGCGGGACTGCTTGAGGCGCGCCTGGGCCGTGGCAATGTCCGGGCTGTTTTGCAGGGCTTGCTCCACCAGCTGGTTCAATTGCGCGTCGCCCAGGGTTCGCCACCACTGCGCGACACCGGGAGTGCTTGCCGATGCGCTGTCAGCGTGCGGCAGGTGCCCGGCCGCCAGGGTTTTTGGCGCGACGTCGGGGGCACCGTGGTAGTCCGGGCCGACGGTGCAGGCCGACAACAGGCCGACAGTCAGCAAGAGGGGAAGGGTGCGAGGAATCATGGTTGTACCGTGCGCTTTTTCAGGATGAAGATCAGGGGCAGGCACGCCAGCATCGCGAGTCCCAGTACATAAAACGAGTCGTTGTAGGCCATCACCGAGGCTTGTTGCGCAATGTCATTGGCCAGTTGTGCGAACGCCTGCACCTGCGCCGTCGATGCATCGCCGGTTTGAGCGAGGTAGCTGGCGGTGTGGCTGGCCATGTGGTCCTGGGCCAGCTGGCTGTTGGCCTGGATGCCTTCGCGCAGCCTGTCGTCATGAAAATGGCTGCGCCGGTCCATCAGCACGCCGAGCAAGGCCAGGCCGATGGTGCCGCCCAGGTTGCGCGACATGTTGTAAAGCCCGGCGGCGTCCCCGGCGTCACGGGTCTCGACCGAACGCATCGACAGTTGGCTGAGCGGCATCATCACCAGAATCTGCCCAAAACCACGCAACAGCTGCGACCAGACAAAGTCGTGCCCGACACTCTCGGTGGTGAGTTGGGTGTCGACAAAGCAGCTGGCCCAATACAGCAACAGGCCGGCACCGACCATCCAGCGCAGGTCATAGCGGCCGAGCATGCGCGGCAAAATGGGCATCAGCAAAAACGCCGGTATGCCCGACAGCAACATGATCGCGCCGGACTGCTGCGCGTTGTAGCCCGAGAGGATGCCCAGGAACTGCGGCACCAGATACGCCGTGCCATAAATCCCGGCGCCCACGGCGGTACCGATCAACAGCACGCTGCCAAAGCTCTTGTTCAGCACCAGTTGCAGTCGCACGATCGGCGTACTCGAGCGCAACTGCCCGACCGCAATCAGGAAAAAGCCGATCACCGTGGCGATGCTCAGCCACGTGATCAGCAGCGAGTCGAACCAATGCTCACGCTGGCCTTCTTCAAGCACCACCGTCAGCGAACTCAGGCCCATGGCCAGGCCGAGGATGCCCAGCCAGTCGGCACTGATGAAGCGTTGCAGGTTCATGCGCTCGCTTGGCAGGCCGGTGATCAGCAGGGTGATCAGGGCGATGCTGATGGGCAGATTGAGAAAGAAGCACCAGCGCCAGTTGATGTTTTCCGTGAGCCAGCCGCCGATGACCGGGCCGAGCAAGGGGCCGAGGATCACGGTCATGCCAAACATCGTGGTGCCGATGGCCAACTGGTGCGGCGGCAGGCGCGTGCGCACGATGGTTTGCGCGGTGGGAATCATCGCGCCGCCGGCGAACCCCTGGCCGATGCGCCCGGCGATCATGGCGCCGAGGCTTGAGGACAGGCCACAGAACATCGAAAACGCAGTGAACATCAAGGCCGTGCCGATCAGGAACCGGCGCAGGCCGAACACCCGGGTCAGCCAGGCGGCGAGGGGGATCATGACGATTTCCGACATCAGATAGCCTGTGGCGATCCACGTGCCTTCGGTGCCGGTTGCGCCGATTTGCCCTTGAATCTGTGGCAGCGCCGAGTTGGTGATCGACACGTCCAGCGTCGCCAGCAGGGCGCCGAGTGCGCCGGCAGCCACGGCGATCCAGTCGGTCAGCGAGGCGTTGCGCGGTTTTTCTGCGGCCTCGGCCATCAGCGCTTCAGCCATGATTGGCGTCCGCGGCATGGGTGCGGGTGTCGACGTCAACGGTTGCCGACAGGCCAGGCATCAACGCCGCGCGAACCTCATCGGGTATGTCCAGCGAGATGCGCACCGGTACGCGTTGCACGATTTTGGTGAAGTTGCCGGTGGCATTCGACGGCGGCAGCAGCGCGAACTGCGCGCCGGTGCCCGGAGACAGGCTGTCGATATGGCCTTGCAGATCACGCCCTGGCAGCGCGTCCACGTGCACGCTGACGGATTGGCCGGGGCGCATGTCGCCGATCTGGGTTTCCTTGTAGTTGGCGGTCAGGTAAATCGCGCTGATCGGCACCACTGTCAGCAAGCGAGTGCCGGGCTGCACGTACTGACCGACACGCACGCCGCGGTCGGCCACGCGCCCGTCCAGCGGGCTGCGAATCACTGCATCATCCACGTCCAGCTGGCTTTGCGCCTCGCTGGCCTTGGCCACGCCGAGTTGCGCCTGGGCTTGTTTGAGTTGTGCTTCAAGCGTGCCATAGCGGGTCTGACTGGAGCGCAAGGCAGCCTGTTTGGCCGCCACGGTGCTGCGGGCCTGGGCCAATTGGTTATTCAGCTGCGCCAGGCGCTCTTCCGGCTCGGCACCTGAACGCGCCAGCGGGGCGTAGCGCGCGACTTCGGTCTGTGCGTGTTTTGCATCGGCCTCGGCGCCTTGCAACTGCGCGCGGGCTTCGGCAATGGTCGAGTCCTGCTGCACCAGGTCGGCCTGGGCCTTGGCGTAGTCGGCCGTGCGCGCGGCAATGGTTGCCGAGGCTTCATCGCTGACGGCCTGGTATTTGCGCGCATCCAGGCGCACCAGCACATCGCCGCGCTTTACGTCCTGGTTGTCGCTGACCAGCACTTGGGCCACGTAGCCATTGATTTTGGGCGCCACACTGATGCTGTCGGCTTGCAGGTAGGCGTCGTCGGTGGTCTGGATGAAACGTCCGGTGAGCCACCACCAGGCAGCCCAACCCACAGCACCCACAAGTGCGACGGTGGCGATGGTCAGCAGTATCCGTCGAGCCTTGCCGCGTTGACGGTTGACGGTGTCTTCAGGAATGACCTGAGGCGAGGGAGGTGCAGCGGACATCGGGTCACTCCAGATTTATAACAGATGGAATAAATTCTATTTTTCGCGAATTTTTGTCAACTGGTATATTTTGGTCCGGTATTCGAAAGGAGCTGCACATGGCACGACATAAACCTGCCGCCGAGGGTGGTTATCAGCGTGGCGAAGAAACCCGCGCGCGTATTGTCGACGCGGCGGTCGTGGTCTTTGGCGAGCGCGGCTACGACGGCGCGTCGACCCGCGACATCGCCACGGCCGCGGGCGTCAACGCCCCGGCGATTCAGTACTATTTTGACGGCAAGGAAGGCATCTATCTGGAGTGTGTCGAGCACTTGATCACACTGCTGTGGCGCAAGATGGCGCCGTGCGTGGAGGCCGCCGAATGCGCGTTGGCTGATGAGGCCTCGGACGATAAAACCCTGATCGACGTTTCACTGGGCATCCTCGGTACGGTGGTTTCCACCATCCAGGACAGCCCGCAAACCACCGCCTGGCGTGCGTTTCTTGACCGCCACCAGGCCGGCCTGTGTCCAGAAAGCGCGACAACCGCCTTTGAGGATCGCTTCAAGGCGCGCATTGGCCGGGTTATCCGCCAACTGATCGCGCGCCTGGCCGGTTTTGCGGTGGAGGACGAGCGCACCGTGATTCATTCGATGGCACTGTTCACCCAGGGCCTGGCATTCCGGGTGCAAAAACCCAAGCTGCTTGAGTCGTTGAAGTGGGCCGAAGTCAACCAGAAGGAAATGGAACTGGTGCGCGACGTGGTGCTGATGCAGGCCCGGTTTACCCTCGAAGGCCTGGTCAAGCAACGCGGCGTGATCGCTACGTGATGTGATGTTCAATCCCAGACGAGGACGCAACGATGTCGCTCTATACCATTACCATTCCCTGCTTCGCCCAGATGCTGAACTCGCTCAAAGGCCTGCTCGCCAAAGGTGAGGCTCACGCTGCAGCGCTGGCTTTCGACCCGCAAGTTCTTCTCGATTCACGCCTGGCACCCGACATGCACCCCCTGGCGACCCAGGTTCGCTACGCCTGCACCCAGGCGCGCGAGGCGGTTGAGCGGCTAAGCGGGCAGCCGCTGTCGACGCTGCAGGCACCGACCTCGATGGCTGAGGCGCTCGCACTGATCGACCAAACGCTGGCAGTGCTCGTCGGCGCTGATCGCGGCGTGATTGAGCGTCGGGCAGATGAATCCATCGCCATCGAACTCCCCGGCGGTATCGCCTTCCAGATGACCGGTAACGAATACGCCGTCAATTGGGCCACGCCGCAGTTCTATTTTCACCTGATGACCGCCTACAACATCCTGCGCCATAACGGCGTGCCGCTGGGCAAAGCGGACTATGTGCCGCACATGTTTGCGTATGTGCGTCAGGGCTGAACGCAGCATCAAGGGCGGCGGCGATTGGGGGTCTGCGCAGTGTCGACACGTGCTGTGCGAGTGGTCTGCCGCCGCGCTTTTTTGCGGATGACCTGCGTCCAGATGCTGCGAAAATCGGCCAGCCGTTGTGAAATGTTGTGAAGCATGGGGAATGGCCCTTTGCCCATGCTAACGTCCGCATCGGGGTATCGTCAGCACGACGATTTCATTCGTTCCATTGAGGGAGCAGCGCCGATGTCTACTACCGTAACGCCCGCGTCTGGCGGGTCGAACACGCCAAAGTCCTCGCCGTCGTCTTTCGACGACAAGTTGAACATTGCCAAGTCCAGCAAGGTCATTGCCGATTACATGCGCCAGACGGGCAAGTCGGCCATCACCAAGCAGGAGCTGTCGCAACTGGCCAGCAATGCCTCGGGCAAGGTGCCAGCGAACGTTTCCGACGCTGCCAAGTACGTGGAAAAACACCCGGATGTATTCACCGCCATCGAAACCCACGACGTGGCCGGCGCCGACAACCTGTCCGGCGTGTGGAACTTCGACTGGGCGGCCAATGGCGGGCTGAAGGGCACGGCGACCGATGCCATCGCCACCATGCAGGACACGTTTGACATGGCCATCGCCAAGTCTGCGCAGATCACTGAAATTTCCACCGCTAAAAAAGCCGAACTGGACTCGACCAAACAACGGCCGCAGAACTGAGGCCGCACGTTGTCAGCCACGCCCAAAACGGTTCCCGGCGCGTCAGTGGGGACCGTTTTCTGCCTGACCGGCGGTCAGTCTCACTCAATACCCGCAACTCAATCACGGCGCTGTGCCGACACTCATCGTTTGGCCTTTTTTGATGCGTTCAGCGCAGATTCAAGCAACGTGAGCAACTATACCGGTCAGTGAAAGCACTCCACTCGCCACTGCCGGAGAAACCTTGATGCTTGTGATCGTCGGCGTACTTGCCAGCGTGGCCGTGTGGGTCTGGTGGACCTATCCCCCGCGAGTTTCTCGACAACGCCAAAGTGTATTCCTCGATCCGCCCCTAGCTGTACGGGGCAGCCAGGGCCGCAACCGATTACTGTCGCAGGCATACCACCGCCGTCTGGATGCCGCGCCATGTTTATGTCTACCAGCCTGCTCTCAGCCTTCGTGCTGTTTGCCTTCGTGTCCTCGATCACACCTGGCCCCAACAACACGATGCTGCTGGCCTCGGGTGTGAACTTCGGGTTTCGCCGGTCGATGCCCCACGCGTTGGGAATCAGCATCGGCTTTATGCTGTTGGTGATTTCGGTGGGGCTCGGTCTGGGCGAAGTGTTCAAGGTATTTCCGTGGGCCTACACCTTGTTGCGGTATGTGGGCGCGGCTTACTTGTTGTACCTGGCGTGGAAGATTGCAACCTCCGGCGGCATGTCCGAGAGCGAAAACGAACACGCCAAACCCATGACCTTCCTCGGGGCGGCGGCGTTTCAATGGGTCAATCCCAAGGCGTGGATCATGGCGTTAGGGGCGATCACCACCTACACGCCGGCCGAGGGCTATGTGACCAACGTGCTGGTGATTGCCCTGGTGTTTGCGGTGGTCAACTTGCCCAGCGTGTGTGTCTGGGTGGTTTGCGGCACTGGCCTGCGCACTGTGCTGCGTGAACCGCGTTGGTTGCGTCTGTTCAACGTGTCGATGGCCGGGCTGCTGGTGGTGTCGCTGTACCCGATGCTCTTTGCGAGTTGATAAAGTTCGAGACGGTGACGCAGTCACACGGGCGAGATGGTCGCCAGCAAGCCGATGCCGATGGTCAATACCAAAAAGCCGAACAGGAAAAGTGCCATCTTGGTCATAAGGCCTCCGAAGGGAAGGGGACGACAGGAATGTCGGGTTGGCGCCATTGTCCGCCTCGAGGCGTTTTCGATACAGACGCAGATAGCAAAGAAAAAACCGTATCAGATGGCCGCGCGACTGCCCGGCAGCAGGCCTGGAAGGCGGGCGCGTTTCTAAAGATCAGGCACGCGGCTGGCGTTCAACAGCGCCGCCGGGGCAACCGCACGGCCAGGCACCACGCTTGGGGAATGCCGAGGGACAGCGCCTGCATTTGCCCCTAAGATAGCGCCCACTGCATCAACAATAAGCGTGGGCCAACCCTCGATGGAAAGACGCCAATTCAGCGGTGGCATGCAAGGCAAGAACCTGCGCTACCTGAATGACTCCCCCCAGCAGCGGCCGCCGGTTACCCGTGTGGGCTTCCTGCTGCTAGAACACTTCTCCCTGCCCGCATTCACCCAGACCCTCGACACGCTCATCACCGCCAACCTGCTGCGTCCCGAACTGTTTGCCACCCGTACGTTTGGTTGCGGCGACGGCGAGGTGATCAGCGACCTGGGCCTGGTGATCCGTCCCGATGCGCGCCTGGACGTGTCGGCGTTGCCGCAGTTGGACTTGTTGGTGGTGTGCGGCGGCTTTCGTACCGAACTCAAGGCCGATGACGAATTCAGCCAGCTGTTACGCAGCGCCGCCGAACAGGCTGTCGCCCTTGCCGGGTTGTGGAACGGCGCCTGGTTTCTCGGCCGCGCCGGCCTGCTGCAGGGCTATCGCTGCGCCATCCACCCGGAACATCGCCCGGCGCTGGCGGAGGTCTCCAAGGCCGCCCAAGTGACCAGCGAGCCCTATGTGATCGACCGGGACCGCCTGACGGCCTCCAGCCCCTCAGGCGCGTTTCACATGGCCCTGGACTGGATCAAGGGTCTGCACGGCAAGGCGCTGGTCGAGGGCATTGAAGACATTCTGGCGTTCGAGGAGTCGCGTTACCGACGCATCAAACCCACGGAAAATGTCTGCGTCAGTGCGCCGCTGCGTGAGGTGGTAAAGCTGATGGATGCCAACCTTGAAGAACCGCTGGAACTCGACCAGTTGGCCGTCTACGCCGGTCGTTCACGCCGTCAGCTGGAGCGGCTGTTCAAGGAACAACTGGGCACCACGCCGCAGCGCTATTACATGGAACTGCGGGTCACCGAGGCGCGGCGCTTGTTGCAGCACACCGAACTGTCCCAGGTGGACGTGCTGGTGGCGTGCGGTTTTGTCTCGCCGAGCCATTTCAGCAAATGTTACAGCGCGTATTTCGGCTATCGCCCCTCCAAGGAGAAGCGGCTGGTCAAGTAGTCTGCGCGCGTTGAATTTCTATCTGGACGACGTTTTATCAAGGAGTACCGATGCCTATAACACTGTCAGACCGCTACCGGGGCAGCCTGCTTGGGCTGGCCTGTGGCGACGCGGTCGGCACCACGGTTGAGTTCATGCCCCGTGGCACATTTGCCGCCGTGACGGACATGGTCGGAGGCGGGCCGTTCAGCCTGAAGCCTGGCCAGTGGACGGACGACACATCGATGGCCCTGTGCCTGGCCGAAAGCCTGCTGAGCAAGGGCGGCTTTGACGCGAAGGATCAGATGGGCCGGTACCTGAACTGGTGGCAATGGGGCTATTTGAGTGCCACGGGAGACTGCTTTGATATCGGCATGACCGTGCGCGAGGCCTTGGCGGCTTTCCAGCAGCATGGCGACCCATTTGCCGGTTCTACACACCCGTATTCGGCCGGCAATGGCTCGATGATGCGCCTCGCGCCTGTGGTGTTGTTCTTTTTCCCGAACCTGCAACGTGTGCGCGCATTTGCCATCGACAGTTCACGCACAACCCACGCGGCTCCAGAGGCCATCGAGTGTTGTGTGGTGCTCGCGCAGGCGCTTTGCAAGGCCTTGAGCGGCATGCCCAAGGACGAGGTGTTGCGCGTCTCGGACGGTGCGCTGACGGCGCCCAAAGTGCTGGCTATCGCTGCCGGCGAATACCGTAACAAGGCGCGTGGCGAGATTGCCGGTTCCGGCTATTCGGTTGCCTCGCTGGAAGCCGCGTTCTGGTGCTTTCATCACACCGACAGCTTTGCCGATGCTGTGCTCGCCGCTGCAAACCTGGGTGACGATGCGGACACCACGGCCGCCATCGTGGGCCAGTTGGCGGGCGCCTACTATGGCGTCCAAGGCATCCCCGCCGGCTGGCTGGAAAAATTATGGATGCGCGAGGAGATTCAGCAGATGGCGGATGCCTTATCAGACGCCTCCAGGGCAGGCCACTGAGGCCCGCACCCGGCAGCGTTGCTCAGAATCGCCCCAGTCGATAGGGCGCGAGCGTGGGCAGCCCGGACAGCGAGGGGTGTGCGGCGGCCAGTTGCGCGACGATCTCCGCCGTCACCGCCGCCTGCGTCAAGCCCAAATGCTGGTGCCCGAATGCAAGCAGCACCTTGCCGTCGCACGGCCGATCAATGATCGGCAATGAGTCGGGCAGGGAAGGGCGAAACCCCATCCAGGCGGTCGCGTCCTGCGCGTTCAGGTCCTCACGGAACAACCCTTGGCTCAGTCGGTGCAATTGCCAGGCACGCTGCATATTCGCCGGGCGCTCGAGCCCTGCGAATTCGACGGTGCCGGCCAGGCGCAAGCCATCGCTCATGGGCGTCATGATGAACTTGCGCTCAAACGAGGTGACGGCAAACGGCAGGCGGTGCTGCTCCCTTGGCAGCATCAAGTGATAGCCGCGCTCCGTATCCAACGGCACTGTTTTACCCGTGAGTGCCGCGGTGAGTCTGGCCGAGTGAGCACCGCAGGCGATCAGCACCTGGCGCGCGGCGACGACGCCTTGATCGGTCATCAGCGACACGCCAGTGCCTTCCAGCCGCCCATCCAGCACGCGCTGTTGCACAAACTGCACGCCACTGGCCTGAGCGGCGCTCACCAGTGCGCAGACCACGGTGTACGGGTCAATAAAATGCCCGGTGGCGGGGAAAAACAGGCCGCCTCGGATAGCCTCGCTCAGTTGCGGCGCCACCTGGCGTATCGCCTCGCCTGGCCAGAATTCCACCGCCACGTTCTGCTGCTGCATGCGCAGGCGCAATGCATCGATCGCCTCAGCTGACGCGGCGCGCTCAAACACCAGCAAGGAACCGTCTGGGCGCAACAACTGTGGCCGGTCGATGCTCTGCAACAAGCGTTGCCAGGCCGCCAGGCTGGCTTCATTCAGCGCGCGAATACCTGCGACCGTGCGCCGGTAGCGCGCCGGGCGCAGGTTCAGCAGCAGGCGCGCAAACCAGGGCAGGGCGCGCGGCAGGTATTTCCAGTCCAGGCGCAGCGGGCCCATGGGGTCCATCAGCATCGCCGGCAGGCGCTTGAGGATCGACACGTCGGCAATCGGAAACACCTGTTCGGTCGCCAGGTGCCCGGCATTGCCATAGGAGGCGCCCATACCGGGCTGCTGCGGGTCGATGACCACCACGCGCCGGCCTTGACGCGACAATTGCAACGCGCAGGCCACGCCAATAATTCCGGCGCCGATGACGACGGTGTCTGCAGTGTTGGAATCGGACATGGCCTAGGTCTCTCTCTGACCGTCGAGCAAACGCCTTAACTGCAACGGGTTGCCCTGTTGCAGCGCGCAAGGCAACAAGCCATCGGGGAAGTCCTGGTAGCACACCGGGCGCAAGAACCGCAGGATCGCCGCCGTGCCCACCGAGGTGCTGCGTGAGTCCGAGGTGGCAGGGAAAGGCCCGCCGTGGACTATGGCGTCACACACTTCTACACCCGTGGGCCAGCCGTTGACCAGCAGGCGCCCGGCCTTGCGTTCAAGCACCGGCAGCAAGGCTTTGGCACGTGCCAAGTCCGTATCGTCCAAGTGGAGTGTGGCCGTCAGTTGGCCTTCCAAGTGTTCCGTGACTTGGCGGACTTCATCTTCGCTGGCGCACACCACCACCAGCGATGCGGCGCCGAAGACTTCTGCTTGAAGGTGCTGATTGCGCAAAAAATCGTGGGCCGGGGCGACGAACAGGTGCGCCTGAGCCTGGTTGGGGCCGTCGGCCGCCTGACCTGTTGCTGCAATCCGGGCATGTTCGGCCAGCGTACTCACGCCGCTTTGATACGCGCGGAAAATACCCGGCGTCAGCATGGTCTGGGCCGCGCAACCGCGCAGCAACTGCGTTGCGCTGGCGATGAAAGCATCCAGTGCGCTGCCTGCGACGGCAATCACCAACCCAGGGTTGGTACAAAATTGCCCGGCGCCCTGAGTCAACGACGCGACAAACCCCTGCGCCAATGCTTCGCCACGTGCCTGCAACGCGGCAGGAAACAAATACACCGGGTTGATCGAGCTCATCTCGGCATACACCGGGATCGGCTCCGGCCGCGCCTGCGCCGCCTGGGTCAATGCGATACCCGCGTTGCGCGAACCGGTAAAGCCCACGGCCTTGATGCGCGGGTCGGTGACCAGGGCGATGCCGATGTCCGTGCCCGCGCCGTAAAGCAGTGAAAACACCCCGTCGGGCAAACCACAGGCCTTCACCGCCTGGGCCACCGCGCGTCCGACCAGTTCACTGGTGCCGGGATGGGCACCGTGTGCCTTGACGACCACCGGGCAGCCGGCCGCCAGGGCCGATGCGGTATCACCGCCCGCCACCGAGAACGCCAAGGGGAAATTGCTCGCGCCAAACACGGCCACCGGTCCCAGTGGCACCTGCCGTTGACGCAAGTCTGGACGTGGCAACGGCTGGCGCTCGGGCTGCGCGGTGTCGACACGCACGCCCAGCCATTCACCGGCGCGCACGGTGCGCGCAAAGCTACGCAACTGCGCGCAGGTGCGGCCGCGTTCGCCCTGGATGCGCGAGCGCGGCAGGCCCGTTTCGGCCATGGCGCGTTCAATCAACTCATCGCCGAGGGCTTCGATAGTGTCGGCAATGACGTCCAGAAAGCCGGCGCGCTCGGCCAGCGAGGTTTCGCGATAGGTGTCGAACGCAGCCCACGCCAGGGCGCACGCCTGTTCGACATGCTCACGACCGCCGCCGGCGTAAGCCGGTTCCAGTGGCGCGTCGGTGGCGGGATTGATGGCCCGAATCGCTTCGCGATGGCCGGAAATTGCTTGCTGACCGATCAGCATCTTGCCCGTCAGAGTCATGGGGTCGTCCTGGAAAAATGAGGGTTGGCCGCTGTGAGAAGCACAGCGGCGCGCAAGGGCTCAGGCGAGGTTCTGTTCGGCCGACCAGTTGGCGTACCACTGGCGGAACAGCGCGTACTGGTGCTCGGCATAACGCCGCTGTGCATCACTGAGCACGTCGGTGTCGTTGAAGTGCTGGGCGTAACCCTGGTCACCGTTAAGCACCATCAAATGCTTGTAATACAGCACCAGGTCGCAGCCTTCGTCGAAGGAGGACAGCACGCCCAGCGCCGCTTCCAGTTCGCGGGCCAGGCGCCGCGCCTTGGCGTCACCTTTGGCGGCTTGCTTGCTCAGGGCCACCAGTTGCAGCACTTCGCGTGGCAGCGCATTGCCGATGCCGGTGATGGCGCCGGTGGCGTTGCAGTTGACGAAACCGTGCACCACCTGGGTGTCGACGCCGACCATCAGGGTCACGTTATCGTCCTGGGAGGTGATGTTTTCAGCCGCGTAACGCAGGTCGGCAGCGCCGCCGAATTCCTTGAAACCGATGAGGTTGGGGTGTTCGCGGCGCAGTTCGAAGAACAGGTCGGCGCGGGTGGCAAAACCGTAGTACGGGCTGTTGTAGATCACCGCCGGCAGGTTTGGCGCGGCATTGAGGATGGCCGAGAAGTGCGCCTTTTGCGCGGTGGCCGACGCACCGCGTGACAACACGCGCGGGATCACCATCAGGCCATGGGCACCGACGTTGGCCGCGTGCGCTGCGTGGGCCACCGCTTCACGGCTGTTCACCGCACCCGTGCCGACAATGGTCGGCACACCGGCAGCCACCAAGCGCGCCACACCTTCCTGGCGCTGGGCCTCGGTGAGCAACGGCCAGTCACCCATGGAGCCGCAGTACACCACGGCGCTCATGCCGATATCGATCAGCTCGCGCCCCTTGGCCACCAGGGCGTCGAAGTCCGGCGTGCGCTCACGCGTGCACGGGGTCATCAGCGCGGGGATGCAACCGGTGAAAATGTTGTCGCTCATTGTTTTAACTCCTTGCAGCGTTCAGTAAAAAATCGGGGCTCAGATGCCCCAGGCGAAAGGGTCCTGCGCGTCGATCAGCAGGGTGCTGTCGGCGGTCATGTAGGCGCGGCCGGTGATAAACGGGCGTACGCGCTCGCCGTCCCATTCATAGCGGCCTTCGAATTGGCTGCCGGTGATGCTGGCTTGCACCCAGGTCGCACCGGGCGCGAGCTTGCCGTCGGCGGCCAGGCACGCGAGCTTGGCGCTGGTCCCGGTGCCGCACGGCGAACGGTCGTAGGCTTTGCCGGGGCACATCACAAAATTGCGGCTGTCGGCGTTGGCGTCGTCTGCGAACAGTTCGACATGGTCGATCAGCGCGCCATCGGCGCCGTGGATGCCTTGGTTTTCCAAGGCCTTGAGCATCATCCAGGTGTAGTCGGTGAGGGCGTCGACGTTGCCCATCTCAAGCGTTTGCCCGTGCTGCGAGACCAGGAAAAACCAGTTGCCGCCCCAGGCAATGTCGCCGTGGACCACGCCATGGCCTGGCACGTCCACCGCCACGTGGTGACGATGGCGATAGGCGGGCACGTTGCGCAGGGTCACGGCGCCGTCTTCGTGCAGGGTGGCCGTTACAGGGCCGACCGGCGTGTCGATGCTGTGCACGCCGGGCTTGATGCGCCCCAAGTGGTGCAACGAGGCGACCAGCCCGATGGTGCCGTGGCCACACATACCGAGGTAGCCGGTGTTGTTGAAGAAGATCACCCCGCACGTCGCACCCGGTGTGACCGGCTCGCAGTACAGCGCGCCGACCAGTACATCATTGCCGCGCGGTTCCAGCAGGCAGGCGCGGCGCCACAGGTCGTGCTCGGTGCGCAGGTTCTCCAGTTGCTCGGCGATGCTGCTGCCTGTCAGCGTGGGAAAGCCGTCCAGCACCAGGCGCGTGGGTTCGCCGCCGGTATGGGAGTCGATCACGTGCAACCGTTTCATAAAACGCTCCATTCAGTGGGTGGCCGGGGACAAAAGCTTGCTGTGCCGGGGCTCGTTGGCGACTTCGCTTTCGTCGTCTTCGTGTTCCAGGCGCACGAGGTGGGCAGGCACGCCGGTGGCCGCGCCCCAGTAATAAATGCCCAAGGCGCAGGCCGCGACGATCAGCGTGTCAAACGGGTGGCTGAGCACGCCGAGGCCACCAAAACTGCCAAGTTTGGAGAGCAGGAGGGTCACCGCGTAGAAGCCGATCAGCCACGCCGATGAGCGCACTTGCTGCTTGATGTTCAGGTGCGCGGTCGGCACCCAGCGTGCGCACAGCAGGTACACCCCGAACATGAGGATTTGCAGGCCGAGCAGCCACGACACGGTGCTCCAGCCAGACCAGTACACAATCAGCGCGGCGATGATGAACGACAGCGGGCCGAGTACCGCCATGCCCTTGACCCGAAACGGCCGTGGCATGCCCGGTGCATTGCGGCGCAGTGCGGCGACGGTCACCGGGGCGACGGCGTAGCTTAGGATCAGCGCGGCCGACACTACATTGATCAGCGCTTCCCAGGAGGGGAACGGCAGGGTCCAGAACACCGACAGGCCAAAGGTCAGCCACAGCGCCGGGCGCGGGATGCCGGATTTCTCATCAATGCGCGTGAAGATCTTGAAGAACGTGCCGGTCTGCGCCCAGCCATACACCACGCGCGGCGTGGCATTCATGTAGATATTGCCGCAGCCGCTGGGCGAGATCACCGCGTCCGCCACCACCAGGTACGCCAGCCAGCCCACGCCCAGCGCCAGGGCGATATCGCGATAAGGCAGCGCGAGTTCCTTGCTGATTCCCGCCCAACCGTTGGCGAGCATCTCGGTGGGCACGCCGCCGAGGAACGCGGTTTGCAGCAGCACATAGATGGCCGTCGAGAGCAGCACGGAGAGGATCAACGCGATGGGAATGGTGCGTTGCGGGTTCTTCACTTCACTGGCCACCGAGATGATCGGCGTCAGGCCCAGATAGGCAAAAATCACGCCGCCGGCCGACACCGCCATCTCGATGCCCGACAGGCCGAACGGGGCAAAACCCTGGGCCTGGAAGTTGGCCGGTTTGAAGAAGGTGAACAGCACGCCAATCACCAGCAGCGGCACGATGAACTTGAACACGCTCACCAGGTTATTGGCGATGGCGAAGGTCTTCACACTGCGGTAGTTAAGGACAAAGAACAGGCACAACAGCGCCAATTGCATCAGCCAGCCCAGGGTCGTGGGGTCGCTGGAGCCGGCCTTGGTCAGTTCGGGAAACCAGGCGGCCGCGTATTGGCGCGAAGCGACCACTTCAATCGCCACCAGGCTTGAAAACGCAATCAGCGTGATAAAGCCCATCAGGTAGCCCAACAGCGGGCCGTGGGAATACACCGGGTAACGCACTACGCCACCGGCACGGGGCAGGGCGGCGCCGAGTTCGCAATAGACGATGCCCAGCAGCAGCACGGCGAAACCGCCGATCAGCCAGGAAAAAATCCCCGCCGGCCCGGCGATGGCCGAGACGTGACTGGCCGCAAACAGCCAGCCCGAACCGAAGATGGCGCCCAGCCCGATAAAGGTCAGGTCCATCAGTGAAAGTTGTTTCTTGAACTTGCCTTGAGCAGACATGGCGGCGCCTTCTTGTGAGTTATTGGATAGGCAGGTAGTGGCGTTATCCTGAACGCATCAAGGGCGTGGCGATTGATGTTTTGCGCCTGTGTGGATGACGAATTCGGCACAGTTTGCCGCGCTCGACAGTCACTTCGGCATGGGGCAATCTGCTCGAAAACAGGGGAGTCCAGTTCATGCTGCCGAGCGCATTTGCGAGCCTTTTTCAGGCCAATCGTCCCCACGACATGCAGCAGCTATTGGCGGGGGTGGCGCAGCTGTTGCCGATGCTCGACGTGATCCCCAACGCCGCGATCTTTATCAAGGACATCGAGGCGCGTTACGTGCTCGCCAACCACACGCTGGTGCAGCGCTGCGGGCTCAAGCAGCTGCAACCGCTGCTGGGCAAGACCAGTGCGCAAGTGTTCCCCGCGCAACTGGGGCCGGGCTATACCGAACAGGATCGGCGGGTGCTGGAACAGGGGTTTGTGCTTGAGGACCAGCTGGAACTGCACCTCTATGGCACGCGCGAACCCGGCTGGTGCCTGACGCACAAATGGCCGCTGTACAGCGATGTAAACCAGATCATCGGCCTGGCGGGCATCTCCGTCGACCTGCAGTCAGCCAGCGAAACGCACCCGGCATACCAGCGCCTGGCCGCTGTCGACGCGCACATCCGCACGCATTTCAACCGGCGCGTCAGCCTCGGTGAACTGACGCGCATTGCCGGCATCTCCGTGGCGCAGCTGGAGCGCTACTGCAAACGCGTTTTCCACCTGACGCCACGGCAGATGATCCAGAAAGTGCGCCTGGAACACGCGCACCGGCTGCTGCATACCGAACTACCGATTACCGAGGTCGCGCTGCAATGCGGCTACACCGACCACAGCGCGTTCACCCGCCAGTTCAGGGCATTGACCGGGTTTACACCGAGGCAGTATCGGCAGGCGACGCAAGGCCGTGCGTGAGACCTGAGCCATTGAGCTTCGCCGCGAGCAGCGCCCGCGCTGTTGCCAGCGCACACGCGGCGAGCGACTTGATGGCGGTTCCCGGTGGCCACAAATGACGCCGCGTGATTTTGCTCATGCGCCCGGCAAGTCGAGTGCGCGATTCAACGCCTAGGAACTGCGCTGCACGGACAGTGCAAATTGCAATGCAACGAATCGTACCCGTGGCGGCTCCTATGCTTACAGATAACTTTTTCACGCACACAGGTAACGGGCTTATGACGGCGGCGGACAACGATCATGTGAACTGGCTGGTTGAGCAATCGATGCTGCACGCGGCGCGCCAGCGCGCCAAGCTCTATTCGGGGCAAGGGCGATTGTGGCAGCAGCCGTATGCGCATACCCGGCCGCGTGATGCTTCAGCCTTGTCGTCGGTGTGGTTTACCGCGTACCCAGCCTCGATCGTGACCCGTGAAAACGGCACGGTGCTGGAGGCGCTGGGGGATGAAAGCCTGTGGCACGCGTTGTCGAAGATCGGCATCCAGGGCATTCACAACGGCCCACTGAAAAAATCCGGCGGGCTCTCTGGCACGCGGCATACGCCGACCATCGACGGCAACTTTGACCGCATCAGTTTTGAAATCGACCCGCAGCTGGGCACCGAGGCGCAGCTGCAGGCGCTGACGCGCATGGCCGCTGCGCACAATGCGGTGATCATCGACGACGTGATCCCATCCCACACCGGCAAGGGCGCGGATTTTCGCCTGGCCGAGATGGCGTACGAGGACTATCCCGGGCTCTACCACATGGTGGAAATCCGCGAAGAAGACTGGCCGATGTTGCCCGAGGTCGCCGAAGGCCGGGACGCTCAGAACCTCAGCCCGGTGCAGGTGGATGCGCTGCGCGACAAGCATTACATCGTCGGCCAGTTGCAGCGGGTGATTTTCTTTGAGCCCGGCGTGAAGGAAACCGACTGGAGCGCTACCCCGGTGGTGGTCGGCGTGGATGGCAAGCCGCGCCGTTGGGTCTACCTGCATTACTTCAAGGAAGGCCAGCCGTCGCTGAACTGGCTGGACCCTTCGTTCGCCGCGCAGCAAATGATCATCGGCGACGCCCTGCATGCGATTGACGTGATGGGCGCCAAGATCCTGCGCCTGGATGCCAACGGCTTTCTGGGGGTGGAGCGCAAGCTCGAGGGCGGTGCCTGGTCGGAGAGCCATCCGCTGTCGATTACCGGCAACCAGTTGCTCGGCGGCGCGATTCGCAAGGCCGGTGGGTTCAGCTTTCAGGAGCTTAACCTGACGGTGGATGACATCGCCTCGATGTCACACGGCGGCGCGGACCTGTCCTATGACTTCATCACGCGCCCGGCGTATCAGCATGCGTTGCTGATGGGTGACACCGAGTTTCTGCGCCTGATGCTGCGCGAGATGCACAGCCAGGGCATCGACCCAGGCTCCTTGATTCATGCGTTGCAGAACCACGATGAGCTAACCCTGGAGCTGGTGCATTTCTGGACCTTGCACGCCCACGACAATTACCTCTACCAGGGCCAGACTTTCCCCGGCAACATTTTGCGTGAGCATATTCGCGAACAGATGTACGAACGCCTGACCGGCGAACATGCGCCGTATAACCTCAAATTCGTCACCAATGGCGTGTCCTGCACCACCGCCAGCATCATTACTGCAGCGCTGGGGATTCGTGACCTGGAGGCGATTACGCCGGCCGATATCGAGCAGATCCGTCAGATCCATTTGTTGTTGGTGATGTACAACGCCATGCAGCCTGGGGTGTTTGCCTTGTCGGGTTGGGACCTGGTTGGTGCACTGCCGTTGGCGGCCGATGAAGTCGCGCATTTGATGGCCGACGGCGATACCCGCTGGGTGCATCGCGGCGCTTACGACCTGGTGGACCTGAACCCCGACGCCGAGCTGTCGGCGGGGCAAATGCCGCGCTCCAAAGCCTTGTATGGCAGCCTTAACCAGCAGTTGCAGGATCCGCAGTCGTTTGCCTCGCAGCTGCAAAAAATCCTCGCGGTGCGCAGTGCCTATGGCATCGCCGCCAGCCGGCAGATTCTGGTGCCGGACGTCGAGCATCCCGGCTTACTGATCATGGTCCACGAGTTGCCGGCCGGGAAGGGTACGCAGATTACCGCGCTCAACTTTAGCAACAGCGCGATCACCGAAACCCTGCACCTGCCCAATATCGCGCCGGGGCCGGTGGTGGACATCATCAATGAACGGGTTGAGGGCGACCTCACTGCCGAGGGTGAATTTACGATCACGCTGGATGCCTACGAGGGCCTGGCGCTGCGGGTCGTCAGTCATTCGCCGATGATTTGAGTGCGGCCTTAACGCGGGCTCGGAACTGCAGTGCGTGACAATGCTTCGCCCAAGGTTTCTTCCAAGTGCTGAATGCGACGAGAAACCGCAGACTGCGTCAGGCAAAGGGTTTGCGCTGCCTTGGTCAGTGGCGCGCTGTCGACCACGGTGACGAAGGCATTCAATTTTTGAAATAGCATGCGAAATATTCATCATCTTTTGGAAAATTATGCGCTTGATGAATCTTGTGGTGGCGACTAGCGTTGTATCACTGGCCGCCGGTGTGGATGGCCGCTCACCCTGTTAAGGATATGTTCATGCCTTTAGTCCGAATTGACCTTGCCGCCGACACCTCTACTGACACCGCGACGGCCATCAGCGAGGTGGTGTACGCGGCGATGACCAGCGTTGCCAACGTGCCTGAGCACGATAAATTCCAGATCATCAACCGTCATGCCAAGGATGAACTGGTGTACCCGGCGGACGGTTATCTGGGGATCAGCTACACGCCCAGGATTGTGTTTATCCAGGTGACCTGGAACGCCGGGCGCAGCATTGACGTGAAAAAGGCCTTTTATGCATTCATCGCCGAAGGCATTCACGCCAGGACCGGGTTGCGCAAGGAAGATGTGTGGATCAGCCTGGTGGACGTGAAGCGCGAAGATTGGTCGTTTGGTAACGGTGAAATGCAGTACGCGCCGACCGAGTGACGCATGCACAAAAAAAGGGGCGACTCAGTCTGAGTCGCCCCTTATTTCATTCGGCGTTCAGCGCCTGCAGAAACGCTGTGTGTTGCAGCGTTTGCGAAAACATCGGCAAGGTAAACTGCTCGGCTGCGCGCTGTTGTTCTTCACTGAACGTCGCGGTGCAATCGGTCAAGGTCACCACGTCATAGCCTTTTTCGTACCCTGATCGAACCGTGCCTTCGACGCAGCAGTTGGTCAGGAAGCCTGCGACGACCAGGTTCTGGATGCCATTGTTGCGCAGGAC
Organism: Pseudomonas sp. 14P_5.3_Bac1; assembly: GCF_025466135.1. Taxonomy (NCBI): domain Bacteria; kingdom Pseudomonadati; phylum Pseudomonadota; class Gammaproteobacteria; order Pseudomonadales; family Pseudomonadaceae; genus Pseudomonas; species Pseudomonas sp. 14P_5.3_Bac1. The sequence continues at coordinate 45,504 of NZ_JANLOF010000091.1, read as the reverse complement.
CAAATCCAGACCGGTGGTGGCGAACCCGTCCAGCCCGCGTTTGCCTTCGATCACGATGTCGGCGGCTTCGTGCGTCAGCGCGTCGCTGATCTCGGCGCCCCAGGTGCCGGCGCGAAAGGCGTTGCCGTCGGCGACGCCCTTGAGAATGCCGTAGGAGCGTGTGGTCAGCTCAGGGTAGCCGTCGGCAAATTGGATCGGTAAGTGGATGATCTTTACGCCCAGCTTGCGTGCCTGCTCAATCGTGGTGGCAGTGTTTGCCAGCATGTTGGTGGTGTGCATGACGTCTTTGACGGCGTCATGGAACACTCCGCCGGGGGTGGTGAAGTCGTTCTGGTATTCAATCAACACAATTGCGGTTTTATGCGGGTGCATGGTCGCTCTCCGATCAATAGGGTTTATTCGTTACTGCCTTCAACCAGGGCGACGCTGTAGGTCGTACCCTTCAAACGGTGTGCGGCAACCGCCGGATACGCGGGGCTGTTTGCCCAGGCGAGTCTCGGACAAGCCGGCACCATGCAGCGGCGCTGTGTCAAAGAAACGGATGCCTTGAGCCCAGGCGGCGGCGACGGCAGCGGCCGCCTCGTCTTCGTCAATGGCGCGGAACATGTTGCCCAGCGGCGCCGTGCCGAAGCCCAGTTGCCCGATAATGTTGTCATTCAAACTCATCGCATCACCTCGGCCTCATCAGGCCTTTAATCGTAGGTCAAGCACGACGGTTGGGTCGTGTTCGTTGAGGAATTTCTCAAGCGAGAATGAAGAGGCATAACTGCAAACATTTATTAAATAGATTCTACATAAAATCTATTGTGGGTTTTTGAGTGTTCAAGCCTGAGTGATGTTTGCCTGGCTGCTCATCGGCCTGGCGCAAACAGGCTGATTATTGCGATGCTAACGGCCTACGCGTCACGACCCGCTCACATCGAACTTATGGAGAAACATCGGTGCAATCGCTGCCCATTCCGCCGTCCATCGTCGGGCACACGCTTGAGTTGCGCCCGTTGGACAGCGCAGATTTCGAAGCCCTGTACCGCGTCGCCGCCGATCCTTTGCTCTGGGCTCAGCACCCGAGTCCAACCCGCTATCAGGCGCCGGTATTTCGTGAGTGGTTCGACGAGGCATTAACGTCGCAGAGCGTTGTGGTGGTGATCGACCGTGCCAGTCATGCGGTGATAGGCAGTTCTCGCTACTACGACTTCAGTGAAGAAAAACGTGAGGTTGCGATTGGGTACACCTTTTTAGCCCGCGAAAAATGGGGCGGCGCGGCGAATGGGGAACTCAAGCGCCTGATGCTCGACCACGCATTTCGCTGGGTCGACACCGTGTGGTTCCATATCGGCGCTCAGAACATTCGCTCACAACGGGCCCTGCAGAAAATCGGCGGGAGGTTGTCGCATTCCGCGACGAAGGATGTCGCCGGGCGCACCCAAGAGACCGTTTTTTATAAAGTTGAGCGTGATGCGTTGGTGGGTAACGAGTTGTAGCGGATCAGGATGCGCGTGTGATCGTCGGTCGGCGGGATGCAGGGGGATTTGCGCAGGGCAAAAAGAAAAGGGTCTGTCCGACGGACTTTGCTGGAACGCTCCAGCGCTTTCTCGCATCGGAGCTTAACAGCCGTCAATGCCCAGCCCGCGCTGGGCTTTTTGCATCTGGCGAAAGTGTTTTTTAACAGGGGTCACAGGCTTACTTTAACGGAAAAGTAGCCTTGAATTCTGTCCCACTTTCAATGGTTGAGCTAACCGAAACCGTGCCGCCGTGTGCCTTCACGATTTCGCGGACAATGAAAAGCCCCAATCCAACGCTGCGACTATCTTGCGCAAGATTGACACCACGAGTCATCGGACTGAAGACCGTGGCGAGGAAGTCTGGAGGAATCGGTATACCCCAGTTGTGCACTACCAGTTCGAAACCTTGCTCCGTAATGGAGGAGGTTACTGTCACCGGGCGATCCACCGCTCCATATGTAACAGCATTGGATATAAGGTTACCTGCAAGCTGCGTAAGCCTATCGCTGTCAGCCATGCATAGACCCTGGCCATTGGTTGAATGCAGAAGCTCTCGTTTGGGATAAACGATTCGAAGCTGCTCGACAGCCGCAGCGATCAGCAGGTGTAGGTCGATAGTCGTTTTTGTAACCCCAATACCGCGCCCTATTCTGGCCTGTGTGAAATCCAACAAATCGTTGATAAGCCTGCGTGCCCTTTGCGCCGCTTCCTGAGTGTGCCGAACCAATTTCAGCTGCCTGGGGGACAGATCATTCCGCTCCAGCACCTCGGTGGCCATTGAGATCACCGATAGGGGATTACGCAGATCGTGACTCACTATCCCAATCATTTGCTCAGAGAATAGAGCACGGTCTTCTGCTGCTGCCTGCTCCCGTTTTACGTCTGTGATGTCATGAAGGATACCGACAAACTGAACGAGCTTGTTATTTGGGTCGAATGCCGCACGCCCAGTGGAGAGTACCGTGCGCTGAACGCCGTCAACGCCGTTCAATCTATAAATGCAGCGATACTCCTGAGCTACCGATCCGAGAGCCGCCGAAAATAACTCGGCCTCTCTTGGAAGGTCATTAGGGTCTATCAGGTCTGAGTAAACTGACGCTGAAACATCTTGGTTTGACGGGTAACCGAGCAATTGCGCGACGCTGTTATCGTAACGACGCTCAAGTGTCACCGGGTCGACGTCCCAAACGTGCATCTTGGCCGACTCTAGAGCAACTCGCAGCCTCGCATCGGCAACCGACAAATCCCGCTGAAGAGCTAGGTGAGCTTCGAGCGATTCCTCAGCTTGCCGTTTGGAAATCAGCACTTCCTGCTCGAATCGATGCCTCTCGATCACTAGAAACGCGCAAACCTCATCGAAAATGCCGCCAAGGTGTTCCCGCCTTGTTGCATTGAGAATCATCGGTAATTTTTTACCCTCAGACGTCGCAAACTCAAGCTTTACCTCGGAGATGGAACGCTGCATCTCAAGCAAAGGCATCCAGTGAGTTTGATGGAAAATTCGTCCTCCGACAGTCAGCAACTCTTGTAGTTTACGTCGGCCAACCAACTGATCTTTGGAGTATCCCAACCACTCGCAGAAGGTGGCATTTGCGCGAAGGATTAAACCGGCCTTGCTGGTGATAATGAGGGCGCAGGGAGCGTGCTCGTAAAGCATGTCGGCATCAGGGACTGGGTCGTCATTAGCCGCCATGAGCAATTCGACCCTGAACGCTTGCAATGAAGCTTTGGATCGAATTGATGCATAGATCAGGAGCACTCAGGTGCGGGCAATGCCCCACGTTTTCTATCACCTCAAGACGATTATCCGGGATGACCTTGTTGAGGTAACGACCTACTTCGACAGGTGCAATGATGTCGTCGGATGACTGAATAATCAGCGCCGGCGCCAGTAGCTTGGCCACGTCAGTGCGGTTATCAGATAGGAACGTCACCCTGGCGAACCGCTTCGCAATATCAGGGTCTGTCTGGCAGAAGCTATTGGTTAATTCGACACCAAGATGGGGCTGTCCAGGCGCGCCCATGATGGCGGGGGCCATGGAGCTCGACCAGCCAAGGTAGTTGCTTTCCAACGTCTCCAGAAGAGAGTCGATGTCCTCCCTGCTGAAACCACCAAAATATTCACCATCGTTGATATACGACGGTGAAGGCCCAACCATGACATGCGCCCCGAATAGATCAGGCCGCTTATTCGCGGCGATTACGCCCGCCATAGCGCTGACAGAATGCCCAACAAATATGACCGGGCAGTCCGCAAACTCCTCAATAATCTCCACGATGTCCTGCGCGTACCCTTTCAATGATGAGTACCTCACAACCTCATAGGCTGAGAGGTCTGACTTCCCACAGCCTACAACGTCGAAAAGAATCGTCCGAAAGTTGTCGCGGAATGCCGGCTCGACGAGTCTCCACATGTTCTGATCACACCCAAAACCATGCGCAAAAACTAGAGTGACAGGGCCTGAACCGTGGACGCGTACATTGTTGCGGGTTAGGACAGACATTTAAGCCTCCTGCGCTGATCACACATGGAATTCGAAAGGGCGAGTTTAACAGTCTACGTCATTAACTGCCGTTGTCCGTCCTGCTTGGCAGCAAAAACCTGGACGATAGCAAGTCTCAACGGGCATGACGCAGCAAAAAATGAGAACGCATGTATGGCAGCCGGTTTAATAACTTGGGACGTGATGCTTAAGCGTATGCCTGGAGGTGGCTTTTTCGGATGGTCAGCCAGGCGCCGTGAAAATCTCTTGTTTTTTGTGAGGCCTGATGTTGGCGGAATGCTCGGTGCAGACGAGCCTTGGCTGAACGCTACATCGCTGACCAACGGCCGGTTGGACAGGCGGTTGGTGGGGCTGCAAGGTAGGCTTGCAGCGCTGCCCATCTCGCTCCCGAGATCTGGGCGGTGTCCAGTATGTTGGTACGCTGCGTAGGGGCTGCCATTCGGGCCTGCCAGGCATACGTTCGCGCTATTGCACGCTGACGATTAAATCAATTAGTTCTACGAAGCCTGACAAGGACTTGCTGGCTTTTGTTCAGCAGCAAGGTTGGTGAAAAAAATGCAGCCTATTAACTTGGCGAATAAAACCAAAGTCTCCTCAAGATCCGGATCTTCAAACAATATTGAGCGTGAGTCCAGCGCGCATAAAGCACCAAAGAGTCGCCCATCAGGAAGGAAGATAGGAGCGCCTGCATAACTTTCCAGTCCGTATCGCTTGACGACATGGCGATCTGAATATCTGCGATCGCCACTGATTTTTGGAATGAAGAGGGCTTTGGGGTTTCTTCTCAGCTCGCTGCAGAGGGTGATTTCCAACTCCAGGATATTTCCAGCCTCTATCCCTAGATGGGTTGGGTCGAAAACTGAGCAAACTATCCAGTCCTTTTCCGTGAATTTGGCAATCCCGGCAAATCGCATTCCTGTAAGGCGTGTAACAAGCTGCAAAATAGCGCTTGTGGCCTCCAGTTCAGCTATTTCAGAGCGTTCATCTGCGCTCAGCACAGAGTGCAAGGCAATCTCATGAGAAGCCATTTTTATCCCCTGCTGTCTGTAGCTGAGCGTGTCACTGTTGATTGGTAACTCTGTGCCATGAACGCACTGTGCTTGATCCAGCTTTTAGGTCCGGAATCGGAGAACCAAGTCATTCAAGTTGACTGCTAGACGTGATAATTCATTGCTTGCAGTCAACGTCTGGCGGGTACCCTCAGTGCTTTGAATTGCCAGGTCACGAATGCTGATGAGACTGCGATCTACGTCACGTGCGACGTGAGCTTGCTCCTCGGAAGCGGTTGCAATCTGAATATTGCGGTCGTTGATTTCCAGTACGGAATCAATAATTTGGCGTAGCGATTGGCCTGCTTGCTCTGCCGTATCTCGCGTGGTGTAGACCTCAGAGGTGCTCTTGTGCATCAACTCGACTGCGGCTGAAGAACCGGCCTGGATGGTGGATATCATCTGTTCGATTTCTTGGGTCGACGTTTGGGTGCGGTGCGCCAAAGCCCGAACTTCATCGGCCACCACTGCAAAACCACGGCCCTGTTCACCCGCCCGTGCCGCTTCAATTGCTGCATTCAACGCCAGGAGATTCGTTTGCTCGGCAATCGCCCTGATCACACTCAGAACTTTGGTGATGTCTTGAGCCTGGCCTGCGAGTTCTTTCACCTGGTTTGAGGAGACTTCGACCAGTTCCGTCAGTCCGCGCATGGCCGTTAACGTTTCAGTCACTTTTTGATTGCCCAGATCAGCCGCCAAGCTGGACTGCGTGGCCGCTTCAGATGTGGAGTTGGCATTGCGGGCGACTTCTTCGACGGCGGCGCTCATTTCGGTCACTGCCGTGGCTGCTTGCTCTATTTCGCTGTTTTGCTGCTGAAGGGTGCGATCGGCACTTTCGGTGATCGAGGTCATTTCAACCGCTGCGGTACTCAGTTGGGCAGACGCTCCCGAGATTTCTAAGATCGTGTTTCTGAGATTTTTCTGCATCCGATTGAGCGCATGCATCAAGCGTGAAGCTTCGTCTGAACCTGTAACTTCAAGGTCGTGGGTGAGGTCGCCAGACGCGATATCTTCGGCCAACTTCAGCGAGGCGCTGATGGGGCTGACAATGCTTTTAGTGAACAGGGTCGCCAGGACGATGGTTAAGATAAATGCGACTACCAGAACCAAGATCAAGACTTTAACGCTATGCGTATATACATCTGTCGCGTCTTGCCCCGACACCACCGCCTGACGCGCATTTTGCTCACGAAGCGTTGTTAGCTGCTCCTGATAGGCGCTTGCTCGCTGTGCCTGCTCTGTGTTCGCAAAAAGGACAGCTTGGTCATGATCAGAAATATCGAGGGCAAGTACATTCTTGAGACCGTCGATGTAGACATTCATAGCTTGGTTTGTCTTCGAAAACTGGATTTCATCCTGCTCGCCAGAAATCAGATGATCACGGTAAAACGCTGTCTTCGACTGGAGCGTCTGTATGGCGCCTTCGACCAACGACAGCGATTTATCATGCACATCCTTGGTCGTGCTCGAAAGCATGCGAATACTTTCAAGGCGCGCATGGAGCAGGGCGATTTGAATGTCGTCAATGACCTGGACGCTGGGCAGGGAGTTTTGCTCGATGTCCTGCTCTGCATTACGTAGGTGATCTATCTGCAAATACGAGAAGCCCGCCAGGCTTATGAGCAGGAGTGTAATTAGCCCAAAGCAGACGAAAGCCCTGCGCGCGATATTCAAGGATCTTAATTTCATATAGGCCTCCGAGGGCCGGGATTTATTGGCGTGGCAACCCACGTCATTTTGTTGAGCGCGAACAAGACAGACTGTTCATGCGGCACAGTGACTCTCGGCTGCAGCTTGGGCGGCAGGCGTAAATCCAGGAATACAAAAGAATGCATCGGGATAATAGGCGCGCTAAATAATTGCGCGCTCATGAGTTGCAGGCGCTCATACTGTAAGCGGGTCGGAGGGGAATGTTCGATTAATCCAAGCGGAGCGTGCCGCAACGACGTGCGCACCGTTGCAGGCTTCGCGCAGTGAACTACGCTTGCCGGGAACGCTTTGACTTCGATCATTTTGGTAACTGAAAGGGCACGATGGACAAGCGGCTTGCGGGTCTTTCAATACTGCTGACCCTCGGGTGGGTCGCCACAGTCGCGACTGTCATGTGGTATTTCTACGACAATTAATCTAAAGGCCGAATCAATTCAGGCCCCTTAGTCCTCACGTTTCCCATGGCCGTTCTACTGACATTTCGGACACGCCAATATGCCAAGCAATAATATCGAACGTAAAACTTACGCAGCACTTCCTCCTGCCGTGGGGCCCTATTCGCATTCAGTGAAACATGGCAATACCCTGTACCTGTCAGGCTTCACAGCGTTCGGAACTGATGCTCAAGGGCAGAGCCTAGAAAAACAGGCCAATGCTATTTTGGAGCAGATTAAAGCGGTTGCCGCCGAAGAGGGCACCGATATGTCTGCACTCTTGAAGGTGACTCTATTCATCACCGACTTCAGCCAAATCGGCGAACTGCGCAAGGTGCTGGTGCAGCACTATGAAGGGCATTTGCCTGCCAGCTCCCTGGTCGAAGTTTCAAAGTTGTTTTCCCCGGAACTGAATATCGAAATTGAGGCTGTTTTCGGGGTGTGACAGGCAGTAGTGGCGGCTTTGCATGGTCGAACAGTGTGCAAACCGCCCAAAAAATGGCCATGGAAAAGACGGCTCAATTTTGCAGTCAGGACAGCCGATGTTAGTTCACCCGGGGAGCAGCGAGGATCGACGCCAGCGCCAACAGCAAGACCTTCGAACACTTGTTCGTGCCCGGCTTGCGCAAAGGGTGGGTGATCACGTCTTTGGACCGTAGCGAGCGGGGGTTACTGGTTGCGTAATGGCATCCAGTTGTGCGGGCACAGCTCAGCAATTTTGCTCGCTGCGGGAGTTTAAACATTTGGCAACGACGTCAATTCAATGAGGCATGGCTTTCATCTTGCTCGCGCCGCTCGCCGAGCATACTCTCGGAGCCGCATTTCTTAGGCCTTACTGCCATGTATTATTGGAACAATGATAATTTCGAAGGGCTTCTGGCGCTTGCGGAGAGCCTTGATGCACATTCTGACCTGAAGCCACTTGCGAGCTATTGTCGATATCGAGAACAAGGGCTACGTCGCGAAGCATTTTCTGCACTTGAACGGTTTCTCGTCGCATCCAGTTCGTTTGATAGCGCCGCCGCACGTCGCGCAGCAATCGAAATTCTCGAAGCCAATTCGCGATCCTCAAAAACCCATCAGTTTCTGACGCAGCCGCTCACCGCCCGGTTTCTGGTGCCTACGTTGAAGGCATGGATGGAGGAAGATGCAGTCACAACCTTACCCGTGCGATGGCTCGGGATGCTCAACCGTGACCCTGAACTGCTTACCAGAGCACTTTCTGGGTTCCCCGAAGATATGCCTGTCCGCAGGATGCTGATCGACTTCGCGCTTGGAGGGATTGACTATGCCACCCATCATCTTGACGAGTCTTTCTTCTTAGGCAGTGTTGACGAGGCGACCTCAGCGCTGGAGCGTGCCAGAAGACTCATAGCAGAAGCCCCTGATCCCGAAGCGCTGGCTTATCTGACATCTGAAGTGCAGCATTTCGATCGTCTCATCGCGGACTGGAAAGCCTATTCGGAAAATCCCATAGGCGGCTTCCCCGAATGGTGCGCGAAACTGGGACGAGACTACAAATATTCCGCCAAGGTCTACTACGAGAGATGAGGGGGCGACAGATCAAGCGCGCATCAGGTTTCCTCAAGAGCGGGTTGGTTTTCATAGCATTTTGAGAGCGGGGAAGGGATCAAATCTGAATGTGGCATCGGCGTTCCTCCCTGAGACGAACAGCGTAGCAGGGAGCTTCTTCGGTGAGGCGCTGCAGGTTGCCGCAGACACCGCGAAGAAATTGAACACGCCCCGCCAAGCGCAGGGCGCGTCTGACACTATTTGCCGAGCTTCTCACGAACGTCAGTAACCATCGGACCAACAGCTTTAACGGCGTCTTTGAGCTGTTGCTCTGTTACGCCGAACTCCTTCGTCCAATGCTTTAGCTCCCAAGGTTCTGATGTGTTCACTCGAGCACGATCTTGAGGCCCACGGTTTTTCAGATCATCAGACATATTCCACTCCCTGCGGGTTGGCCTGGAGGGCCCAGGCGACTCCCGATAGAGCATGGGAAGGTAGGGGTAGTTCGATTGAGGTTACAGGAGGGTAAGTGCATTCGGCAGGACGCCGGAGGAGGGGAATTGCGGAACAGCGTGGAAATTGCGGAACAAAAAATGAAAAGGCCTGCATGAAATTCCTCATGCAAGCCCTTGATATCCATGGTGCCCGAACCCGGAATCGAACCGGGACGCCCTTACGAGCGGGGGATTTTAAGTCCGCAAGGTATTCGTTTAAATACAATAGGTTAGCGTATATTCTGCACCGCTATGGGTAGTTTTTACCTTGCTTGCAGCCCTTTGTTTTCAGGGGGGTTAAAACTATTGCGGTGCAAAATTTACTTGGTCGGCGTGACCTTTTTGCCGATCCTCTTGCGGATGTAGTTCTCAGTCATAACGACAGTTGTGTGCCCAAGTTGGTCGCGAGCCTGCAGGATGTCACCGCTGGATTCTGCTTTGTCGGTGCCAGCTTTTGCGCGCAGATCGCGCATCTGAAAGTCCCCTTTCTCAACACCAGCCGCCTCACGGGCCGCGTCAAACCTACCTCGCAACATGCTGCTGGTCATTGGCTGCCCGTTATCCATAACGATGAGCCTGCTAGTGCGGATCTTGTGCCCGTCCTTCCTGGTCATGATTCGATCAATCACCACCTTCAGCTCCCCGGTTATCTCAATCCTCCTTTTTGCATTCGTCTTGCCTTGCATCACGGACAGCCTATTGTCGCGGATATCTCGCTCATCCATTTTTAGGGTGTCCGCGATGCGCTGACCGGTCAGATAGAACAGATCAAGTGCATCCCGTAGCGGCTGCTCGGCGTGCTGGTACACCAGGGCGAACATCTCATCCTCGATGTATTGATCGCGACCCGATTCCTTGTGTCCCTTCACGCCGGCGCACGGGTTGGCCAAGGCCGTATAGCCGCTGCTCCGGGCAAAGTTCCAGATGGCGCTAAGTAACGCCTTCTCTCGATTGGCGCGCACTGGCGCCGTCTTGCCGCGCTGGCGCAGGTACTGTACGACGTGTTGAGGCTCGATCGCTTCCAGTGGTGCCGGCGGATCGTCGAAGAACTTCAACAGTTGCTTCAGCTCTCTGGCGTTATCCTTCTGCGTCGCTAATCCTTTGGTGGGCACCACCTCGAGCATGTAGATGTTCGCAACGTAGGCAAAAGTGAGTACGTCCTGTACCAAGGCCGAGGACACGCGGCTCTTCTCGAGCTTCGCGTACTCCACGATAGCCATTCCGTAATCGCTGCCCAGGGCGATCTCTTTTCTGGGCGTGCCTCCGAGGTCGTAGTAGTAATAGATTGTCCCGCTGCGCTGCTTGCGCTTCCTGAGGCGTGTGACGCTATCAGGGTTTGTTGGCTTCCTTCCCATTTAACTCACCAGGCGTGGCTGCCATTTTGGTTTTTCTGCTGATGCTGCGACCGGTTCGCCGGTAAGGGCGTTGGCGATGACGCAAGGCCAACCGCTGCGCTTGATGGTGTGCCGAATACCGTTTCTTTTCAGAACCTGCACCTGGCCGGCTTTCGTTTTTGCGCCTGTGAGCGTGCAAACTTCCTCGTGCGACAGAAAATGAATATCCATGTTTACCTCCCGCCGCCAGCTGTAGGGCGCGCCGCCTTGATGATGTGGATGACCATGCCGAAAGTGATCAGCAGCCAGATGCAGGTGCCTGCAAAGGCGCCGAGGATATTTGCCGACTCGCCATCCATGAGCAGGCAGGGGCCGATCCAAAAGAACCAGCAGGCCGTGGCTGACACGTAGAGCAGAACGCCCAGCATCATCAGGGTGAGTTTTATTGCGAACATGTGGTGTCCTTGCCGCGCTGGGCGGCAGAAGGTGTTAGGTGGTATTAATGGCAATCAGCTATCGGTCGATGCTGTTCACAAAAAATGATTGTTCCCAAATGCAGGAGCGGAAAATGATCAGAATTAGCGGTGTAACTGGCCATAATATTGGCGGTGATGTGCTCAGAGTTGAGGCACACAGCTCAACACCACTAGACATTTCCAATATTCACGGTGAAAAAGTCGGGGGGAATGTCGTAAACGTGATCTCTTCAAAAAAGCAAAAGATCGATACGTTAATCCGTGATCTAAAGCCTTTCTTGCACACCCTATCGGAGGAACACAGGGTCTCTATGGAATTGAGGCTTGACCGATTGGCTAGTGCTAAAGGTCCCAAGAGGCAAACCCGTCTTGATGAACTTCAAGCGTTTGTCCTGTCTACGGGGAGCGCTGTTCTGGCAAACGTAATTTCGCCTTACTTTTCTTAATACGAAGCCCTTATCGCCACGACCCTCTTTAGATCAGGTAGGCCATATAGAGCGAGGCGAAGATCATGGCGTCACCTTCTGGCCGAGCATCACGTCGCTGACGACCTCCCAGAGCTGGGCGGGTGACCACTGGTAGCGGTCGAATTCGTCGTCAGGCTTCACGCCAACAACACAAGTTGAGTGAGCGCCGCGCGAGTACTCCGTCAGCTTTTGCATGATCGTCGCTACCTTGCCGTCACCGGTGGGCACGGTGCGGTGGAAGTGGTAAGCGTGTTGCTTGTAAGTCAGGCCGGCAGGGATCGTTTCGTCGCTGACCTCAACCATGTGAGCGCGACCGCCTGGCGTCCATGGGCGCCCGCCGCAAGCGGTGCGCGATCCTTCATGCAGGTAGAGCACGTAGGCACCGGCCGGCGATGGGTCACAGCGAAATTCAATATTGCGCTGCTGGCCAACCAGCACCCGTGACTGAAAATCGAAGCGGTGGTCGTGGATCGCCGAATGCTCGAAGCAGGCCCGACGGGGTAGGTCTGGGCGCCAAACGTGCAAGCGCTGGTTACCTTCCAGCTGGACCTGCACAAAGCCCAGGCCGTGCAGGGTGATCTTGTCGGTCATTACGTCGTCGATGATGCTCACGGTGTCACCTCCCGGCGAGCCCACCAGCAAACCGAGCCGTCATCCGTGTCATGAATGGCCAGGCAGAACCAGCCTTCGCCATCAGGCCGATCCGGCTCCCAATAACTGCAGTCCGGGTCGCCAGCTTCGAAATAGCGCTCAGAGACCGATTCGTCGCTGTGGTATTCGAGTGACACCATCTTCACCTGCAAGCCCTGTGCAGCGATCCAGGCCTCGCACTTATCATCGTCACCCTCGTCGAAGTCCGGAATTTCGGGGTGTTGGAACATCCCGTTTCCGTCGCGCCGTACAGGATAGTGTTTGATCAGGCTTACGCGATCCAGGCGCTCAATCTCTGCCAGCAGTAGAGCCGCTGCCTTCACCATGTCGCGACGTCGGTCCGCGCTTGGCTTGAACGTGGCCTGGCCCCAAGGCCAAGCGGTGCTCATGGACGCAGGCTTTCCGGCAAGGATTGCGTAGGTCGCACCAGCTTCGGCGAGCTCGCCCTTCACATAGAGATCGTCGCGATAGAGTGAGTAGCCTTCGGCTGACACCTGGCGTTGACGTTCGGCGACCACATCCCGCGCCGCGCGATTGAGGCTGATTGCAATTTCTTCAGGCATGACTTCGTCCTTGCCGCTATAGCGGCTGACTTTGAAGGGGGAGGAAATGGTGTTTCGGTGCTATGTTTAATCAAAACCAATGGAGTGAGCGCTTTATGGCCTCGAGACCTGGCATCCCACTGAACGTGAAGCGTGAGGTAAGGCAACGGTGCGGTTTCGGTTGTGTTATTTGCGGTCTGCCTATGTACGAATACGACCATATGATCGACTGGGCCGATACGCATCGACATATTGCCGAAGAAATTACTTTGTTATGCAGATTGCATCATGGAGAAAAAACTGACGGGCTTCTACCTTTGGCTAAAGTTATCGAAGCCAATAAAAGCCCTTATAATTTTCGGACTGGAGTAACAAAAAACTATCTGCTTCATTACTCTGGAGATAGCGTTAAGGTAACTCTTGGAGATAGTGTTTTCTCTTATGGAGGGATGCTAGAAGGGTCTGCGTTTGCACCTCTAGTGATTGACGGCTTTGCCGTGATTTTGTTTAGGCGGGATCAAGGAAACCTTTTTCTAAGTTTTACTGCTCATGATGAGTTAAATAGACCTGTGCTTGAAGTTTGCGATAATGAGATTGTCTATGACGCGGGTCAGTGGGATGCTGAGTGGGTTGGGCAGTCTTTAACGATAAGAGAGTCACACAGAAAAATTTTACTCAAAATGACGTTCAATCCACCGGCGGAGATAGTGATAGAGAAGGGAAGAATACTGAAAAATGGGATAGAGATTTTAATTTCAAGCAACTATTTCTTTATCACAAATAATGCCAATTTTTTTGGCGGTGTTCGCACTACTAACTGTCCAGTAGGAATATCCGTTGGAGATCCAAGACCAGATTGTGGGATTGGGTTTTCTATTTCTGGAATTCCTCGGTATCTTTTTGATCGGAAAAAAGCTCGCCAGCATCTTCGCGCCTGTTTATCTAAGAAACGTAGGAATCCGTAGGTGGCGGCTGGCTAACACTCGGTATGGAAGTTCATTTGCCTTTGCCGGTGTAGGTGCGCCATGGCACCTTCACACCGTTGACCAGTAAGCCCCAGTCACCACGCCACTTGCTGGTGATGAAGAGGCTGTAGACACCGCCGGGTGAGACCTCGTCGATACGGTGGTACTCGCTGTGGTTGAGCCGAGCGGTGTCGCCGGCGTGGCGGTCGATGTATTCGGTGGCCTGGGCGCCGGACGGCACGTCCAGACCAGACAGCTCAGGGTCTTCATGATCGAGCAGCCGCTGTTCCGTGTACCAGCCGCACAGGATGATGGTGCGGGCGTTCCAGGGGTGGTCTTGCAGGTCCCGGTCTTCATCGGGCCGCATGATGTGGTGCACGCGGAAAGACCAAGGGCACCACCACAGCGCCGGTTTGTGCGACTCGCGGGAGTAGGGGTTGAACAGCCACCAGCGACCCATGTACATATCGGCGCCGTCAGCGGACATGATGTGCAGGTACGGGGTGCGCTGGGCGCGGGCGATGAGCCAGGCGGCAACCGCCGGGCGCGCAAGCAGCTTGGCGACCAGGCGCCAGAACAGATTGATCACGGGGAGTCCTTGCCGGGCCATGCCCGGGCGGTGGAGGAAGTTGGTTAGCTGTAAGGGCTGGATACTGATGTTTGAGTAGATGTAGGTCATAATCTCCGTGGAATACCGGACACCTGCACATACAACAGTGGGAAGACCATGCGCAAAGTGAAGAAGCAAGAAATAAGCTTTATTGATTGGGGTGGAAAGATTGTTGGGGCAGTTGGTGTGCTTGGCATGGCAGCGTATATAGCAGGCTATTTTAAATTCTATTTCCTATATTCAGCTTTAAACTGTAGTTGGGTGCTCCCGTTTCATTCGGTTCAGGATGTTGTTGCCAACGGAGTGGTTGATGTTTTCTTCTGTGCGCTAACGGCTGTTCCACTATTTTTTGGTTACAGAACTTCTCTAGAAATAGACAATCACGGGCGACGTATCGTCGGACTTATTGTGCTGGGTTTCGTAATAAGTATTGGTATTGGTGTTCGGTTTCTAGGTTATGTGCTAGATGTATATGTAAGTGAGCTAATGGTCTACGGCGCCTCATACCTTATTCAGGGCGTTTTTATTGCTAATGTCGCTCGATACTCTTCTGAGAAAGGTTCCTACGAGTATATTGCATCGGGTTTCCTTTTATTTGTTTTCGCATCGTGTTTTTCATCTTACTTGGTGAATAGCACTAAGACGTTTGCGGCTGCTTATGAAAAAGGTGCCTTCCCCTACATTGCAGTTGAGAAACAAGCAGTAGGGGGAGTGCTGGTTGGTTCGGTAAATGGAAAATACCTTCTTCGCCTATGTCAGGAAAAGGACAAATTCAAGCTGATAAGTCCATCGGATAAATGGACGATTGAAAAGCATATTCCTGGATCATGCGATATCAGCGACGCAATCAATTAACTCGATATCAGGCGTGGCGTGATTCATGAGGAGTTCAGAAGAGGGTGATGTCTACAGCGAAACTTCGCCGGTATCGATCTTGCGAAGCTCCATCACCTCGATGCGGTTGGTGCCATCGGTGATCATCCAGCAAGGCAGCTCAAGGTTGCGGAAGGTGCCGTGGTAGTTCCGGTAAGCGCCGAGTGCCGCTTTCCGGAAACAGTCCGCGACGACTTTGCCAATAGGCATTGGCTGCCCCCCCCCTAGCAGACAGAGATCGAACACAACAGCGTTTTGAATACGCTTTGCCGCTGCTCGGATTGTGCTTGGTGCCAGCTGGAACTCTTTGGCGACCTCTACGACGTGTTTATAGACCAAAGCGTCGTGGATTCGCTGATCGCGCTCGCCGTTGCGCAGGCCAGCGTAGATGACTGTTTGCATGGGTTGTCTCCAAGCGTGCGCCTGCCTCGCCGGCTGGCGTGATTCGTTGATATGGGGTATTACGGGTGACCGGCATGGAGCCGGATCAAGGAGATACGTATGGGGTTAGCGATTAAGCAGCAACACGAACTGGTAGCTATTCTTTCCGCAGGAGGTGCCTTGGAGCTTTCAGCAAAAGCAAGGCATCAACATGATCTGGTCGCTCTTGCCGCTGCAGCAAAGCTTGGCGGTTCCCACTTGACGCTTTCGGATCTATCGATAAAGCATCAACACGACCTAGTAGCAATCGCGTCCGCCGGAAAAGGGCACGTCACCCTCCGGGACTGATAATTTCGTCGCCCGGATCGGCCGCTATTTCAGCCATGCTCTTATCGTTAAACGCTCGCGACACCTTTTCAGTGACTACAAAAGGTGTCGTGACACACTTGAGCATCTGTGCCGCCGTTTCGAAGTCGGCGGCGATCACGTTGCGAAGCAGGTTCTGGAACACCTCCTGCTGATTGTTGAAGCCGTGCTGTTTCATCAGGCGCCTGAGGTCGGCCTTGAACACGCCGGCGACCTCAACCGTAAACTTCTCGACGCCCAATGTAGCGTCCTTCGCTGCTGCCTTCTCGCGCTTGCGGCGCTGCTTCAAGGCTTCCGCCGTCGGTTCCTGCTGTTCCTCGGCCATGGCCTACCTCTTCGATTCTACTTGCCGGAATTGCCAGCCATGTCGCACGGCGCCGCGCGGCTGTAATCTTGCTGATGCGCCTCATGGAGTACTTGGCATCTTGAAATTGTTCTCGCGAGCGATGAGTCTGGCCCGCTTGTAGTCGACGCCGGCCTCCAGGCAGGCCTGATGAAGCGTGGCTCCGGAGTCAACGAGCTGCTTCAGCCGTGGCGCGATCTTGTCCCGCTCAGCGCGCAGTTTGTTGCTGCGGGTGCTGGTGATTGGCCCGCCCACCTCGCCGCTGACGCCCGGCGCGATCTCCTGGGCCTTGTTGCCGGAGCCGAAGAACGCCTCCAACTGCTGGTTGAGGTTGTCGATGATCGAATCCCGCGGGTTGGGCATTGGCACGCCGATCATTGCTGCGCACCGTAGTAGGCGAACACCGCGAGCATGACAGCGAAGCCAACTGTCCAGCGCAGCATGCGGCGCCCGAAGCGGCGCGAAGTAGCCTTGGCGGATTCGAAGAAGTCGGCGTTGCGCTCGAGCTGATCGGCATACTGGCAAGCGCCGTCGTGGCCAGTGCGTGCGCCGCGGGATACGCCGCTGGAACGCTCGACCACATCGAACAAGTTCTTGCCGAGCGGCACCACATTGAAGCGCGGCACCTTCACAGGTTCTTCGCGACCGATCATCACGTACATCTCCGAAGTGGAAAGCTGAACACGGGCGCGCAGTGCCTGCAGAACGGCTTGGCTTTGTTGGATGGCTTGGTTCATGCCGAATCCTTGGTTGTGGTTGCGTTTATTCGTCAGCAGCCTGACCGCCTGGTGGTTGCCGGTGGGCCCAGGGGAGGGTGCTGACGAATAAAGGCGAGCCGAAAAAAAAGCCCAGTAGGGACTGGGCTTTTCGTTGCGTTACATAGACCTCCCTATGTCACGCAGGGGTGGCGGTCGAGCGCCTCGGTTTGAAGTTCACATGGCTGCAAATCCTCCGTTGTTCGCTCACTGGGTTGGCAGTGGCCACCGTTCTCAAGGGGTGTTGCATGCAGGTGGGCGGTTATAGGCCGCGATTTCGTCCGCATCGGAGATCGCTCGAATCTGGCTGGCGAGTAAACCGTCTTCGCCGCGTTGTTCGTCGCTCTGGCTCGGGTAAAGGTGGCCACCCTGCTATCTCGGGGCAGTCAGCCGAGCGATCTCCGATGCGGCCTGGTGCTGGGGAGTACCAGGGCTTCGGGCAGTTAACGACAGGCTGTCGTGGCGCTGGTTGTTCAGTGAAAGCTGACCGCGCCGTTATCGGCAGCCAAGTCAAAAGCAACTCGGAACTCCTGATATTTTTCCCAGAAGTAGCCACCGACGGCTTCGGCCTTCTCCGCGAAGGCCGCGTAGTCCTTTGCCAATTTCGCGCTTACCACAGGGCCGATCGTGCCTTCGCAGTCGCTGAAGTTGATCTGCTCGGCAAAAGGACCCTGAGCACCACTCCAACAAGGCATGCAGTGGCTGTCTTCGGTGCGGCCGTACTGGGTATATGGTTCCGCGGGATAACCAGCCAGTTTGGCGAGCTCTTCGCGCCAGGCGTTGTAACGTCCGTAGCCGATGCTCAGTCCAGCGCAGTCGCCTTCAATTTTGTAAGCAGCTTTGGGTGTGATTCCTTCAATCCGACCAGGGAAGTCCTTGTTGTCGTAAAAGGTTTCGAAGTTCTCGTAATCTACAAGCTCTCCGTCTTCGTCAAACTCAGCCTCTGGCGCCGCGACCAGCTTGCTGTATGCCGATATATCCAATCCCATCATCTGATCCTCGGTTGTCATCCCGCTGCATCCTGTCGCCAAGGTGCAGAAGTGATGCTTTTCCGTCGTTTAAGCGATAAAAACACCATCGTTCGATTCCCCAACTGGACCTTGAGGATTCGGACCGTCTGCCTGCCCTACGATTATTTCCCGCCGCATTGCCTCGGCCACCGCCGCCGACTGGCGATGAACGCCCAGCTTGAACATGGCGTTGGATATCCGTTTGGCGACCGTTCCCGGCTCAACGTCGTGAGAACGGGCAATCTGTTTGGCGGTAAGGCCCTGGGCGACTAAAAGCAAAAACTGAAGTTCTCTACGAGCAAGCCCACGGCCGAGATGGCCGATCCATGTGCCGCTCTTGATGATTGATTCCATGCTGTGTGCCTCTCGGTTGATTTCCCAATGCGCCCGGCCAACCAGGCGCATCAGTGAAAAACACCGTGTCCCTTCGGCGCTGCTGGCGCGGTACGGGCTCATTCAAATTGTTCACCTGGTCGCGGCTCAGCCCACCAGAACACTTTTTTTGATCGCTTTACGCTGCGCGCCTTGGGTAGTGGCCACCCATCTGAACCGTTTAGGCCGGTTCATCGCTGCCTTCCATCTGACCGGTTGTTATCCGGCGATGTGGCAAGTTAACCATCGGTATATTTTTACGTCAATACCGATGGTTAATTTATTTTTTGTGGCCGTGGGATATGATTCTTCGTAAGACTGGATATACATACAGTTATTGAGGTGGCTATGGCAAAGGGTAAGCGGTCGACTACACCAGAGCGTCAGGAGATGACAGCAGTTGAAATGTTGTCGCTGCGCGTTGCAGCAATGATTAACTCTCCGCGCGCTCAGGAACGGTGCTCGGCGCTAATTCATCGACTGGATTCTGATCGGGATGCGGAGTGGGATGAGATCATGAGCCAGATATCCGAGACGGATGGAGTGACGATGATCTTTCAGGACGACGGCGGGGTTTTGATAGAGTGGGATGCGCCAAATGACGACGATCGGGTGCTGGATATAGCTGAGGTTGAGCCGATTGAGAATGAAGTTATTTCCTGATCGCCGGATTCAAAAAGCCCGGCGAGAGGCCGGGCATTTTAGGCTGATTACCTTCCCTGAATTCAGGCTTTACGTGCGTTCCATATCATTAAAACCTTAGCGTGAATCGTCACATCCTCAATCCTGGCCTCTTGGTCCTTATGTTTAGTGTTATCTGATATCAGCCAGAATCGTTCAGCATCCATGACCTGGACGCGCTTTATATAAAGGTGTTCGTGCCACGTAAGCACGTAAATACCGTCACCCGCGAATTCGTTCACACCCTTGTCCACTATCAAGGGGTCTTTGTCGTTGATGGTGCCTTCCATGCTCTGACCCCAACCCGTGATCATGGCTAAAGAGTTGGGAGATGTGTACGAAACGCCTTTCTCTCGCAGTACATCCTCGCGGATGATTAAGTTTCTAATCACCTCATTGTAATCGGCAGGAACCTGTCCGTGCCCCATTGCGGCACGGACGTCGTATTGGCGAATGACAATTTCTTCTGGCCTCGCCTTCAGCCCCGAAAAGTCTGCGTGAATCACCTTTCCCTGAGCCTCCCCCGCTGCGGCCAGCGCTGCCGCTGCAATTTTCTCCTGCGCGTCAGCATCAAGGTTTCTACCTGCGTGCTTCCGGATCATCGCCATAACTTTTTCTGCCGCGCTTGACCCAGGCACCGCAACATCTTTTGCCGGTGCACTGGTAAGGGCCGCTATCTCATTGGCAAGGCGTGGGCTGAACGCTGAAACCGGCTCGTCAAGCATGCGCGCCAGTACAGCTGCGAACTTTGTGTTTAAGGGATTGATGCCTTTGAAGTAGAGATTCACTGCCGCAGGCGTCATGCCAGCTTCATCGGCGATTTTTTTTTGGCTGAGCTTCAGCTCGTTCTTTTTCGAGAGGAATAGGTCGTGCGCGGCAGAGCACTCGGCGAGCAGATCTGGCGGGAGGATTCGTTTCTTGGTCATCTCGCGAATGTATACCAATGGTTAAATAATAGAAGAAACCATCGGTATTGATTAAAAATTAACAGATGGTTAATATCTGCCTCATCTACAACCGAGGCCAAATCATGAACGAGACCCCCCTCGACGAGTTTGTTGCGAAAAAGGGCCAGTCCGAGGCGGCGAGGCTTCTTCGTGTTACAGCCCCGGCAATCCACAAGGCGATAACAGCTAAACGGGACATTCGAGTGCTAGAGCTACCTGACGGTAGCTTCAAGGCGAAGGAGCAGCGGCCGTTCCCTTCTCAACGCTCGATGGAGTGATTTTCAGCCCTTTTGAGCGCCGGAAGTAGTGAGCTGGATCAGCTGTTAATTCATACAGTGCATAGGAAGGGAATAGAGATGGGGAACGGATTGTTGGTTGTTTGCGCGGTTCTTGGCGGCGGGGTCTTCGGCTTCGCCGCGGGACTCGTTACAGCGCGCCCAAGCACGCATGGCCGCAACACCTTCCCATTCAATCATGTGAGCTTCGATCGCGCCGCGACCGACGTTCAGCGCTTAAGGCTTCTTGATGAAGCCCGCGCCGCAGTCATTGACGGCAGGTTAAGCCAAGCCAATCAGCTTGAGGATTATCGCGCCTCCGATAAGGCCGGCAAGCCAGGGGCCAAACTTGAGGATTAAGGATTTACGCCTTTCCCAAAAGGCGCGCAGCGGTGGCCTGTCGAAACCGATCATGCCGAAAAACTCTTCGTCATGGGTATACAGCTGCAAGTCCCAATGCTTCGCCTTCCAGCGCCCAAAAGCTGCCTTAAAACGTTTCATGTCCGGTCTCCGTGACCTTTTCGTGTGGAAGCAAAAAGCTACCACGGATGTACCGGACACCCATAACGCCTGAATCGCAGGCATAAAAAAACCGCCTGGCAGGGCGGTCCTTTCAACAAATCGTAAAACACTGTGGGGCCATTATGAACACACTTGTTGCTCCAGGCAATACGGTCAGCATGTCGAGCCGGGAGATCGCTGATCTCACTGGCAAACAGCATAAGGACGTCATCCGCGACATCCGCGTGATGCGTGATGCTCTGTGCAAGGATGGCGCAGATCTGCGCCATCTCCACGAGGGCAAGGACGGCCGCGGCTACACCGCCGAATTCCTACTTGACCGCGTCCTCACTGAGACGCTTCTTACCGGTTACAGCATCCCGCTTCGCCATCGTGTCGTGACACGTTTGGGTGAACTCGAAAAGGTGTCGCGACACGCAATATTGATGCCTTCCAACTTCGCCGAAGCTCTACAGCTTGCCGCCGATCAGGCCAAGCAGAACGCTTCGCTGCACCAGGTCATTGAGCAACAGGCGCCGAAGGTTCAAGCGCTTGAGCGCCTATCCGCCACCCAAGGCTCGATCTGCATTACCTCCGCTGCGAAGCAACTGGGTATCGGCCCACTGAAACTCTTCAAGTGGCTCAGCGACAACCGATGGATTTATCGCCGCGCCTCGTTCGCCGCTTGGTCTGCCTACCAACCTCGCCTCACTGCCGGCCTACTCGAGCACAAGCTGGTCACGGTAGGGAAGGGCGGCGAGGAAGACCTCAAGGTGGTTGAGCAGGTCATGGTCACCCGAAAAGGCATCACCCATCTCGCAACAGTCATTCAGGAGGCTTTGTAATGGCCGGCGACTGGATCAAATTTGAGCTCACCACCCTAGACAAGCCCGAGGTTTGCCAGATCGCAGACTTGGCGGACATCGATCCCGACGCTGTCGTCGGCAAGCTGATGCGCGTGTGGGGCTGGTTCGACCAACAAACCGAAAATGGTAACGCTCCTAGCGTTAGCAAAAAGTTACTCGACCGTCTTGCCGGCGTTACTGGTTTCTGCGAACACATGAAATCAGTTGCCTGGATGATCGAAACCGAAGGAGTGATCAGCCTCCCGCATTTTGACCGTCACAACGGGAAGACCGCTAAAAACAGGCTTCTTACCGCTAAACGCGTGGCAAACCACAAAGCCAGTAACGCAAAAGGTAACGCTTCTAACGTTAGCGGTGCGTTACCTAAAGAAGATGTAGAGAAGAATAAAGAACCTCTCTCTGCGCGTGGTTCCGTTGACCCTCGAATGCCAAGCGAAATGACCCTCGACTGGAATCCTGATGAAAAGCTGCTGAAGACCTACTCGGTTCACTCTGGCGTAGCGCCAGACCTGTTTACCGAAGAGGCGCGCCGCGCATTCACTGCTCACTACGAGCCGCGCGGCCAAGTGAACACTCAGGCTGAGTGGGTGCAGATGCTGGTCAAGTGGGTGCTGAACGACAAGGTCCGTGCAGCTGCCAACAATGTCACGCCTATCCGCCAAAAGCCGCCGGCCGCTTCCGATTTTGATGACGACAGCATCGACTGGCAGAACGGGGTGCAATCGTGATGAAGCAGGTATCCGCCGTTACCCAGGGCCTATGGGCCAACCCCGCAGCCGGCGAGTTCATCCCGAAAGATGAGATACAGGCTCCACAGGATGAGGGTCGCCGCCAGATGGCGGTCGCTATCAATGATTTGTTCACTGAGCTTCGTCTCATTCGCTCAGCGTGGCGCCAAGCCTGGCCGGACAAGGAGACGTACCAAGCGGCTAAGGTTCAGTGGATGCAGGCGTTCCTCGACGAAGGAATCCGCACACAAGGGCAGATTGAATTCGGCATGAGCAAGGCGCGCAAGCAGGTGTCCGACTTCATTCCAAGCCCTGGGCAGTTCATCGAGTGGTGCAAACCGACCCCCGAAATGCTCGGGCTTCCTACCGTGTCGGCCGCGCACCGTGAAGCTGTTAGAAACGCCCATCCGAGCATGGCGGGGCAGGGTCGTTGGTCACATGACGCTGTCTGGCACGCTGCCAAAGAATGCGGTTTCGAGAGCCTGAACAAGCTCGATGCAGCGCTCAGCCTCAAGCTGTTCGACCGGAA
The DNA here is from genome assembly GCF_025466135.1 of Pseudomonas sp. 14P_5.3_Bac1. Classification (NCBI taxonomy): domain Bacteria; kingdom Pseudomonadati; phylum Pseudomonadota; class Gammaproteobacteria; order Pseudomonadales; family Pseudomonadaceae; genus Pseudomonas; species Pseudomonas sp. 14P_5.3_Bac1. Next base: position 22,627 of record NZ_JANLOF010000091.1, on the reverse strand, counting down.
TTACACCATCACCATTAGGCGCCTGCTCGATGGATTGCCGCTGCAGCCAATGCCCAAGGCGCTTCCAGCGAAGGTCGACGGGCGAATCACCCCCGAGGTAGGGAAGGGCGCAATCGCTGAACTGCGCGCCCGGCTTGCTGGTGGTGGTCCTCATGCCTGATCGCAGTCTGGCTGTTCCTGAAATCGAAACCTACCGCTGGGCGGTTTTCTGCTGCTCGTTCAAGGTCGACTTGAGCTCGCCACCTGATCACGCGCTGGCGCTGTTCGCCGACGAAGCGATGGCCAGGCGCTACGGGTCGTGGATGTGGCCGGGGACTTACGAGGTGGTGGACATCGTGACGGGGAAACGGGCATGCGAGTGAGTTCGAAGAAGCTCCGCGCCTCGGCCAATGGCCAAGAGTGCACCGTCCGGATGCCAGGCATCTGCAATCACAACCCAGAAACTACCGTCCTCGCGCACCTGCCGTGCGGGCAGAAGGGCATGGGCATGAAGGGCTTCGACACCGTCGCGGTGTACGCCTGCAGCGCCTGTCACGACGTCATCGACGGCCGCGCCGCCGGCGATATCGATTGGCAGGACATGCCGCGCGCCATTGCCGAAACACACGAAGGCCTGATCCGGGCCGGAATTCTCACAGTTAAGGGGGCTGCATGATCGACATGACGCTGCCATGGCCGCCAAAGGAATTGAGTCCGAATGCGCGCGTGCACTGGCGGCAAAAACACAAGCACGCGAAGGCGTACGGCCGCACCTGCGGACTGATCGCGTTGGCGCTGGATACGCCGCACCTCATTGGCAAAAAGTACTTCTGGGTGACGTTTTGCCCGCCGAATCGCCGCTCCTACGACGATGACAACCTGCTGGCGCGCTTCAAGGCCGGCCGGGATGGCATTGCCGATGGCCTGGGCATCGATGACAAGAACTTCGTCACCACGATCAACATCGGCGAGCCGGTGCCGGGTGGCGCCGTGCGCGTGCACATTCGGGATTATCCAATCGACGCCGAACCGGCAGCGGTGGGTCAATGACTACCGCTGCTGTGAAAATCACCGATGCCGAAATCAAGCGCCAGGCCGCCGGCGGCGCGCGCGACCTTCGAGACATCGAAGCCCGGGGCCTGTACCTGCGTTTCGCGAAAGATCGTGCCCGGGCTTCTTGGTACCTGGTGGTCAGGGGAGAGTGGAAGCTGATCGGCCGGTACCCGGACCTCAGCGCTAAGCAGGTCGCCGCAGCACTGCCAGGCATTCGCCTGCGCCTGGATGCCGGGGATGGCTCAAACCTGTCCAAGTGGCTGCTGGTGGGCGAGTTGCTGGACTGGTACGCCGATCGCATGGCCCGGGACCGGAGCCTGTCGAGCAAGCGCAAGAAGACAGGTGCCTCATTGATCAAGTGCCACCTGAAGCCACTGCTCGGCGCTGTGCCGCTGGCCTCGGTTGATAAATCCACCCTGGATGACCGGTTCATGTGGCCGGCCCAAGAATCCATCGGCATCGACTACGTGCGCTCGGCATTCCAGTTACTGGCCTTGGCCTTCCGCCAAGCATTCAAGCTGCGCCTGATCACCAGCAACCCGATGAAGGACGTGAAGTTCAGCGACTTCTCCAAGGCTAAGGTTGGGGTTAAACCGTCGCGGCTGCGTGTCACCCAGCTCCAGGACCTGCTGATCCTGCTGCGCGACTCAATGGCACGCGCCCCGGCTGACGCCATGCTGGCCCTGATGATGCTGTGCCACGGCACCCGGATCGGCGAGACCCGTCAAGCGCAGTGGTCTCACGTCAGCCTGGCAGAGCGCGAGTGGTTCATCCCGGCCGAGAACACCAAGACCGGCGTCGAGAACCACCTGCCACTGACCGACCAAGTTCGTCAGCTGCTAATCACCTACCGCGACATCCAGTGGGCTCGCGGCTATGACGGCCAGTTCCTGTTTCCTTCCCGCAGGGGCAGGCCGCTTAGTGAGGGCCAGGCCTGTGCCGTGTTCACGCGCCTGGGTCAGGGTGAATGGACAAGCCACGACCTGCGCAAGGTGGCCAGGACCGGCTGGGCAGACATCGGTATTGACCATCTGATCGGTGAACTGCTGATCAATCACGCCATGGGCCACAACGTGAAGGTGTACATCCAGTCGGACGTGATGGCCCGCAAGCGTGAGGCGCTGGATCGGTGGTGCGCATATCTAGACGCGAAGGGTTTCAAGCGCATTCAAGACTTGACCGGCTTTAGATCGGGAGATTCCGGTAATGCGCTGGAAGCCACGGAACACAGGGGCTGCGAGGCCATTCAAGAAACAACCATAGGCGAGGTTTAAAAATGCTGATTCAGATCCTAAGACGCACTCGTCTCGCCGTGAACACAGCCGACATCAGTGCCATTTTCATCTTCACCGAGAACCACCAGCCTGTCCTCGAGGTGCAGATGCGCTCGGGCCGGAAGTACCAGATCCATCACGAACCAACCACCGCGCTTGGCGACGACGTGTACCAAGTCCACAAGCGGCTGCTGGAGGCCAAATGAAGAAGTCCCACGGCCCAGCATTCCGCGCCGCTCAACTCGACTTGGCCAAGTGCCCGGCATGCCGTGGCAAGGCGGTGATCAAAGGGGTATTTCATGAGCTGGCCTGTGTGCAGTGCAACGCCTCGGGCTGGGTCACCGCCGAAACTGGTGAGGCGCTGCCGCTGGAGGTGCTGGTGACGCAACTGAGCATCCGGCTCCAGGCTGCCGAGCAACAGATCGCGCAATTCAACTGCTTCAAGCCTGCCGGTGCTGAAGCGCAGTACAACGAGAACAACCGCCGTGGCCCAGGTGCCACCAACTTCACAGGGGATTGATCCATGGCTATGTACAAAGACGTGATGGGCACCCTGGTGCGAGTGCTGGCAGCGGACAATATCGACAACAGCACCAAGCAGTCTTGGCAAAAGCTGATCGACGCAGCCCTTAGCCAGGGCGGCACCGGCAGCACGTTGTCCGTGCGCGACAAGTTCGATTACGACTGCTGCCTGTACGCGCTGCTGCACCGTCAGCTCGAGCCGGTTCATTGGGACGTGCTGGTGGCCAAGTACTCGACGCACAAGGCCAACAAGGTCGGTGCCATCGGTAGACTGGTTGCCCGCATGGTTTCGCCGGCGCCGCAGCTGTTCATCTATAAGGCGCTGACGGCCTGGGCCATACCGAAGCTCAAGGGCGTGCAGGTTGGCAAGCGTTCCACCGACATGATCGTGCTGCCCGCCGAGTTCTACGACATGAACACCTGGGACCTGGCGGGCTCACCGGAGCGCACCCGTCGCAACTGGCGAGGCGGAATCTACAAGCGTTTGGAGAAGCTCGAAGAGCAGGCCGTGATCCATGCGACCGAGATATTCGACAGCGAGCAAATCTTTGTAGATGCCGCTTGACCCATTGGCCGACTGGCCGTAAATTAACCCCATCATGTCGATCTTGCGCGTTATGAGAGACGACCCAAAATTCTGAGCCCCGCCACCGTGCGGGGCTTTTTCGTTTCTGGAGTATCGGATGGATCCTACTGACCTCGGCCCGGGCACAGCTACCTGGCTGGGCGGTAGCGCCACCGTCGTGCTTGGTGGCCTGCTCTGGCTTCGCAAGTTCCTCTCGAAGGACGCAACAGACCGGGCCATGGATAGCGCCGACATCGGCACATTGCGCCGGCTCAACGAACTACTGAATCAAGAGCGTGCCGCCCGTAAAGAGGCCGAGGCCCGCGCTGATCAGTTCGCGAAAGAGCGGAACGATCTGGCTGCTGCAGTGGGCAGGATGGAAGGGAAGATCGAAGCGCTCACCAGCCAGGTAGGCCAGCTCACTGAGCGCGTCACGCTGCAGAGTGAAGAGATCACCCGCCTGCGCACCAAGCTTGGAGGTATCGCCTGATGGACAGATGCGCACTGGAATTCATTGCTCGTCGCTGGTGGAGACGGACTGAGGTCTGGGCCATTGCCGTGTTGTTGGTTGGTGGTGGTGCCGTCCTTGGGTACCAGGTCAGCTACTGGTCGCTCGCAGACAAGCAAGGCAAACAGGTCGAAGAGATCCGCAAGGCTTACGACACGGCCATGGAAGAGCGGGATAAGCGCCTTGAAGAATTGACCCGCAAGACTGGCACCGCCGCCGACAAGGCTACCAAGGCTGCAACTACAGCAGCCCAGGCCGCGGACAAGGCGGATGAAGCGCTAAACCGAGTAGGTCAGTGATGGCTTGCAGTGGATGCGCCGGCCGGCGCGCTAGGGCAACCAAGTGGCTGAGGATTGCAGCTGAGCGTGCAGCCTCGGTCCTTTCAGCTAAACAGCATGTCGGAGCAACATCTGATGGGAAGGTTGAAGACGCTGGGAAGCAGGGTCAAGACCCAGCCTGATCGCCTTGCGGCCGTCAACACCAACTCTTGGCGGGCCACGAAGGAAACCGCTGCCCAGCGTGGCTACGGGTACAAGTGGCAGAAGGCTCGCGAGGGCTGGCTCCATGCTCATCCGCTTTGTATCTACTGCGAGCGCCTTGGGCGTGTAACGGCAGGCTCAGTTGTAGACCACATCGAGGCTCACCGCGGCGACATGGCGCTGTTCTGGGATAGGGCCAACTGGCAGACCCTGTGCAAGCCTTGCCATGACTCTGTAAAGCAGGCCGAGGAGGCAGCTGGTGCGAGGTCTTGGTAAGTCTCTGCAAACGATAGGAATTCTCATCTCAAATGCACCAAAACGGTGCGATTGAGGGGTTCTATGAGGGGGGGGGTCTAAATATAGGGGGTGTATCGCTTCCAGACCGCGCCCGATCCCATTCGCACTTTTTTTCCCGACCCCAAGGTATTTTGTTAATGGTGTTAACAGACAAACAACGACAGTTTGTTGACGCTAAGGCGCGCGGTGCGTCAAACAAAGAAGCGGCAGAAGCCGCAGGCTGTAAGGCTTCCACGGCATCCGCCGCCGGCTCCCGCTGGGCAAATGACCCGAAGATTTGCAGTGCAATTCTTGCGCGCCGATCCGAGCTAAGTGTTAAACCCGAAAAGCAGCGCAAGCAGAGGCCGAGCGCTGATCACCAGGCACCCGAGCAGGACGTGGTTGGCGGTGAGTACCTCGACTGCCTGCCTAACACTGAAGACCCCCTCGCCTGGCTATTGGCGCTGATGAACGAGCCCAGGGCCAAAATTTTCGACCGTCGAAACGCTGCCCAGACCGCCGTGCCTTATGTGCACGGCAAGAAAGGGGATGCCGGCAAGAAAGAAGAAAGAGCGCAAGCCGCGAAAGAGGCTGGCAAAGGCAAATATTCCGCGGGCAAACCTCCGCTCAGTGTTGTTAAGAGGTAGCCCATGCAATGGACAACTGCCTGCCCAGACTGGTGGCGGCGCCTATCTGTCGGCGAATCAATAATCCCACCACCACTTTTTCCAGCCGAGGCTGAAGAAGGGCTGGAAGTCTTCCGCTCGCTGAAAATCGTAGACGCACCAGGTTGCCCAACAATTGAATCAGCGTGCGCGCCCTGGGTGATCGACTTTGCCGGGGCGATTTTTGGCAGCTACAACAGCGAGACAGGCCACCGCCTGATTAGCGAGTACTTCCTCTGCATCCCGAAAAAGAATTCAAAGTCCACGATCGCCGCCGCAATCATGCTGACTGCGCTGATACGCAATTGGCGGCTCGAAGCCGAATTCATCATCTTGGCGCCCACCAAGGAAATTGCCGACAACGCCTTCAAGCCTTGCGCGGCAATGGTCAAGCACGATGAAGAGCTGAGCGCACTGCTCCATGTGCAGCCTCACCTGAAGCTAATCACGCACCGGGAGACAGGCGCCACGCTGAAGGTGGTGGCGGCTGACAGTGACGTGGTTGGCGGCAAAAAGGCTGTCGGGGTGCTGATCGATGAGGCCTGGCTGTTCGGCAAAAACGTCAAGGCACCGGACATGATCCGCGAGGCCACTGGCGGCCTTTTGTCCAGGCCTGAGGGCTTCATTATTTGGCTGACGACTCAGTCAAACGAGCCGCCGGCGGGCATCTTCAGATCGAAACTGAGCTATGCCCGCGGTGTGCGCGAGGGTCGGATCGAAGATCCGCGATTCCTGCCAGTGATCTACGAGTTCCCGCCCGAGATGATCGAGAGCGGGGAGGCCCGCCGGCCTGAGAACTTCCACCTGGTGAACCCGAATATGGGGTACTCGGTGGACAGGCCCACCCTCGAGCGCCTGTTTATGCAGGCCGAGATGGATGGCGAAGCTGAGGTGCGTGGCTTCCTTGCCAAATTCCTCAACATCGAGATCGGTCTGGCGCTTATGTCAGACAGCTGGGTCGGTGCTGACTTCTGGGAGCCTCAGGCCGAAGCCGGTCTGACGCTCGAATCGCTCATTGAGCGTTGTGAGGTGATCGTTGTTGGTGTTGACGGAGGCGGCCTTGATGACCTGTTGGGTCTCGCAGTCATGGGCCGAGTCCGCGACTCACGCACCTGGCTGCACTGGGCTCACGCATACGCTCACCCATCTGTGCTTACACGACGGAAGACCGAAGCGCCACGCCTCATGGATCTCGCGGCTGTTGGTGATCTGACTCTGGTGAAAAAGATCGGTGATGACGTTGAGCACCTCGCCGCAACGGTTGCCCGAATCAATCAAGCCGGGTTGCTGGACAAGGTTGGCCTTGACCCCGCTGGGATCGGCGCGGTGCTTGATGCGCTGGCTGACGCTGGCGTCGAGGAGGACAAAATTATCGGCATATCCCAAGGCTGGAAGCTCACTGGGGCAATTAAAACCACTGAGCGCAAGCTTGCCGAGGGCGCGTTTTTGCACTGCGGACAGCCGCTAATGGCCTGGGCGTGCGGTAACGCGAAAGGCGTGCCTTCGGCAAATGCATTCCTCATCACTAAGCAGGCGTCGGGCACCGCGAAAATTGACCCGCTCATGGCCACGTTCAACGCCGTATCGCTGCTTTCCCTCAATCCCGAGGCGCTCGGCGGCATGGACGACTACCTCAATAACGGATTTTTCGGACTAGTAGGCTGACCATGGAATTTCGCTGGTACAACCCCCGCACCTGGGGCTTTTTCGGCTACACCGACCCGACTACTGGTGACTATGTCGAGGTAGACATGGAAATCGGCGGAAAGCGTACGAAATCCGGGGTCACCGTCACTACCAAGACCGCGCTGTCGATCAGCATGGTCTGGTCTTGCGTGAAGATCCTTTCGGAATCGTTGAGCGGCCTGCCTCTCAAGTTGTTTGAGGACGCAGCGAAGGGTCGCAAGCAGGTTTCCGGCGATGATCGATTGCTCAAACTTCTGCGAAAGCCGAATCCATACATGACGATGCTGAACTTCCTCAAATTCGTCGTGGTGAATATGGCGCTGCGCGGAAACGCGTTCGCACTGATCGAGCGAAACCGAAACGGTGACGCCATCGGCTTTGTTCCCTTGGACTGCAACACCGTCACCATCGACACCGATGACGAGCTGATTTACTGGGTCACGCCAAAAGACGGAGATCGTTTTCCGGTTTCCCCTGAATTCATGTTGCATTTCAAGCTTTTCAGCCTCGACGGGGTCGTGGGCTTATCGCCCATTGAATACCAGGCAGAAACCATGGGTTTGGCGAAGGCTGGGCAGCAGTGGTCATCGCGGTTTATGCGCAAGGGCGGGTTCACAGGCGGATATGTCATCTACGAGAACTTCCTGACAAAGGCCCAGCAGGCCCAGGTTATGGAAAAGTTTCCCGATGTGCGCAAAGGAGACGTGGATGACATTGGCAAGATGGCCATCCTGCAAGGTAACCCGAAAATCGTTCCCGCCGGGCTGAGCCAGCGCGATGCGCAGTTCATTGAGTCTCAGCAGTTTCAGGAAGAGGCTCTGGCCGGCATATACGGCGTTCCCCTTTGGCTGGCAAACCGCGCCGGCAAAACTTCCATCATGGGTTCCAACCTGGAGCAGCAGCTCACCGGGTTTATCACCTTTGGACTGAAGCCCTATATCGACGCCGTTGAAGATGAATTCAACGACAAGGTCTACCGCAAGCTTTCCAGATTCGTCGAATTTACGGTGGAGGGGCTTTTACGTGCTGATAGCGCCGGCCGCTCCACCTACTACGGCAGCGCCCTGGGCGGTTCCGGCGGCTCTGGCTGGATGACCATCAACGAAGTGCGCGAGAAAGAGAATTTGCCACCCCTGGACGGCGATGAATACAACCGGGTGACCCGGTGGGAGATGCAGACCAATGTCAAAACTTGAAGTCCCGTTTGAACTCAAGGCGGTGGACGACGCTGGCAATTTTGAAGGCTACGCCGCGGTTTTCAACAACGTTGACCTTGGCGATGACGTCATCCTGCCCGGTGCTTTTACTCGGGTAAAGGCCACCCGCGGAGGCAAGTTGAAGCTTGCGCTCTACCACGACCTGACGCGGTTGGTCGGCGCCGCTGACTACACGCAGGATGATCACGGGCTGCTGCTCAAAGGCAAGGTCAATCTCGCGGTCAGTTATGCGCGCGACGCTTATGAACTGATGAAGGCCGAAATTCTCGACAGCATGTCGATCGGCTTCAACACCATCAAGGAAAGCTTCGAGGAACGCGGCGGGCGCCGTGTTCGGATCATCAAGGAAGCCGAGCTCTGGGAAGCCTCCTTCGTGCCTTTCGGGATGAATCCCGCGGCGCAGATCCTCACTGTGAAATCAGACATTCGACTTTTCGAGAACGCCTTGCGTGAGCGCATTGGGCTTTCTCAAAAGGAGGCGGCAGCAGTCGCTTCGCTCGGCTATTCCGCGCTACGCCGTGACGGCGGCAGCGAGGCCACGGTGATCGTGGATGAGCTGAAACAAATTTCCACGCTGTTCACCCACCATTTCGGAGTATCGCCATGAGCGAAGTAAAAGAACTGAAAGATTCCCTGGAGCTGCAACTGAAGACTGGCTTCAGTGGTTTACAAGCTAAATACGACGCGGCCATCGCCGAGGTTGAAAAGGGCAACAAGGTCACGACCGACCTGAAGAGCCAGATCGATAACCAGAAGGGCGAACTGCAGCGGGTAATTGACCAAGTCCAAGACTTGGAGCAGAAGGGCGTCAAGCTGCGCGGCCAGCCAGGCGAGGGCAAGTCCTTTATTGATCTTGTTGGCACCCATGATAACTACAAGGGCCTGCAGCAAAAAAACGTCAGCATGGCCGAGATCGAAGTCACCAAGTCTGACCTGGCCGGCATGAAGGAAATGAAGGTAGGCAGCGCTGGTCTAGTGGCTCCGATCTACGACCCGGTGATTCAGCCCGGAATTCGTCAGGAACTGCGCATCCGCGACTTGCTCACCACTATCCCAGTGACAGGCCAGAGCTACACCTACTTCCGCGAGAACGTGCATACGCGGGGCGCTGAACCTGTCGCCGAGGGCGGCTTGAAGCCTACCAGCAATGTCACTTTCACTACCGAGACGGATCGGGTGAAGAAGATCGCGGTGTGGATGCCAGCTACCGACGAGGTGCTCTCTGACGTTCCTCAGATGTTCGCCTACATGCAGCAATTGCTGCGTTACGACCTGAAACTCGAAGAAGAAGGCCAGATCCTCAAGGGCGACGGCACAGGTGAGAACCTGAACGGCCTGATGACCCAGGCCACTAGCTACAGCGCTGCTCTTAGCAAGGCCGGTGATACTGCAATTGATCTGGTGCGCCGCGCTATCTACCAGGTGCGCAAACAGTCGCAAATGTCAGCCGATGGCGTGGTGATGACCGAGCTCGACTGGATGAACATCGAACTGCAGAAAGATGGCGAGAACCGTTACCTGTTCGCCAATCTGCAGGGGTTGGTCACTCCGATCCTGTGGGGTCGCCCGGTGATCACTTCGGACAGCATGGACGAAGGCACAGGTGATGTCGGCGGTGAGTTCCTGGTGGCGAACTTCGCGCGCTCAACCACGCTGTTCGACCGCATGTCGTTCCAGTTCAAGATGGGGCTGATCAACGATCAGTTCATCCGGAACGAAATTGCGCTGCTGGTGGAAGAACGTCTGGGGCTTGGCGTTCGCCGGAAGGAAGCCTTGGTCAAGGGCAAGTTCTCAGTCGCCGCTTAACCAACAGCCAGCATAAATGGCCGGCCTTATGCCGGCCTTTTCATTTTAGGAGCGATCATGAAAGTCAAAACACTCTGGGGGTTCGTTGGTAACGGCCTCCTGCTTGGCGCGGATTCCAACAAGGTGAAAGCGGGCGTTGTTTTTGATGAGGCTGACGACGAATACGCGCATACCTTGGTCGGGAAAGGGCTCGTGGTCGAACTCGATGCCAATGGTAAGCCCCGGGTGACCAATCCCAAGGAAACCAAACCGTCATCCCCAAGCGAGAACAAGACCGCGGCCGATAAAGCAGCGGCTGACAAGGCAGCGGCTGACAAGGCAGCGGCCGATAAAGCAGCGGCTGACAAGGAAGCGGCCGATAAAGCCGCGTCTGAAAAGGGTGCAGCTGATAAATCCGGCAAAGAGGCCAAGTAAATGCTCGAAATGACCACCGTGAAGCTGCATCTGCGAGTCGATGGCGACGAAGAAGACGCGCTGATCGGTGGCTACCTCGAAGCGGCCAAGGCGCATATTGAGCAGCACTGCGACCGCAAGCTGGTGGATGGCGATCCGGTCGATCCGGCTGAGATGGGGCTTACCAGAGACGTTGAACAGGCCCTGTTGTTGCTGGTCGGCCACTGGTATGCGAATCGCGAGGCGGTGGTAATGAGTGGTGCACCCTCGGCCGTCCCTCTGGCAGTCGACAGGCTGCTCTGGTACAGGAAGCGTTTCTGATGCAAGCCGGCAAACTGAAGCATCGGGTACAGATCCAGCGCAAGCTATCAGCGCAGGATCCAAAAACCGGGGAGCAATTGACCGAGAAGTGGGTAGATTTTGTCCGCGTTTGGGCTTCGGTTGAGGATCTGAGTGCTCGCGATTTTATTGCGGCCCAGGCAGTTCAATCTGAGGCCAAGAGCCGCGTAGTGATCCGATACCGCGCCGGCATAACAGCTGAGATGCGGGTCGTGCTGGATAGCGGTGCGGTTTGCGCAATTGTTGGCCCGCCGCTGATGGACCCGAACTCGCGTAAGGAATATCTCACGCTGCTGGTTTCCTCGGGGGTGAATGATGGCTGATTGGGTCTCGTACAACCTCACCGGCGCCGATGCTTTGTCAGCCAGGTTCAAGGGGCTGACGGAGGAGATGCGCCGCAAGGTGGTCACCCCGGCGGCCAAGGACGCAATGGACATCGTGCTGATCGACGCGAAGGACCGCGCATCGCGCATCGATGATCCGGAGACTGCCAACTTCATCCCGGCCAACCTGGCCATGGTTGAGCGCAAAGCGCTTGGGCAGGAGCTCGGCGCCGTGGTGATCTCGGTGGGCGTGCGAATGCGCAAACGCGGCCAGAAGGGCGGCAATACGTTCTACTGGTGGTGGGTCGAGCTCGGAACTGAAAAGAATCGAGCAAAACCGTTCCTGCGCCCGGCGCTGGCCAACAACCGAGAGCAGTTGTTCCAGGAGTTTCTTAGTTCGGCCAAGTACCAACTGATCAAGCTTGGGGTGAATTGATGACCGCGCCCATTTTTAAGGTGTGCGCCGCAAGTCCTGCGGTAACCGCGTTGCTCGGCGCCGGGCCGACACGACTCTATCCACACGGCGAGGCGCCAGAGGGCACAGCCAAGCCCTATGTGGTCTGGCAGGTCGTCAGCGGCTCGCCGCTCAACTACATCAACTGTGTGCCAAGCACAGACAGATATGGCCTTCAGGTCGACGTGTACGCCGACACCGCGTCGTCGGCTGACGACGTGGTCGTTGCCCTGCGTCGCGTAATTGCCCAGCAGGCATACATCACTGGTTTCGGTATCGACACCAGGGACAAGGACACCCACAGCTATCGCAAAGGTTTCGACGTTGCCTGGCTGGTGAGTTTGTAGCCGGAAAACAGAAAAGAACGACCCGCTTCGGCGGGTTTTTTTATGCCCGCCCAACAGTGATTTTCCAGGAAAATCAGGGAGTACAAATTGACCATTAAAACCCAAGGCACGGACCTCTATGCCATTGACCCGCTCACCAAAGCTCTTTTGGTGGTCGGCTGCTTCACCTCTCTGGACGGGATCGACACCAGCATTGCGCAGATCGAAACGACCTGCATGAACTCCAGTGCCAGGGAATACGAAGCCGGCCTCGCCGAGCCAGGTTCCGCGTCGTTCGGTTTGAACATTGACCCGCAAGAGCCCGCGCACGTACGACTGCACCAACTCAAAACCGCCGGCACCAAACTGCTTTGGGCAATTGGCTGGTCTGACGGCCGCATTGTGAACGCCCAGGGCGATCTGGAAGGCATTCCGCCAACCGTCAGCCAGGAAGGTTCGCTCTCGGCTATCAGCCTCACCAGCGGCGGCACTGGCTACACCTCGGCACCGTCTGTTGCGCTGACCGGTGGTGGCGGTACTGGCGCAACTGCTACGGCAACTGTTTCGGGTGGCTCGGTGACAGGTTTCATCATCACTAACGCGGGCTCCGGCTACACCTCTGCTCCGTCCATCGCTCTAACCGGTGGTGGCGGTGGTACTGGTGCTACCGCAACTGCCGTCGTCGGCTCTGATTTCGATTTCAACCTGCCGAAAACTCGCACCTGGATCACCTTCGAGGGCTACATGAACAGCTTCCCGTTCAGCTTCGCGCTGAATGACGTTGTGAAGTCCACCGTCGGCATTCAGGTTTCTGGCGACCCGGTCTTCGTTCCCAAAGTCATTACGCCATAAGGACCAAACATGGACCTCAGTATCCAGTCGTTACAAGCCGCCGGCGCATTCTCCCCGCCACCGGTCAAGAAGGACATTGTCTGGCACGCGGGTGGTAAGCCTCAGAAAGCCACGATCTACGTCCGCCAAGAGTCTTTTGTCGAGCTCACCGAGCGCTGGAAGGAGCAGGAAAAGGGCGCTGACTTCCTGGCGACACGAATCGCGGCGAACATCCTCAAGAAAGACGGTACCCCGGTTTTCACCGTTGAGGATGTGGTTGGTTCTGAGGCCTCCGGCCACGGCCCTCTGTCCGCCGAGCTCACGATTGTCCTTCTCAACGCTATTTCTGAGGCGAACGGTGCAGGCCAGGCCGACAAGCCAAAAAAATAGGGCCCGCCGAAGAGTTCTGGCATGAGCTGGTGCTCAATGGCATCGGCGGGCGAACCATCGCCGAAGCGAAGGCCAGCCTCACCTACAACGAGGCGCTTTCGTGGATGGCGTATGTCGAGCAGAACGGAACGCTGAACTGGGGAACAAGGATCGAGCGGGGCATTGCCCTGCTCGCCACCATTCTGAATAACGTGCACGGCGGCAAGGCCAATTTCGACGACTTCCTGCCTAAACGCGGAGACGAAGTTGAAGAGGTGCAGACCTCCGCCCAGGACCTGTTCAGGTTGCTGCAGTCGGTCAAGAGGTGATTTATGGCTGTTGATTCACTTGGCCAGCTGACGGTCGATCTGGTGGCCAATACCGGTGGCTTTGAAAAGGGCATGGATCGGGCCCAGCGGGCGCTCAAATCGGCGACCAAGGAAGCCGCCTATCAAGCTGGACAGCTCGATAAGCTGGTCGGTCAGATTGACCCGGTCATTGGCGCTTATGGGCGCCTCGACAAGATGGAAGAACAGTTGCGCAAACACCGCGCTGCTGGCCGGTTGGATAAAACCGACTTCGACACCTACCTCAGCAAACTGAAGCAACAGAGGGAAGAGGTCGAAAAAGTCGACAAGGTCATGGCCAAGAATGGGCAGACCGCAAAACAATACGCAGCGAATCTGCGCGGCGTGCCCGCTCAGTTCACTGACATTGCTGTGTCGCTGCAAGCCGGTCAGAACCCAATGACGGTGTTCTTGCAGCAGGGCGGTCAACTCAAGGATATGTTCGGCGGCGTTGTGCCGGCGGCGAAGGCCTTGGGCGGCTACGTTCTCGGGCTGGTAAACCCGTTTACCGTGGCAGCTGCTGCGGCCGCTGTGCTGGCTTTGGCATACAAGCAGGGCAGCGACGAAGCCACAGCCTACAACACCTCTCTGGCGATGACGGGCAACACCGTAGGAACCACGGCGGGACAGTTATCGACGCTTGCGCAGCAGATCTCCCTGGCAAACGGGACCATCGGCAAGGCCTCGGCCGTGCTGGCTCAACTGGCCGGGTCTACGCGCATCCCCGTGCAAGCGTTCCAGGGAATTGCCGAGGCTGCAATCAAGTTTGAGTCGGCGACAGGGCAGGCTGCCGACGAGACTGTCAAAAACTTCGAAAAGATCGCCAAGGACCCCGCTGCGGAGATTTTGAAGCTCAACGAGTCGATGAATTTCCTAACGGCAACGACTTATGAGCAGATCAAAGCGCTACAGCAGCAGGGGAAAACTCAAGAAGCCGCCGCCCTGGCGAACGATACGTACGAGCAAGGTCTGAACCGCACATCCGATTCGATCAAGAAGAACCTTGGCTATTTAGAGCTCAGCTGGAACGGCGTAAAAAATGCGGCAAAAGAAGCGTGGGATGCCGCGCTCAATGTGGGTCGCACGGACACGCTGGATCAACAGATCGCTGCTTTGGATAAGCAACTGAATGCGATCGCCAACGCTCGGAAGCTGAACAAGTCGGACGGCTTCAGCAACCTTGTGCCTGATGACAGTTTTCGCGTCGACGCACTGGAGGCCGAAAAAACTCAGAAGCTGGTGTTGAAGGCTGAAGAGGAGCGCCGGGCCGCCGCGCGCGGCTTTCAGCAACAGCAGCAGCAGCTGGCTCTTGCTGACCAGGTTACCTTGGACAAGCTGCGCAAGGAAACGGAGACCAATGCTGATAAGCGCGCCCGCGAGTTGGGTGAATACCGGATGCTTGTTGAGCGTCGGATCATTCAGGCGCGCGCCTCTGGCGACAAATCGCTGCTGATCTCTCCCGATCAGCAGAAGAAAGACATCGCCAACATCAACGACAAGTACAAAGACCCTGCGGTCGCGAAGAAGCCCCAGTATCGCGAAGATGCAGGAATCAAAGCGCTTGACCAAGCGCGACAACAGTACGCCGTTCTCCAGCAGCAAAACGCGCTCATCGGTGATCAGTCGGCGGCAAGCCAAACCCTGGGCACGAACGCCAAAAAGCTGGTCGAATTCGAGCAGCAACTGGCTGACATCAAGGGCAAGAAAACACTTACCGCCGACCAGAAGTCACTTTTGGCGAGCCAGGAGCTGATCACCGCGCAGCTCAAACGCAACGCCGCGCTCGAAGCTGAAAACACGCTGCGCGAAAAGGGGCTGGAGACTCGCAAAAAGCTCGCGGCGTTCGATGAGAACCTGAAAAGCCAGCTCGCCAGCGCCCAGCAGGGGCTGGATAACAACCTGGCGGGTATTGGGCTTGGCGACGAGCAGCGCAAGCGCCTGCAGGAGCAGCTGACCATTCAGCAGTCCTACCAGTCGCAAATGGACAAGCTGACCTCCGATTACAACAAAAGCAACAAGGACCAGTTCAGCACCGAACTGTATGACAAGGAAACCCAGGCCCTCCAATCTGCGCTAGACAAGCGCACCGCGATGCAGACCAAGTATTACGACGATGAGGACAAGGCCCGGGGTGATTGGTCGCTAGGCGCATCAGCCGCGTTCCAAAACTATAACGACCAGGCAAAGGACGTTGCCGGCCAGGCTAAATCCGCGTTCACGTCGCTGTACGACGGGCTGACGGATGCGGCAGTAGATTGGGCTTTCGGCGCCGATCAGAGCTTCGGTGATGTGGCGAAGAGCTTTGCGAAGATGATCGCCAAGATGGCGCTGCAGTCGGCAGCCTCGAACGTGTTCAGCAGCATCGCTGGTAGCGGACTTGGCGCTGCGATCGGTAGCGCGTTCGCTGGAGGCTCCGCCCCGGCTTCGCTGGGCAGCACTGCGGCCGGCTACACCTCCCAGTACTTCGACGAGGGGGGGTGGACGGGGCCTGGCGGCAAAATGGAGCCCAAAGGTATTGTCCACGGCGACGAAGTGGTGATCCGCAAGGAGGTAGTGAATCAACCGGGCATGAAGGACTACCTCGTCAACCTGAACAAACGCGGATATGCAGACGGCGGCTACGTGGGCTTGTCTGGCGGATCTTCCGCGCCAAAGGCATCCGCTGGCGGCGTGACGATCAACCAATCGTTCCAAGTGCCCGCAGCCCAGGGAGGTGCCACTGATCAGGACACCCAGGCGCTTGGACAGGCATATGCCGACGTCGCGCAGCGGGGCGCCCAGCAGGAAATCGCAAGACAAACCCAACCCGGCGGACAGATTTGGAGGCTCGTTAATGGCCGTTGAAACTTTCACCTGGTGCCCGATGGGCTCGCCCACCAGTGCTCCTGAATACCGCAACCGAACGTCAAAGTTTGGGAGCGGTTACGAACAGGTGGTTGGCGACGGCCCGAATAATCGGGTCGACAACTGGCCGCTGACTTTCGTTGTGAAAGAGGCGGTGGCCTTGGAGATCAAGGGCTTTCTCGACCGGCACGCCGGGCACAAGTCCTTCTTCTGGACGCCGCCGTTGGGTGAGCTTTCGTTCTTTCGCGCTACGGCCCCGTCTATCACCCCGAACGGGGCCGGGATGTTCACCCTGACCACCACTTTCACCCAATCTTTTCTTCCATAAGGGGCAACCATGCCGCTGATCAGTGACATCCAGGCCCTTGAGCCTGGCAGCGAAGTGCTGCTCTTTGAATTGGACGGCACTGACTTTGGCGCAGACGTTTTGCGCTTTCACGGACATTCCATCCCGCACACGCCAGCGGAGCTGATTGCCGCCGGCGCGCAGGCGGACCAACTGCCGGCGAAACCCATCTATTGGCAGGGCGAGGAGTACGGCGCCTGGCCGATGCAGATCGACGGCATTGAAGCAAACGGCGATGGGACGGCGGTTCGACCTTCGCTGGCTGTCGGCAATGTGAACGGGCGCATCACTGCGCTTTGCCTGGCGTTCCAGGATCTAGCCGATTTCAAGCTGACCATGCGCCACACGCTTGGCAGCTACCTTGATGCTGAAAACTTCCCAGGCGGCAATCCAACCGCCGACCCAACCCAGGAGACCATCGAGATCTGGTACATCGACCAGAAAACGAATGAGGACGGGGAATCGGTTAGTTGGGAGCTGGCCAGCCCCGGCGACGTCGGCGGCGAATCAATCGGCCGGCAGGCCACGACGCTCTGCCACTGGTGCCTCACCGGCGGCTATCGCGGTCCGAACTGTGGATATACGGGCCCTTACCGTGACGAGGACGGCAACCTCACGGATAACCCTGAGCTCGACCAGTGTGATGCCACGCTGGGCCGCGGCTGCATTCCTCGGTTCGGTGAGGGCAACCCCTACCCATTTGGCGGTTTCCCCGCCGTGTCCTTGATTGCCAGGAGCTAATAATGCGCAAACACGTTTTGAACGCGATCCGGGCGCACGCGGCAGCGGAGTACCCGAAAGAGTGCTGCGGGCTACTGCTGGCGGTGGGCCGGGCACAGGAGTATTTCCCATGCCGCAACACTGCCACCGACCCGAGCGAAGAGTTCCGCATCGATCCGGAGGAATACGCCGCTGCTGAAGACGTTGGCGAAGTGATCGGCATCGTTCATTCGCACCCCGATGCCACCAGTCGCCCTTCGCCGCGTGACTTGGCAATGTGCGGGGCCACGGCGCTACCCTGGCACATCCTCAGCTGGCCCGAGGGCGACATGCGCACCGTCATGCCCTCGGGCGCCGTGCCGCTGCTCAAGCGACCCTTCGTGCACGGTGCCTGGGACTGCTGGCAGGTGTGCGCCGATTGGTACAAGCGCGAGTGGGGTATTGAATTTGAGTCCTTCCAGCGCGCCGACGGCTGGTGGGAGAGTGCAGGCAACGTCAGCTTGTACGAGGCGAATTACGAGGCCGCCGGCTTCGTGCGCGTGGACAAACCGCAGCGTGGCGACATGATCGTGATGCAGGTAGGCCGCACGGCCCACCCGAACCACGCCGGCATCTTTCTCGGATCAGATGCAACACTGCCGGACGAGGACGCCGCTACTTTCGGCCCTGGGCCGTTCCTTCTGCACCACCTGTACGGCAGGCCGTCGGAGCTGATCGTTTTTGGTGGCCCCTGGCTAGAGCGCACGCGCCTGGTGCTGCGCCACCGGGATGCTCGGTGATAAGGTAATTGCCTTTCCACAGGAGTGAACCGTATGAAGTTGATTTTAGGAGTGCTGGCGGTATCGCTGTTGGCGGGTTGTGCGACATCTCCGGTCCCATCGGGGCAGGCAGACCCCGTGCCGAGCTCGCGCTTATTCGGATATCAGAAGCAGGGCAGCGCAGACGCCGTGTTGATCGTTACTCGCGATAAAGGCTTCGTCGGTAGCGGTTGCAACACGACTATCAGCATCGACGGGAAAAAATCCGCAGAAATTGGAACTGGTGAAACAGCGCGGTTCTTTGTTCCATCCGGTGAACACATAATCAGTGCGGCATCGTGCGGTAGCGGCTTGAAAGAACGTGAAGCGAATCTAAAGGCGGGAGCCACAAAGAAATTCAGAATTTCCATAGACTCATCAATGAGCATGGATTTATCACCCACAATGCAATGAGCAAGCCGCCTCCGGGCGGTTTTTTTTCGATTGGAGAAAAGCATGGCAACCAGTGCGGTCAATTATGAGCCTGTCACCGTAATCAAGCTTACGGGCGCTCTTGCCAGAAAGTTCGGACCGGTTCACCGAAGGGCGCTGGATAGCGGTAGGTCTTGGGAAGTTTTTAAGGCACTGAACTGTACGTTGGATGGTTTTGAGGCTGAGATTAAGCGCCTTGACGGTCTTGGTATGCGGTTTGCCATATACAGAAACGGTAAAAACATTGGTGTTAAAGACCTTGAAATCGGCGGCACCCGTGAGTTGAAAATCGTTCCGGTCATCCATGGCAGCAAGCGCGCCGGGCTGCTACAGACGGTTATCGGGGCCGTTCTCGTAGTTGCCGGCTCATATTTCGGTCAGACCTGGGCTGTTCAACTTGGCGTTGGCTTGGCTGCTGGTGGCGTCATTCAGATGCTCAGCCCCCAGGCCTCAGGCCTCAAGCAAAGTGCAGCACCGGAAAATGCTCCCTCCTATGCTTTCGGCGGCGCCAAGAACACCACCGCCAGCGGTAACCCGGTACCGATATGCATCGGCGAGCGCGACTGGGGCGGCATGATCATCTCTGCATCGATCACCGCCGAAGACAAAACGTAGTCGGACCTGCAACAACACCACCGCCCGAGAGGCGGTTTTTTTACGCTTGGAGAAAAAGCATGGGCGCAGCAGGAAACCTCGAGATCCACGGCGAAAAAGGCGGCAGCGCCAAGCCAAAGTCGCCAGTTGAAGCCAGCGATAGCCTGCGCTCTACCAACCTGGCAAAAATCTTGATTGCCGTCGGGGAGGGTGAGTTCGACCAGGCCCCTACCGACTACACGGTGAAGCTGGACGGCACGCCAATCAGGGATGCCAGCGGCAACTACAACTTTCCGAATGTGAAGTGGGACTGGCGTCCAGGCTCCGTGGACCAGACCTATATCCCGGGCATTCCTTCGGTCGACAACGAGACGTCGCTGAACATCGAATTGCGCAGTGATGCCGCGTGGGTGCGATCGATCTTCAACACGCAGCTATCCGCGGTGCGCATTCGCCTGGCCTGGCCGGCTTTGCAGCGCGCTGACGATCAGGGCAACGTCGGTGGATACCGCATTCAGTACGCCATCGACATCGCCACCGACGGGGGCGCATATCAGCAGGTGCTGGTGGACGCGGTGGACGGAAAGACCACCACTCGATACGAGCGCTCGCGGCGCATCGATCTGCCCACGGCAATCACGGGCTGGCAGATCCGGGTGCGTCGGCTGACCCCAAACCAGAACAGCAACAAAATCGCCGACACCATGCTGATCGCCGGCTACACCGAGGTGATCGACGCTAAGCTTCGGTACCCGAACACAGCGCTGCTGTACATCGAGTTCGATGCCGAGCAATTCACCAACATCCCCGTCGTCACAACGAAGTGCAAGGCACGTCGATGGATGGTGCCCAGCAATTACGACCCTGTGTCACGCACTTACAGCGGCACTTGGGACGGCACCATGAAGTCGGCCTGGACGAACAACCCTGCCTGGATCACCTACGGGATTTGCACAGAGGACCGCTTCGGCTTGGGCAAGCGCATCAAGTCGTTCATGGTCGATAAGTGGGAGCTGTATCGGATTGCGCAGTATTGCGATCAGTCTGTGCCAGACGGCATTGGCGGTACTGAGCCACGCTTTCTGTGTGACATGAACCTTCAGGGCAAAGCGGACGCGTGGTCGCTGCTGCGCGATATTTCCGCTATCTACCGCGGAATGACTTACTGGGCCCAGGGCCAGTTGGTGATGCAGGCCGATATGCCGCGCGCGCAGGACTTCGACTACGTCTTCACCCGAGCCAACGTGGTCGACGGCAAATTCTCGTATGGTAGTGCCTCGGCCAAGACCCGTTACACCCGAGCGCTAGTCAGCTACGACAACCCAGCGAACAACTACGAAACCGACGTCATCCCGTTTTCGGAACCGGATCTACAGCGCCGTTATGGTGACCGGCCGACCGAACTTAGCGCCATTGGCTGCACCCGCGCATCCGAGGCCCAGCGCCGCGGAAAGTGGGCGATCTTGAGTAACAACCAAGACCGCACTGTATCGTTCAAGACCGGCATGGAGGGTGTGATTCCGCTGCCAGGCCACATCATCCCGGTGGCGGATTCGTTACTGGCGGGGCGAGAGGTTGGCGGACGTATCTCGTCGGCCGCAGGCCGATTGGTGACTCTCGACCGCGACACCCATGCCAAGGTGGGTGACCGACTGATCATCAATCTGCCGGGTGGCCGCGCTGAAGGTCGCACTGTGCAGAGCGTCAATGGCCGTGCTGTGACTGTAACCGTCGCTTACAGCGAGCCACCGATCGCGCAGCTGCAATGGGCACTCGACGCAGATGACCTGGCGATCCCGCTTTACCGCGTGTTGCGCACCAAGCGCACCACAGAGGGCGACTTCGAAATCAGCGCGTTGCAGTTCGAACCGAGCAAGTTCGCGCACATCGACACCGGGGCGCGCCTGGAGGAAAGGCCGATCAGCATCCTCCCAATCACTGTGGTGCCAGCGCCGGCCAGCATCTCTTTGACTTCAACGTCATCTGTGGTCCAGGGGTTGGCGGTGGCCACCATGACTATAAGCTGGCCAGCTGTGGATGGCGCGGTCGGGTACGACGTGGAGTGGCGCAAGGACAGCGGCAACTGGATCAAGGTGCTCCGCACTGGCATGACCAACGTGGACGTGGTCGGAATCTACGCCGGAGCCTACGTTGCTCGAGTTCGTGCGGTGAGCGCGTTCGATATCAGTTCGGTCTGGCGCAATTCGATTTTGACGAACGTCAAAGGCAAAGAGGGTGTGCCGCCGGCGGTGTCGTTCCTGCGCACCACCAGCGAACTGTTCGGGATCAGCATCAAGTGGGGCTTCCCACCCGGTGCAGAAGACACCCAGCGCACCGAGCTGTGGTATGGCCCGGCGAACAACCTGGCGGCGGCTACCAAGCTGGCCGACCTGGCGTACCCGCAGGCCGACTATCGCATGCAGCAGCTGCTGGCGGGGGCTACGTTGTTCTTCTGGGCGCGCCTGGTGGACCGCACCGGCAACATAGGTCCGTTCTACCCGGTGGTGAATGGTGTGATGGGCCAGTCCAGTTCGGACGCCGGGCCGATCCTTGAACAGATCAAGGGCCAGATCAACGAAACGTCGCTTGGGAAGACGCTCAACGACCGTATCAACCTTGTCGACGGCAATGGCCCGGGTTCGGTGAACAACCGCATCAACACGGCCAAGCAGGAGTTGGAAGGCCTGATTGACCAGATCGTCGACGCCCTTGAGTACGTTCCCGCCAAGGCCTACGCCCTAAACGACATTGTGCGAGTGGGGCAGCACCTGTATCAGGCAAACGGCCCGGTACCGGCAAACAACCCGCCGCCGAACGCAACCTACTGGACCGATATCGGCACGGTAACGCAGACGGTAAACGCCCTGGTGACGCAGGTTCAGCAGAACTCGGCGACGATCAATCAGCACGGCCAGGACATCAGCGCCCAGGCGTCGCAGTTGAATGCGGTGAGGACGACGGTAAACGATCCAGTCACCGGCGTGGTCGCCACAGCGTCGGGCCTGAGCACGCTGAAGACCTCGGTAACCACGCTCGACGGCAAGGTCAAAACCACCGCTGAACGCGTAGATGGCATCTACGTACAGGTCAATCCACCGCTGCAGGGCGACGATAGCGCGCTGATGGGGTCGGAGGCTGCCTACATTGGAGTCTGGTCCACTCAGTCAGCATTGATCGAGGGGGATCTTGTCCAGGGGCAGAAAACCGAGGCCGTTGAGGTGAAGGTGGCGGCGACTGCCGCGGCAGTCGCTGCCGAGCAAACCGCAAGGATCAGCGGCGAGGGCGCGCTCGCGTCCAGCATCGAGACGCTGAAGACCTCGGTGGGTGGCAACACCCTGGCTATCCAGACCAACGCCACGGCCATTCAAACCGTCGACGGCAAGGTCACGGCAAATTGGACTGTGCGGTTGCAGTACGAAGCTGCTACCGGCCTCTACAAGTACGCCGGTATCGGGCTTGGGTTGGAGAACGGGCCGGGCGGC